>DLLA01000090.1:0-3599 GCA_002479035.1 Bacteroidales bacterium UBA7574 | reverse complement strand
CCAACTTGTCGGTGTCAATCTTTTCGGTAGTTACCCACAGTTTCCAGCCTTTCTCTGATTCGCCCAGCCACGAGATAGTAACGCTATTGTCACCTGCATCTTCTGTCTTGATACCGAAAGGCGCAATGTTGTTGATGCTCTCAAACCGGATATCATCCACATATATCTTACGTGTTGTTACGCCATTGTAGCAGTATTGTTGGAAAACAAAGTACTTGCCCATAGCAGCAGTCCATTGCGGATTGACGCTGTAGTAGTTGTCAAATTGTCCGGTCGCTGGCATAGCGATTGTATCCAACCAAGTAATGACAGCATTCGTATCAGCCTGATTAGCAACACCAATGCGCAAAGAGTCGTTACCTGTGATATTGTCTCCTTTCTTTGCCCAGAATGACACTTTTACTTTACCATAATTGTCGGTATCCAATATCGGTGCAAACAATTTGCCGGCACGGTCGGGACCTGCGCTCTTGAAATAGACACCGGCATAGTTGCTCTTGCTGCCTGTACTGCTATACTTGGCAGAAGTGCTGAGTTGCGGATAGTTGTCTATAGTTGCTACGTACCAGCCTGCAGCCATCGTACCGACACCTGCACCATAGTAGTCAAAATCTTCCGTATAGGACAATGGAATAGCATCCGGCGTACCCAGGGTAAACTCCACAGGACGGCTCCAGTAACTATTCTCGTTTTCACCACACGCAGAACGGATATATGCATAATAAGTACGTCCCCAATGCAGTTCGTCTGCGGGGATGGTAAACTCATTTACGCCATTGAGTGTGTCAGTATATACTACCGTAGCAGGCGATTTTAGAGCCGCTGTCAAGTCGTTTTCTGTCTTGCTGCCGTCTGTATCGACCACAATATGGAACGATTGCATGTTGCGTGCTGTCCATTCCAATGTGGCTGTGGAAGCAGTAACATCTTTCACGCCCAACTTAGGCACTACGCAATTGGAAAGCACATCAATGGTAACATCATCCAGAATAGGATAAGATTTTGCGTTTGTTCCGGTAGCCCCGCCTGCTTCATTCTCTGTCCAACGGATAGCGATATACTTACCATTGCCGGTGTAAGAGAGGAAATCAGTATAGCACAAAGTAAAAGTGGCTACTGCCGTAGGGAAAGACTCTACTGCTACAAAGGTGGTTAAATCCTCAGGATTCGTCATTACCCCGACTGTTACTTCTGTATTTTTGTACGATGTTGAATTTGCACGTAGATAGAACTCCATTTCCAAGTCCTGTATTGCCGAATCCTGAACGGGGAACGTAATCCACGCATCACGCCCGACCTCCAAAGAGTAGGTCAATGCTTGCACACCGCTATTTGCTTTGGATTTGGACGTTTCAAACTTCGGATAATCGCTCGCTGTGGAGTGTACCCCTACATACTTCGGATACTTGGTTGTAGAAGTACCTATCGTGATAGTTCCTTCTGCCGTCTCAAAACCGAATTTCATCGGCAATGTTTGCTTGTAGGAAGTGGTAAACGGTTTAGGTGCAGACCATTTGCCGCCATCCGCCTGCACATAAGCGTAGTATTGCGTACCTTCTGTCAGACCGGTTGCCGTGTAAGCAGCCGAAGCAGTCTTGGCTTCCACCACTCGTTTGTCTGCAGCAATCGTTGTGGCATCATCCGCACTCTCGGTCGAAATCAGCACATTATACGCAGAAGCCACGTTCTTCCAAGTCATATCAGCACCCATTGCAAGGGGTACTACTTGGATATCAGTAACAGTAGGTACTGCAGGTGTAACCTCTATGGTCAAGTCATCAATATAGAACTGGTTAGGCTCGTCAAACTGACTGACAAATGCCACGTATTGGCCGTTTCCCATGTACGACGACAGGTCAACAATCACATTCTCGTAGGTAGCGTAACGCCACATTTTAACCGTATCCACTGTCACAAAAGTGGTGATATCGTCAGGGTCATCCATCACACCCACGAGTATTGCACGTGCGTTGGTCTTGTACGGACCATAGTTGCCCAACGACCCCCAGAAACTTACTTGGCAAGTGCTGATATCGTCCACGTCTATCATAGGCGTAGCCGCATACGCAAAGTTTTTGCCTGCTATGTTTGCATTCTGCCCAGGAGGCGTCTTGCCGGCAAAGCACAATGCATAACCGCTGCGGACAAAATACTTTGCCACTGTAGCCGATTGGTTTACATTGATGTATGGTGCTGTAATCGTAAGGTCGGTGCCATACGTCCAATCCTGATGTTGTGCTATTGTGGAAGATGCGGGCAAGTCGAAATCCTCGTGATAAGGCAGGCTCTCAATGGCTTTCATATAGAACTGGAATGTTCCCCAATCACTATTCTCGTTCTCACAAAGCGACCGCACAAATGCCACGTAGTTGGTCTTGCCTTCCAACCCTGTCAGTTTCACGGAGTACTCCATACCACCGACGATGGTATCTTTGATGATAAGTCCGCTTGCCTTGGCAGCCTCAATATCCGTCTCTCCAAGGTCGAACATATTGTCCGTCTTGGCAACAATCACATGGAAGTTGACAGCATCGAAACTGGCAAGCCAGTTGAGCGTGACCTCACTCTTATGCATATTGGTGACGGTCATATCATGCGGAATGGTGCACTCGGGTTTCGAGCGCACAACCACGCTGTCCAGCACAATACCGCGTCCCAGATTTTCGCTACCCTCAAAGCATACCTGATAGGCTTTGCTCACTCGGGGGAGTTCTACTGTTTCTTTTATCCATGTCTGGATGGGTTGCACAAACTCTTGCAACAGCACCCAGTTGCTGCTCTCAGACACACGGTAGTACACACGCAGTGTATCGAAGTCTGCCGTCCACTTGGCTTGAGCGTGATAGTAGCGCAAGATAGGCTGGAAAACAGTGTCTAAATTCATCACGGGTGAGATGAGGCGTGTTTTGTACCCCTTTGATTCACCCGTCGTGTTGCGTAGCGCAGCACGTCCGAAGCCCGACACGGCACCATCCGGATACGCCAATGCGTCCTTCGGGGCTGTCTCGGTCGCCCAAGCCTGGTTACCCACTACATTCTCCTGGGTCCACCCTGCCGGTATTCCATTCTCAAAACTCTCGGACAAGACAATGACCTGAGCCTTGAGATTTACCATTGCAACCAACGCTGCAATCAGTAAACAAGCGACTTTTTTCTTCATAAGCTTGATGTTTTTGGTTAATAAATATGTTGTCTGCAAATTGTTTCGAATCTAAACTTTGCAGCCATACTTCGCGGCTCATCGACAAGGGAATCTGCTGACTTATCACCACTGCACTCCACCTTCCGTCTGCCAAAGCGACACATCGCCCTACGCACAGAGACCATTATGCACATAGCGACCCCAAAGATGTGTATCAGCCTTGTTGTTATCATTGAGTATTAGATTTATCCATTCCTTAACCCCTTCGCAGCCGCTCCATCGCCCATTATCCCAACACCTTTATCCACCGCTATTTACTACCCTTTGTTTTTCGGCTGTTCATTCCCTATTCTACTTCCCACGTCAATTCCTCGTTTGCACCCCTCCAATCGCCTATCCATGCCGCATAACGCCTCCTCTACCGTGGTATCACAAAAACGACCCTTTCTTTGATACC
>DLLA01000023.1:1048-14683 GCA_002479035.1 Bacteroidales bacterium UBA7574 | reverse complement strand
CCTTGAGATAGACCCGATAGTGAACGAGGTGTCTGCGGCGCGGCTGCGGTTCTATACGCATTGCGGGTTCCGGACGAACCCATACACACACCGCCACCCCGCATACAGAGAGGGCTATCAGCCGCACCCGCTGGTGGTACTGACAGCCCCCGATGCTATCTCCGAAGAGGCGTATATGCGTTTCTATCACGACCTGTGCGAGAGGGTGATGGGCAACGCTCGGACACGATAGAGCGAACACAGGTCAACCTCTCGGGAATCACCTATTAATCACCTATTAATCACCTACTCTTAACCCGACAAGAAGGCGGCGTTAGAAGAGACTGAGTTGGTCGTCAACGGGGCGGCTGTCTTCGGGGACTTCGTTGGTAATGGTGAGAGGTACACCTGCGGCGTTGTTTACGCTATTTACATTGGTTGCGTTGGTTGCCGAGGAGGCAGGGGTGTGTTCGGAGGTATTTTCAGATGGGGTGTTTGTGCTCTCGGGGGAGTTGCCATTTTCCTCTGATGAGTTGCCGTCCTCATCGTTGTCTTCCGTGGGGGCAGGTTCGGGTTCGGGAGTGATGTCTTCGATGCGGGCGATGTCGAGTGTGGAGAAGCGTTTGCCTTTGGCTTTCGGGGATTTGACATCGATGAAATCGGACATAATGACGTCCATATCGGGTTTGGTCTCATCGGTGAAGACAAGGCGGAAGGTGGCTTCCTCGCGGTCGGAGAGGAGCGCAATGCGGCTGCTGCTGTTGTCGCCGAGCATATTCTGCGACTTGGGCTGCGCGTCGAGTTGGAAACGCTTGCCGTAGTAGTAACCGAGGTCGGCATTCCACATCGCGAGCGACCAGACTTTGTCGGCATTGAACTTCTCGATGCGCAGGATATTCCGGTCGAAATGCGCGGTGAGTTCGAAGGTGGTGAGGTAGTAGTCGCCCGTGGTGGTGATGACGAGAATACGGTCTTCGTCACGGAACTCGCCGAGGTAGGTGCCCTGCGCGTCGTAGTTGATGCGCAAGACATCGGGGTCGAACCACACCTTGCGTCCGCCGAGGGTGGAGTGCCCCTTCTGCTTGAGCGTGATGGACTTGACTTCGTACTTGGTGAGCACATTGCCTCGTGCGGTGCGGCTCTTGACGGCCAACTCGCTGAGGTCCTTGGTGACTTCGACCTTTTTGAGGTGGAGAGCGGGCTTGAGTTGCACGCGAATAACCTCCGCTTCGCCGTTGGGATTGGCGGTGAAATAGACCACTTTGGAGCCCGGTTTGCCCTGCGTGAGGTCGTACTCCTTGTCGCGCGCAATACCGGTGACGGCGAACCGCTTCATGAAATAGATGCCGTTCTTGCCGTCGCGATAGATGGCGTTGTAGATGGTCCGCTGGTCGTTCTTGCGGAAGATGTCGATATGCAGGATGTCGGTGCCGACAAAGAGTTTGTCCGCCACCTTGACAATCTTGTACTTGCCGTCCTTGTGGAAGATGATGACATCGTCGATGTCGGAGCAGTTGCAGAGGAACTCGTCCTTCTTCAGCCCCGTGCCGATGAAACCTTCGGCGCGGTTGATGTAGAGTTTCTCGTTGGCTTCGACGACAGTCTTGATGTTGATATTGGCGAAGTTACGCACCTCGGTGCGGCGCGGATAGCGTGCGCCGTACTTCTCACGGAGCGATTGGAACCATGCGATGGTGTAGTCGGTGAGGTGGTTGAGGTTGCGGATGGTGTCCTTGATTTTGCGGTCAAGGTCGCGCATGAGTTCGTCCGCCTTCTTGGAGTCGAAGCGTGTGATGCGAATCATGCGGATGTCGAAGAGACGTTCGATATCCTCGCGGCGCACCTCGCGAATGAGTTGCGCCTTCCACGGGGTGAGTGCCTTGTCCACGAAAGCCACCAGTTTGTCCTTGTTGGGTGCGTTTTCGTAGCCTTCTTCCTTATATATGCGGTTCTCGATGAAGATTTTCTCGAGTGAGGTATAGAAATACTGCTCTTCGAGTTCGGCTTTCTGTATCTCGAGTTCCCATTTGAGCAGGGCGCGTGTGTTGTCGGTGCTGAGACGCAGGAGTTCGCTGACATTGGTGAAGATAGGTTTTTTGTTCTGCACCACACAGCAGTTGGGCGAGATGTTCACCTCGCAATCGGTGAAGGCATAGAGTGCGTCGATGGCTTTGTCGGACGAACTGCCCGGGGCGAGTTGCACCACAATCTTCGCCTCTTCGGCGGTGAAATCGTCCACCTTGCGCACCTTGATTTTGCCTTTCTGGTTGGCACGAAGGATGGTCTCTATGATTTTGGTGGTGGTCGTACCGTAGGGTATCTCGCTGATTATCAGTGTGCGGTTGTCATCTGCCTTTTGTATCTTGGCACGAATGCGAATGACTCCGCCGCGCTCGCCGTCGTTGTAGCGGCTGACGTCAATCTCGCCGCCCGTGGGGAAATCGGGGTAGAGTTGGAACTCCTCGCCACGGAGGTACGCCAGCGAGGCATCGCACAGTTCGTTGAAGTTGTGGGGCAGTATCTTCGAGTTGAGTCCCACCGCGATGCCCTCCACGCCCTGCGCGAGAAGGAGCGGGAACTTGATAGGCAGGTGGATAGGCTCTTTCTTGCGGCCGTCGTAGGAGAGCATCCACTCGGTGGTCTTCGGGTTGAAGACCGTCTCGAGGGCGAACTTGCTGAGGCGCGCTTCGATGTAACGGGGTGCGGCTGCGCCGTCGCCCGTGAGGATATTTCCCCAGTTACCCTGACAGTCGATGAGCAGGTCTTTCTGCCCGAGTTGCACCAGCGCGTCACCGATACTGGCATCGCCGTGCGGGTGGTACTGCATAGTCTGACCGACGATGTTCGCCACCTTGTTGTACTTACCGTCGTCCACCCCTTTCATAGCATGGAGGATACGGCGCTGCACGGGCTTCAGACCGTCCTCGATGGCAGGCACGGCGCGCTCCAAAATCACATACGAGGCATAGTCCAAGAACCAGTCCTGGTACATGCCCGTGAGATGCTGCTTGATTGCGTCGTTAAAGTCTGCCATTGGATTTTAGACCGCTGCGCTGTTCGCGACAGGCAGTTATTCTACGCGCTTGTTGATGATGATGTACGACAAGATGCCGACTACCTCCAGTGCCATGGCAACCACCAACAGCACATTCGTCTGCTTTACAAACGCATAAATAGCCAAGCATACCACGCCGCATAGCACGAGGATAGCCCCTAAGTATTTCAAAAACGTCTTCATATTATTGATTATTAAGTTCATTGTCTTGTCATTACTGCTTTGCGGGCAGCAGGAGTTGTTTGACAGCCTCATCCCAATAAGCCTTCTCATGATAGCCCTGTGCTATCTGCGGGGCACCCTCCATAGGGCACAGTACCACCGTCGGGTAACTGCGCACGCCGAACAAGGCAGCCACCTCGCGCTCCTTCTCGGCATCCAACGTATAGACGTAGATTTGCCCCTTGTACTCCTCTGCCACCTGCTCCAGAATAGGGTGTAACTTCTTACACCAACCACACCACGAAGTAGAGAAATCTATCAGGCACGGCTTGTCGCCAATGTATTTCCACGTGGGTTGCTGCTGCAGGTCGTAGTAGCACACCTTGGCCTTGAAGTCCGCAGTGCTCAGGTAGGTGAGCCCTTCCGCATTTGCCGTCAAGGCAACAAGCACCACCATTAGGGTAAAAAGAATTCGTCGGTACATAAATTTCACGTTTGGGGCGCAAAGTTACGAAAAAAGTCGTAACTTTGCAAACTTTTTGGTGCGAGTATGCAGATTTTAGATACGACAGCGGAACTTTTGCCCTTATTAGACAGTCTGTCAGCCGAACAGTTGTTCGTGGTGACAGACACGAATGTGGCACAACATTGCCTGTCCGAAGTGCACCAATGCCTGCCGGAGGCACCCGTGCTGGTGTTGCCTGCGGGTGAAGAAAGCAAGAGTCTATCCTTCGTGGAGAAGATATGGGACTTCCTCTTTGCCAACAACGCCACACGTAATGCAGTGGTAATCAACATCGGAGGTGGTGTGATTACCGATATGGGAGACTTTGCGGCTGCCACCTACAAACGGGGCATCCGATTTGTAAACCTTCCGACCACATTACTGGCGATGGTGGATGCCTCCTCCGGCGGGAAGACCGGTATCAACTATCGCGGTCTGAAGAATGCTATCGGGACATTCAGCCCCCCCATGGCGACGTGGATATACTTGCCATTTCTGCACTCTCTGCCCACACAGGAATGGCTCAGCGGGTTTGCCGAGATGCTGAAACACGCCCTGATTGCAGGTCCGCAGCACTGGCAAGCGATATTGGCGTACGATATACAGCAATTTGATATACAGCAACTTAAACCCTTATTGGCTGATAGTCTGCAAGTTAAAGAACGCATTGTGGCAGCCGACCCGCAAGAGCACGGTTTGCGCAAGGCACTCAATTTCGGGCACACGGTCGGGCACGCCATTGAAGAGGCATACGCACGACAGGGCAAACCGGTGCCACATGGGTATTGTGTGCTGTGGGGCATGGTGGCAGAGATGTACTTGAGTATCTGCAAGTTGGGCTTTCCACGTGAACCTTTGCAGCAGTTGGTTCACCTGATGTTGGAGTACTACGGGCGTCCTGCGTGCAACTGCAAACAGCAGGATGAATTGCTGACACTTATGCTGCAAGACAAGAAGAACACTGCCTTCCCCGCCTCAGAGACACAAGGACTGCAATGCCGTATCAATTTCACGCTGCTGCGCACAATAGGCGAACCCATTGTCAATCAAACCGCTACGGACACGGAGATTCGGGAAGCCTTGGACTATCTGTTCAGCGTGTGACAGGGCACACCATATATATAATAGGAGTACACACCCCCAACCGCAAGCCTGAATACGGCATGTGCATATCGATATAACCTCCTATCAATCAGCGCGGAGGGTGTAAACGGCATCCAAGTTGCGGGCTTGTTCGTCGAGGTCCAAGCCGTAGCCGATGATGAACTGCCGAGGAATCTCCATACCGATGTATTCGGGTTTGGCATCGGGGTAGAGCAACGATTCGGGCTTGAAAAAGAATGTGGTCAGTGCCACCGATTCGGCTCCTGCATCCAACAACATCTGGCGGAAACTATGCATGGTAAGTCCCGAATCCACGATGTCCTCCACGATAATCACATCGCGCCCCTGCACCGGCTCATAGAGCGGCGTGATGAGTTCCACCTCGCCCGTAGAGGATGTGCCTTCGTAGGACTTGAGCCGCACGAAAGTAATCTCGGCGGGCAGGGTGATATGCCTGAACAAGTCGGCTGCGTACATAAATGCCCCGTTGAGCACACAGATAAACAGCGGGCTTTTCCCCTCATAATCTGCGTTGATACGATTGGCAACGCGCTCGACGATTTCTGCGATGTTCTGCGGTGTGAGAAACTCGTCGAAGGTCATGTTGTTGATGGTAATGCTACGCATATCGGATTGATTTAGAAAAAGTTACTCTATCTATTGGCTGCTGCGGTGCAGATAAAATCCATGAAAAGCGGGTGCGGATGGAGGAACGTGGACGCATATTCGGGGTGGAACTGCGTGCCGATATACCAGGGATGCCCTTTGAGACTGACAATCTCCACCAATCCGGTCTGCGGGTTGATGCCCACACACTCCATGCCCGCCTTTTCGAACTCCTGCTGGTAGCGGTGGTTGAACTCGTAGCGGTGGCGGTGACGTTCCAAAATCACGCCATCGGTGCCATAGATAGCCGCCACATGGCTGCCTGCCCGCAACTGACACGGGTATGCCCCCAAGCGCATAGTGCCTCCCATTCCGCCGTGTGCATCCTGCATCTTCCACTTGACATCCTGCATCATATCGATGATAGGCTGCGGGGTGTCTGGGTCGAACTCGGTGGAGTTAGCACGTTGATAACCAAGCACATCGCGGGCAAACTCGATAGCCATACACTGCATGCCCATACAGATTCCGAAACACGGCAACGCATGCTCGCGCGCATAGCGCAGTGCCACAAACTTGCCTTCCACACCACGTCCGCCAAAGCCTGGGGCCACGATGATGCCCTGCTGCCCGGCCAGTGCCTCCGCCACGTTTGCCTCTGTGAGGTCGTCGCTCAGTATGGATTTGAGAATCAGTTTCTTGTCGTTGTAGGCTGCCGCGATGTTCAGCGACTCGCGAATGGATTTGTAGGCATCTTGCAGTTGCACATACTTGCCCACGATGGCGATGCGCACCTCATCGGTAGAGTCCTCAATCTTGTGGAGCACCGCGGTCCAATCCGTCATATCGGCTGCGGGTACGCTGTCGGGGTCGATGCCTACTTTGCGCAACACGACACGGTCGAGCCCCTCGGCTTGCATATTGAGGGGAACGCGATAGATACTCCTGACATCGCGCGACTGGATAACTGCATCCTCCCCCACGTTGCAGAACAATGCCACTTTCTTGCGCAAGTCGGCAGGTATCTCGTGTTCGGTGCGAAGTACCAGTATATCGGGCTGTACGCCTTCATGTTGGAGGTCCTTCACCGAGTGCTGTGTCGGCTTGGTTTTCAGTTCCTTAGCCGCAGCCAGATAGGGCACGTATGTAAGGTGGATACAGCAGCAATCGTCGGCGTGCTCCCACTTCATCTGACGCACCGCCTCCACGTAAGGCAGGCTCTCGATGTCGCCTACGGTGCCGCCTATCTCGGTGATGACAAAGTCGTAGTGGTGACTCTCGCCGAGAGCGATAATCACATTCTTTATCTCGTCGGTGATATGGGGAATCACTTGCACGGTCTTGCCCAGGTAGTCACCGCGCCGCTCACGCTCAATCACATGCTGGTAGATACGCCCCGTGGTGATGTTGTTCGCCTTGTGCGTTTCGGTGTTGAGAAAACGCTCGTAGTGCCCGAGGTCGAGGTCTGCTTCATGCCCGTCCACGGTGACATAGCATTCGCCGTGTTCGTAGGGATTCAGCGTTCCCGGATCTACATTGATGTAGGGGTCCAATTTTTGGTTTGTTACTCGGAACCCTCTGGCTTGCAGCAGTTTGCCAAGAGATGCCGCAATCGTTCCTTTGCCTAACGACGATGCCACGCCGCCCGTTACGAATATGTATTTAGTAGTTGCCATAAAACGGGGTACAAAAGTACAGATTTCTGCCAACATACGCAAGAGAAAAAGTGCTTTTGTGCACAACGGCCAATGCGGCACATATTCCAGGCAACCTCACCAAACATTAGTGTTTTTGTGCTTTGCGGGGCTGTGATATTAGAATTTACGTCAATTCGATATAATTTGAGGATATGGAATTTATGTCTAATGTGTGATAATACGGCGTAGCCATCCGTTCTATAGAACCTCGATAATGCCAATTCGTGGTCAATTCTTGGCAATTCGTGTTTATTATCTGTTGAGGTTACGATGTCGCTATCTATTGTTTAATAGTTGTTATCAGTTATTGACCTGCAAAGTATCCTTCTGTTGTTATATCGAATTCACGTTAGAATTTATGTCAGAATAGCATCGCCGGGGGCGCAGACGCCATGCAGTTTCTACCCACTTCTCAGCCTGCAAAATGACCTATACGCCCAGTTTCTGGAGCCCATTTACGAATTTGCAAATTTACAAATTTTCAAATTCCGCCCCCACCTCCCTCACATTCCCCTCGTACTAACCATGAACAATTAGTATGTGATTAGTATGATATTGCAGCGTTAATCTTATTTGGATATTGGGGGCTTACGCAGCACTTCTTGTCCGTATGGAAGTGATGTAGTAGTATTATTTGGGGGGCGTCTGTCTTGGCACGTATTTGCCTCTGCACCCGAGAACTGGAATAATAACCAACGCCGCAGCATGAGCACATGTCCCATGCTGCGGCGTTAACGCACCGGCGCTATCGGTTTGCAGGATTATTTCACCATCACTTTCAGCACTTCATATTCACCGCGAACAAGGTACAGCCCTGCAGGAACGGCGAAATAAGTCTGTTCGGAGAGAGTGCCGCTATATATCAGCCGCCCGTCAGCAGATACTATCTCCACATGCTGCGTCTGCAACGGCATCACCTCCATACCCCCATCTGCCAACTGCACCATCAACGTGGCATTGCCCGCAATAGTGGGAATATGAGAATCCTCATTATCTGTGGTAATGGCAGGACCATATATCACTTTGCCCAATCGGGAAACACTTTGAACCCTCTGCCCTGCAGGTGCATCTATATTCACCAACAGCAAACCTTCAGTAGGTCTGAAATCCGTTGTTGATGTGGCTTCAAACATTTCTGTAGAGGCATTTAACTTGTAGGTTGTTCCTTCCGGTGAGTAGTTGGCAAATGTGTAGTTTCCTACCAATCGCGCAAATCCGGCATTGGGTTCCTCTATCTCAAGAGCATCCTCTCCTCGAACCATCTGAGGTCCTTTTCCCTCAAAGATAAGGTACTTCCCCGTCCAATAGTCCCATTTGTCATGTTGGTTATTGCTTGTAACATTGCCATTTGCATCTATTGTATGCCCAATGAAATATGGGAAATAAAGAGCATACGTATGACCTTGTTGCATCAACATTATATTCTCCTTTTCTTCTGTTTGAATTACGGTTTGCTCGGGAACGCATTGCCAATGGGTGGTAAATTTACCTTCTTCAAACTCCCAATCCTGTGTATCATACAAGTAGTAATGGGCATTACGGATATTACTGCCATTATAATGCGTGAGTGACCATATTCCAATATCATTAGCACCGATATTTTCTGTTGGGTATGCATCCTTTGCTTGATTCCTACGTGTGTTTAAATAGGAATTCATTAATGTGATAAGTGACTTATTAGGACCTGGTTCCGCAGCAATTTTGCCATACGAGATATTGTACCCCATATCCAAATTGTAATATGCTTGTTTATTCAGGGCTTCTTCACGCGCTAAGCCCGCCTTATTCAATTCCTTCTCGCAATATGTTTCAACCACATACACTTTTTGGATATTGAACGGTGCTGTGAACAAGAACCATTCATCGGCACTATGTATAGGCATGGCTACATACAACCCCCGCTGTATGTAATAATCATCTGTATTAGTAATAGAGGCAGAAAGGGCTGATATCTCGACAGGAACTTCCAAATTTCCTAATGTTGCCTTATAGGTTTTGTTATTTGCCAGCGTTTGCATACGCTCATCATAAGTAATATACGCCAAATAGTTGTTACGTACTACATCCGAGTTGCCGGAGTGCGCTTCTTTATCACCACCGATATTTACATCATACCCATTGCTGCTTCCTGTAATACTACCCATGCAATACACATAATTGTAGATAGGCACCTCACGCTTATATTCACAATTGTTTTTTTCTCCGGGGAGCAATAGCCATACATCACCATTTTTGTCCGCATTGATGCTATATTTGCCATATAGTGGTTCATATTCTGCATATAATGGAGGAAAAGTAAATTGGGCTGTTCCATCAGAATTTTGCCCTGATGTAGCAATCTGAAAACGACAAAGATAGTCCCCTGCAGTATTGCGAATCTGTGTGCCATTGCTGGCTGCATCGGAACAAGTATAGACATCGCAGTTATTAAACGTGCCACCATTCACAACAGAGTTTTGAGGCAAACGCAAATCCGTTTTCTCATAAGCATAACTACTCTGTGACTGCCACTGCGATACATTGAATGTTCCACCGTTAATAGTCACTTTGCTATCTGCCTGATCACCCCCGAAATGCCACAAGGATACACTAACAGTCACGAGTTTTACATCTATATCCAGTGTAAACTTGCGATAGGATATGGCCAATGAAGATGCATAACTATCTGACACTTCATAAGAACCGCATAATACATATTGTCCACCATTAAAAGAGACTTCCCCCTTATCATTCCCCAAATCTATTGAGCCCGTATTCGTGATGTTTGGCATCAATTCCAAAAAGCCATTGGTATGATATGTGGAAATCGAATTCTTAGGCCAAATATCATCTAATGTTAGCGAACAGATATTCTCTCCATCCTCATTCGTTTTACAGGTGATAGGTGCACAATAACGAGGTCGATTTGTATATATATCTTTGATATGAGAAGCATTCACTTTTGTCATTAAGTTTCCATTGGAAGGTCTTAACTCGTTATGGTTAATAATATGGATTTTGGGACTAAATTTTGCCCCCGTAGAGTAGAACACGAATGGGCTCGCAAAACCATCTAATTTATTATTACCAATGCTTAAAACCACATTATATGTTTCATAGTCACTTGCATGCGAAGCCCCTGTTGCCGTTTTATTTTTACTATACATGATACAGTTGTCCAAGTATATGTCCACAGATGTGTTTTGACCTTCTGCATAGGCAAAACCTTCTTCCGTTGATTTGGTTCCTGTGCATACAAACGGGCAAAAACCTGTAAAGTAGTATGACTTGCCATTGGTCAAAGTACCGAGACGCTGTTTGACTGCATTAAATTCACTTTTGTACACATACGTAGAGCCGTTGCGCTCAAATACATAGCACATCGTCTTTGCATTGCACTCTAATCGCCCGCTCTTTCCCTGTTCGACGCCATTGGGGACATTTATTTTTGGCACGTTATTCTGTTTTATGCCGTCCTCCCCTGTATAAGTTTCTGTTGTAGTGGTACCGTCAGGGTCTGTGGGACCAAACACATACATATAATCAAATAATGCATTTCCGTCCTCATCAAAGGCTGCAGTCACATCTATATCTCTGCGGGTATAGTATGGCGAATATGAAGAAAAACCGGTACGTTTCTTGGTATGCCCGATGGTGCCAGTTTGCAAACCAATATGTTTGCCTTCAGTCAGTGTTCCAACGGTAGAGGTTACCTCGTTAGATGACTTATTAAAATCAGTATTGGATGCCACCGCCGTCAGTTGATATTTGTATGTAGTGCCATTGGTTAGGGAAGCAACGGAATATGATGTGGTATTTCCGTCGTCTATAGTAGCGAAAGTTTGACCATCGCGCGAAATAATATATTGCCTTACTCCCGCAATGCTGTTCCACTCCAATGTCTGGCATTGAAAACCGCTATACACATTCAATACCGGTTGCACTAATTCGCAACGCACTTTGATGGTTAAATCTTTTGTTATGGTTTGTCCATCTGCTGTTATGCCTGTGGCTGTTAGTACTGCCACTTTGTCATTTGCAGAGTAATCACCCACATTGTTCGGAGTCAGAGATATGGATATTTGTCCTGCCTTTGATCCTATTTCGTCGCTAAACAGGTTATCGGGATTGTTTTTCCATGTGTATTGTACATTACTTACGTTGAGCAATGCCACGGGGATATTTTCTGTGGCTGTCACACCAACGTAGGCTGTTGCCATCCAGTGTACATAGTTGTCATCTCCGCCAAATATAATTTTGGTAACATCAGGTGTCTTAGCCTTTGCTGTTAAGGTAATCACTTGCGGCGTTGGTTGTTCTATGATTGTTTCGTTAGCATCCGTGTACTGACCTGTGATGGTGATAGTCGCAGTCTTATCCCCTGTCGTGATAGGGGCGAACAAGACAACAGCATTCAGCCCATTAGGCTCTACGGCAAACTCACCAATATCCCCTGTTATAGTGTACGTCCACTCAAAACCTGCGGCTTTTGCCACCTCGTTTGTAGGGGTAATAGCAATGGTTTGTCTCTCGGAAGAACCAATTTCTATTTCACCAAAGGTGTAGGTGGTCGGTGTTATTGAAAACGTAGGTGTCAAATCCACATTGGCACTTACATTCACACTTTTCGACACTTTCATATTTGCAGAATGCAACGTAATTGTTGCAGTAGCCTCTTGATTGGTATAATGCCGATTGTCTGCCGTATATTGGTAGGTTACATTAACTTTCTTAGTGCTCGTATCGTATGACCAGTCTGTCACAATCCACTGCCCTTCGCCATTTGTCTTGACGGCAATAGGCGCAAAATCATCCTTGCTATTGGCATCTGAAGATATAAACGTTACTGTTCCTGTAACAGTGCCATTCGGATTACCCGTGACTTGGAGTGGTATCGGGTTACAATTAGGGTCATTTTGAATACTTACAATGTCGAACTTTGCATAGTAAGTACCATAATTATGCGTCTTGTCCATGGAACTATTCAAGGACATAGGGTTAGTCTGCGTTTGAAATGTCTCCTTATCCTCACTATACCACCCCTTAAATACAGAACCCGCAGCAGGTGTAGCCTCATAAGAAGCCCTATTATTAAAATAGACGCCCCATGATTTATCTATACCAGTGGTGCCATTGGGTTCTCCATTTTTCACTATCTTTTTTTCAGAAGAAGACCAAACATTTATACGACTATTGTATTCAACTATTACAGACGCCTGCCCTAACCCTTCACCAAAACATCCCACAGTCGCCTCATAATCTTTTGCACAGATAGAAGATATACAAGACATCATTATTATCCCTATAAGTAATCTTGTTCTGTTCATAATGTAATACAATTTAATTAATTATTTAATGACTATTATTTCATCATTCCCTTTAAGGAAATATGTCCCTACCAAATTCATCACACTAAAAGAAATAGTTTCATCTACACTTTGGTGCCAAGATTCAACGACCTCTCCTTGGGAATCCAACAATTGCAAATCCTGTTCTTTGGAAACAGAGATGGCAAAGCGATTATCTTCTATGCAGCGAATACTGATTGTTGCACTCTGATATGTTTCCGGCTCCGGTTCTGGAATAATGGGAGCAGAAGATGTAATATACACAGTTCCCTCCCGCTTACTCCGTAAACGACAATATACAAAGCCATCAATATCTGTGGGTAGTTGCAATAACTCCGCTTGTGTTATAATTTTGCTTTCACCCACAGGAATTGTATCTATTCGGTGTACAGAAGGATTATATTTACTCAACATAAAATCACACGTATCAGCCCACCATACGTTTAATGGCTGTGATGCATCTTTCCATTGCAATGTAATATCCCCTTTTCCCCATTGCTTGAGCGGGATTCGATAGGTAACACTACTATTGCGGGAAACAGCCTGCTCTTCTCCGATACCTAATCTTGCTGTTTTAATTGCACATACCGAACTCTCCCATATCATTGGGATAATAGTTGTAGCCGAAGAGGTTATGAATTTAACGTACAACAATGAGTCCGTAGTCATACTTGCCAACTCCGCCATTTCCACAGACGAAAGACACAGTTCACTACCTCCTGCATCGTCGGGAGAAAATGAGAACGCAGCCATAGTCTCTTGTTCTATAGGAAAGAAAGGCTCAGTGGAAACATACATTGTGGTAGCATACGGTTTCGGGTTATAGAATCGGATAGGCATATCTTTCCACGAGACAGGTATGCTGTACGTGGTGGATTGGTCGTTGGCATTGATTGGTTGGGGGATGTCTAAGTGCAGGCGTTTGGCATCACCGGCATCCTCGAAGATTATCATTCCTTCAGAACCTCCCTGAAAACGGAAATAGAGATTAAAGATATACTGGCTTGCCGCCATATCCAACATGTTTTTTGACACAAAGAGGTAGGTATCTTCACCTTTTCCTTTGTCGGGAGAAAGTTGCATATAGTCATAAAATCGGCTATCAAATGGATTGTTAACAGGGAAACTGCAATCGGACCCCATATACACCATTGTGGCATCTTGTCCCGTCCAACGCACCCGCACATTGCCATGTGCCAA
>DLLA01000023.1:0-1007 GCA_002479035.1 Bacteroidales bacterium UBA7574 | reverse complement strand
GCCAACTCACCAATGGGGAATTTGTATATCTGTGTAGTGTCAAGCAGCATATTATCGAAGACGGCAGGCACGGTTATCTCCGAGATGGAATCGCAAGGGTCAATGGTCGGCATAAGCGTAGCCGTGCTACGTTCATAGATAGTAAGTTTGACAATGGCTTGTATATCTTTGGTAACAGAAAACATCGCCAGACAAATCTTCATATCTGCCGTAAAGTCCACCCTCCAAGCGAACTTGCCATTCACCTCATCTTCTTGACAGAGCATATCAAACGGCAACGAGATTCCGAAATCATTGACACCATGCGCCATACGGTCGATATCAGGATCATCATACACGCCGGGGGTGCAGGTAAAATCTGCCAACAATTGCGGTTTTGCTCCTTTCACACCCGAAGCGGGGAGTACATACACCGTAAGCGGCAGGTCGTATGTCCACGCCGTGAAATAGTAGGACCCCGCATCGAATGTACCTGTGTAGGCACTATCCACCCGAATGGGAGACTGGCACGACAAGCCGTCCCCCTGCTGTGCAGAGAGCGGAAAGACTATCCCCAAGAACAGGAATGTCAACGTGATATATCGGCAGAACGTGTGCATTTTGTTTTCTTGCGGATATACAAAGCCAATCCGGCAGCCAATAAAAGCATCAAAGAACAACCATCTGAAAGGGGGACGCCTACGTACTCATAACTATTGAACCAAGATAGGAATTCCTCCCATGTTATTTCAGGAGTATCGGTGCCGCCAAATTGTTGCTCATAGATTTCACGCAGTTTATTGATGTCGTAGTACCTTACACCCTTGTCGTCGGAGTATAGATAAGCACTCTCGCCCTGATTTTTCAACCAATTAAGATAAGGTGTATCGCCGGAAGGAGGTGCATAGCGACGATTTGCAGCATGAGAGACTATCCACGAGGAACCAACAGCCGTCTGAGGCTCCGATGCCGATACAAATGGCGTGTTAAATGCCTTGCCCCAAGCGCCGAAGTCGTTGTTGAACGAG
>DLLA01000022.1 GCA_002479035.1 Bacteroidales bacterium UBA7574 | reverse complement strand
GGCTTCTTGGGCAGCGAGGGTGCCTATCTCCGCAATCATAATGGGGCAACGAAACTCGTTGTACAGGCGCGTTATGTTCTTGGCTGCCAGTTGGTTGGTCTCCTGCCAGTCTTTGCCGGTCCATTCTTTCATCATAGGGTAGTGACTGAGTCCTATCATGTCGAACTTGCCTCCGTTCTGCCGCAGTTTGCGGAAGAACCAGTTGTTGTCTTCGTAGGCATTGTCAATATGCACAATCACGAGGGCATCGGGGAAGATTTGCTTGCACGCATTGTAGCCTGCCGTAGTGAGTTGGGCATAGTTCTTCCAGCCGTTGGGCAGGTCGCCCTGCTCATTCCACAGGCGTCCTGTGTCCCACAGCATACCGCAACGGGTCTCATTGCCCACCTGTATCCATTCGGGCGTGATACCCGCATCGCGCAAGGCGGTAAGCACCTCGGTCGTGTGGTCGGTAACGGCTTGTGTGAGTTGCGCAAGGTCGTAGTCCTTCCATGCTTCGGGGGTGTTTTGCTTGCTCGGGTCTGCGAAATAGTCGGAATAATGGAAGTCTATCATAATTCGCAACTTCAGGTCGGCAGCACGTTTTGCCTTGACCAATACATCGGGCAGGTTGCACCAGCCTGTGCTGTGGTTGACCCATACGCGCAGGCGGACGCTGTTCATGCCGTTGTCGCGCAACAGACGCATACACTCGGTGGCGTTGCCAAGACTGTCGTAGAACAATACCCCGTCACTCTCCTGCTCCGTGAGCCATGAGATGTCCGCCCCTTTGGCGTAACTGCCTACGGGTGCAGGGGTGTAGGGGTCGTCGTTTGTGGGGGTGTTGCACCCGCTACAGGCTAAAAGCCCGATTGCCATTAATGCTAATACTGCTTTCTTCATTTCTGCTTATTTTTACGTGAATAGTCTCACCCATATAGGTGCGTATGAACTCTATGGTGTTGTCGTCGCTGCGGACAGGGATATAGTCGCCGTACATCAGTGCCATATTCCCACGACGAATATCTATCAGTTGCTTCACCTGTTTGCGGAAGTCCTGTTCTTGCATACTCAGCCCGTCGAAACGCATCCAATGGCGGTTGTCGGGGTCATTGCCGCCCACTTCTGCGTACTCGTCGCCCTGATAGATACACGGTACACCCGGGATGGTGAGGTTGAGCATCTCCAATAGCAAGGCGCGGCGGTATGCTTCACGGGCAAGGTCAGCGCGTTCCCCTTCGGGCGTGTCGTTGGGCAGCAAGCCTACCTCACGTGTCCAGCCTTCCAACTTGCCGTCTTCCCAGAAGTGAATGCCTCCGCCTGCCAATGATGCAAAACGCACTTGGTCGTGGTTGCCTGATATACAGCCCATTGTATGGTGCGCCCCATAGGTAGCCATCGACTCGCGCACCACACGGTCGATGTCGCTCATCTTGCCGTCGTTGCACAGCGCGTGAATGGCTGTGAAATAGACATTGAAGTCGAATTGTGCGTTCAGCATACCGCTCTTGACATACGTGTTGATGAGTTCGGGCGACCCGTATGTCTCGCCAATCATCCAGATGTGCCTGTCGGGGAAGCGGGTCTTCATCTTGTGCGTCAGCGTACGCCAATAGCACTCGGGTATATGTTTGCAGGCATCGTGGCGGAAACCGTCAAACTCAAAGTTCGCAAGCCAATAGAGTGCCGAGTCGGTCATGGGCATATACACGTCCTCGCGCTCGAGGTCGAGGGTGGGGATATGCACGTCAAACCACGTAGTGAGACGTGCATCGTCCCACAACTCGAAGTTGCGTCGTCCGTCAGGCAGGATACTGTCGGTGTGCCATGTCAGGTGCTCCTTATACACCGGCGACTCGATATGCAGGTGGTTGGCTACATAGTCCAGCACCACATTGATGCCATGTGCATGGGCGGTTGCCAGCATGTCGTGCAACTCGTCCGCCGTGCCGAAACGCTTGTCAATCACCGTGGTATAGATAGGCCAATAGCCATGGTACCCTGAGAAACGGGTGTAGGTCTTGGTGGAGTCGTATTTGTTGGGTTTTGGGAACGGGTACCTGCCCCATGCGTCCCACGGATTTTGCGTGATAGGCGAAATCCATATCGTGGTGATGCCGAGGTCATCGAAGAAACCATCCTCTATCTTCTGCTGAATACCCTTGATGTCACCGCCTTGATAATCAACTATATCCAGCACTTCGGGGCTGTTCATCTTCCAATCATTGTCCTTGTTGCCGTTGTGGAAACGGTCAATCATCAGCGAGTACAGCACTTGTGCTTGGTCGTCATGACGAGTCAGTTGCGCGACATCCGTCACGGGTTTGCCGTCCTGCAACGGCACCAATATATCATTGAGCATCTTGCCGTCCGCCACTGCATATACACGCAGGAAACTGCGTCCTGTGGACTGACGGCACTCCTTGGGCAGGCGGATGGTAGCCACCTCGTCGCCCTCGCCGAACTCTACCGCGTCCGCACCTATATATATATCCTGCCAAAACGCACGCCATTGAATACGCGCCTCGCTCATTGCGCATTGTGTATTACGTATTGTGCATTGTATGGTCGAGTCGGTACACCCCACCGTCACCAAGCCTTGCATAGTCTCCAAACGGGGTAGGATAGGGATGTCATATTGCTCCTTGTCGTTCACCCACACGCTCAGCACCGACAAGGTGTTGTCGCCCGCAAGGTCCAACTCGCCATTGCCCGCATTGCGCACCTCATAACTCGGCTCGGTGATATAGGTTATTGCGTCCTCTGCACTTGTTTGCGGCAGGTAATCAGTCAGATACAGGTGCGTCGTGGTGCCTGTAAAGTGAATAGGCATTGTCGGATTCTGCGTATCCGCATTGCGGTCCTCAGTGTTTGCCTGCATGGTTTTCGCGCCACAGCCAACCAATGCCGCAAGGGCAACAGCCCATACACTCACGACGAGGCTCTTTCTTCTGAGTTCTAAAATATGTATTCTCATTGTCTTTTGGTATTTTGCTTGCCTTTTGTATTCGTTTTCATGTTATGTAGTGCCATTTGTTCGCACAATGACTTCATTCTTAACCAATACCGACCACCTGCGTGCAAAGTTACGCTTTTTATTTAAGGTGTGCAAGTATCCGTATTAAATTGATCGGGTAAAAATATAGCAACCGTTTGCAAATGCTATTAATCTCATATTGTACTCTCCGTTTATATGTTCATCCGACATTTCGCATGTAGATATTCGTATTTATATTTTTTTAAATTGCTCTTCAACCATCGTCATTTAACCTTGTATCATTCTTGTACAATTAGTATGTGATTAGTATGTGATTAAACGGTTTTTATAATAACTCGCTATTGCCTACTTGCGAATACTATATAAAACAAGACCTCCCCCGTCCCGAATAGGATAGGGGAGGTCTGCTCTAAACCGTACTGTATTTATAGTGTGTTGTACTTAGGTGTTTCTATCTGCGGGTGGAGCGGGAGCCACCGGAGTAGGAGCCGCCCGAAGAGCGCATGCTACCGCCCGATGAGGAGGAACGCATGGTGCTTCCCGATGAGCGGGACGGGCTGCTGTATGAGCCGGAACTGCTGCTATTGTAGGAACGCGACGAACTGCTGTTGTAGGAACGTGATGGCGTTGCCGAGGTACTACCGGAAGAGCGCGATGAGGAGCCTTGATAGGAGGAGCGATTGGTCGTAGTGGAAGCGGTACGTGTAGCGGAAGTACTTGATGACGAGCGCGTCGGAGCGGCTACGCTGGTGCGAGAGGTTGTGGTACCTGTGGTGCGCGATGCCGTAGTAGCGGTAGTGCGTGAAGGCGTGGAAGCCGTGCGGGTAGTGACGGAAGTACTGCTATTGCTGCGCGAAGCGGCTGTGGTTGTGCTGCGTGTGGAAGCCGAGGTGCTACGGGTAGCAGTGGCACTGCTTGTGCGGATATTGCTGCTGCCAAAGGAGCGTGAAGCGGCTGCTGACGAAGCGGCATTGCGGGTAGAAGTCCCTGCTACGGCACTGCGTGTGGAAGCCCCTTGTGCAGAAGCCGTGCGTGTTGCGGCACGACGCTCGACATCAAAAGAGCGTGCATTGCTTATGTTGCGCCCTGCGTTGCGTGTAGAGAACGAACGTTCGGGGTGACGCGCTGCATAGTCGGAGCGGCTGACATGCTCATACATAGGACGATAGTGGTCGTGCGGGTGGTGCCCCGTGCGGTAGGAGCAGATAGGATGCCAATGGTGATGCCAGTAGCAGTGGTCCCAATA
>DLLA01000026.1:8310-13050 GCA_002479035.1 Bacteroidales bacterium UBA7574 | reverse complement strand
TACGGCGTAGCCGTCCGTTCAACACCCTGCATACTATGTACAAAGTCGGCATCATCGGTCCCGAATCCACGGGCAAGAGCACGCTTGCCAAATACCTTGCCAATCGCTACCATGGCATCTACGTACCCGAGTACGCGCGCGAATATATGGAGGCACTCCCCCCATCCTACCAATATACCTACGATGATGTCCTCTGCATCGCCCGCCACCAAGTGGAGCAACTACGCACATACACCCGCAACGACAGCAATGTAATCAACATAAACTACCCAAACAACAACCGCGAAAACGACGAAAGCAATCGGAAACCCCCTGTCGTTTTCTTTGATACCGAACTGATTATCACCAAGGTATGGTTCCTACACAAGTACGGCAACTGCTCGGATTTCCTTGAGAACGCACTCCGTACCTACCCCATGGATGTCTATCTCTTGTGCTATCCCGACCTCCCATGGGTCTATGACCCTGTCCGCGAGAACCCCGACCTGCGCCAATACCTCTACGATTGGTATGAACGCGAAATCCAATCCCTCAACATCCCCTACTACATCATCCGCCACAATCAATGACATCCCAACCTCAGGGTAAGGTCAGGGAAAGAGCATGGAAATTTATCAATGTGCTTCAAGCCAGTTCTTGCCCACGCCGCAATCGGCAATGAGGGGCACGGTGAGGTGCACCACGTTCTGCATCTCGTTCACCACAAGGGTGCGGGCACGCTCCACCTCGGCGGCAGGAACGTTGAAATTGAGTTCGTCGTGCACCTGCATTATCATCTGCGTCTGCATACCCTCCTCTTTCATACGGCGGTGAATGGAGACCATTGCCATCTTGATAATGTCCGCTGCAGTGCCCTGAATGGGCGAATTGACGGCATTGCGCTCGGCAAAAGAACGTACGGTGGCGTTGTGTGAGAGAATGTCGGGCAGGTAGCGTTTGCGTCCGAAGAGGGTGACGGCATAGCCGTGCTGGCGGGCGAACTCCTTCTGCCGCTCAATGTAGTCTATAACACCTGGGAAAGCGGTGAAATAGTCGTCTATCAGGGCTTTTGCTTCACTACGTGGGCAGTCTAACTGCTGTGCCAGTCCGAAAGCCGAGATGCCGTAGATGATACCGAAATTGGCGGTCTTGGCACGGCGACGCTGGTCTTTGGTCACCTGTTCAATGGGCACATTGAATATCTTAGCCGCCGTGGCAGCGTGAATATCCTGCCCCGAACGGAACGCCTCAAGCAGGTGCGGGTCTTGCGAGAAATGCGCCATGAGGCGCAACTCGATTTGCGAGTAGTCCGCCGAGAGGAACAAGCAGCCGTCGTCTGGTATGACGGCTCGGCGAATCAGTTGCCCGCGTTCGGAACGGATAGGCAGGTTCTGCAGGTTTGGGTTGGAAGACGACAGGCGACCTGTCGCCGTAACGGTTTGATTGTAAGTAGTGTGTATCTTTCCATCCTGTGGGTCTATATAAGTCGGAAGGGCGGAAATGTAGGTGGAAATCAGTTTCTTGAGTTCGCGGTAATCCAGTATTTTTCCCACAATAGGGTGTTTGTCCTTGACGGCTTGCAGCACCTCCTCGGAGGTTGTGTACTGACCTGTCTTGGATTTCTTGGGCTTGGGTTCTATCAGCAATCTGTCGAATAGTATCTCACCCACCTGACGGGGGGAATTGATATTGAACGGTTTGCAAGCCAGTGCATATATCTGTTGCTCAAGGTCTGCGAGTTCGGTGGATAGTTGTACCTCTGCTTTGTGCAGTTCGGCGACATCAATGCGTACCCCCGCCTGTTCCATATCGCGAAGCACCTGCACAAGGGGCAGTTCGACCTCGTTGTAGAGGTTCCACAATGCCGAATCTGCCTTCAGAGCGTCCCAATTGACAGGCACATTGGGATTATAGGCAACCTCTGGGTTGAGTAGATAAGCGGCAAGGCGCGCAGAGACATCAGAGACTTTCTCGTCCCCTTCGGGTACACCCCAATGCGCTTTGCTTGTGTGGGCCCCGCTGCAGGAGGGGCTTGACAGATGCTCTGAATGTCCCGTATTTGAAGGAGCCGGGGGAGTTGCAAATAGGTCAAGGGTTTGCTCTACAGTTTTCTTTGTTTTGGCAGTATTAGCGAGCCCCTCCATTGGAGGGGTTGGGGAGGTCGTCTGCTTTTTGAGCAACGAATTAAACTCCAACTGCTGATAGACAGGTGTCAGTTTATTCCAATCGCGCGGCTTGAGAAGTAGGGCTTCCTCGTCAAGGTCTATGGGCACATCGGTGCGAATGGTGGCGAGGAACCGTGAGAAACGTATCTGTTCAGCCTGTGTCTCCACCTTTGTCTTGAGCGCACCCTTCAACTGGTCGGAGTGCGTGAGCAGGTTGTCAATAGAACCGAACTGCTGCAATAGTTGCACAGCCGTTTTCTCGCCCACGCCCTTGCAACCGGGGATATTGTCGCTGGCATCGCCCATAAGCCCTAATAAATCAATGACTTGCAACTGATTGGTCAGTCCGTACTTGGCGCATACCTCTGCGGGACCCAGTTTCTCGAAACCGCCCGTGTGGCGCGGGCGATACATATATATATGGTCAGAGACGAGTTGCCCATAGTCCTTGTCGGGCGTTGCCATATAGACTTCAAAACCGGCCCGTTCCGCTTTGTTGGCAAGGGTACCTATCACATCGTCTGCCTCGAAACCTTGCACCTCCAATGTGGCGATATTCATGGCATGTAGGATAGACTGGATACGCGGCACCGCCCAGCGGATGTCCTCGGGTGTCTCTTCGCGCTGTGCCTTGTACTGTTCGTATGCCTCGTGGCGGAAAGTGGGACCGTGCGGGTCGAACGCCACACCGATATGCGTAGGATTTACGCGCTTCAGCAGGTCGTCAAGCGTGACCACAAAGCCGAATACGGCGGAGGTATTCTCACCGCGTGAGTTCATCCGCGGCGTGCGAATGAAAGCATAATACGCGCGGTATATCATCGCATACGCATCTATGAGCAACAGGGTCTTTTTCATCGTGTATAACTGAAGGTCATGAGTTATTTGAACAATACAAATAATGATAAGGGGGAGGGGTTAGAGAGTAGGGAGGTCTTGGGTGTCGGATTGGCTATGGATGCCAACCGGAAGGTAGAAATCACGGGTGAGGTCGGCATACTCCTCGCTGCGGGGCGCGTTGGCTGCTTCTATAAATAAGGTGGAGGTCTTGGGCGGGTTGGGACCGACAATGGCGGTTCGCTGGAACGCAATCATGACCCGTTTGGCGGGTTTCTTGGGCTTGGGGTGCACCCGCGTGATGCGGATAGGGAGCAGTCCTTCCCATGCCGCCTTGGTGAGCACGTCTGCCTCCACATTGGCGGGGACAATGAGGGCGAAAATGCCGTCGTCCACCAACATGGAGACTGCACATTGGAACAGTTGCTCGTAACTGAGACTGTCGGTGTGGCGCGCTCTGGCACGGGCGGGGTCGGGGTTCTTGAGGCTGTTCTGAAAGAACGGCGGATTGCTGACAATCAGTTGATAAGGCATGGCGGGGTGGAACTCCTGCAGGGCGCACGGTGTGCAGGTGAGGTGACCTGTCCATGGCGATATTTTGAAGTTCTGGACAGCCTGCCTCACAGCCGCTTGGTCGATGTCGATGCCTTGTATCTGGAAACCCTTGCCGGTCTTGGAGAGCCGCTGCGCGAGCATGAGGGCAATCAGTCCGCTGCCGGTGCCGATGTCGAGCACGCGGACCTGTTTGTGCTTGGGCAGCGGGCACCATGCGCCGATGAGTACACCGTCGGTGCCGACTTTCATGGCACATTTGTCATGCCAAACAGTGAACTGCTGGAACTTGAAGAAAGGTGTGGCTGTGTTCATAATGGTGGTTATCTGTTAGAAGATGAATGGTCAGATAGAGTCCGAAGCCGATGAAAAGTACGGCGGAGATGTAGCGAATCCACTTTTCGACGGATTGGAGACGCGCTGTGAGTGCGTTGGCAGAGACGGCATTATAGGAGATGAGCCATGCGATGAGCATGATGGGCAAGCCCGTGCCCAGACCGAAGACAACAGGCAGGAGCCAGTTCCATGATGCAGGCAAGGTGATGGCGATGTCTATCATCGTGAAGAAATAGACGAGACGGTGGGGGCAGAAAGCGATGGCAAAAAAGATACCCAGCATGAAAGACCAAAGCCAACTGCTGCGGCTGTCGGCATTAGTAAGCCAGCGCGTGAGTCCATGGTCGTGCTCGTGGTGATGATGTCCCGAGAAGAGCAACAGCACGCCGCAGATGAGCATAAAAGCCGCCAACAGGGGTTCGCCCCAATGCTCTATAAGATGCTGAACACCAGCCGTCTGCGCGCCCATGAGGAAAGGCACAGCCACAAGGACGTAGGTGACGAGTTTGCCAAGGACGAACATAAGTCCGTTGGTGAGAACCTTGCGTTTGTTGGCAATTTCCTTGTCGATATACCCGATGGCTGCAATGCTCGTGAAGAGCGTGCAGGGGTCTAAAATCATAAGGAAGCCCAAAAGCAGGGCGGTGAGGACTTGCAGCATACTTGTTGGTCAGCCAAAAACGGCACAAAGTTACAAAAAGAAAAGAATATCTCCAAACAGGGTGCGAAATTCTACTATGTACCCGCACAAAAACAATGACAGACAAACATATTAATTCGTTAATTTAATAAAATTTTAATTATCCACCTATTTAGCCCGCATTCCCCTCGTATTAACCATGAACAATTAGTATGTGATTAGTATGTGATT
>DLLA01000026.1:0-8269 GCA_002479035.1 Bacteroidales bacterium UBA7574 | reverse complement strand
TATGTGATTAGTATGATATTGTTGCGTTAATCTTATTTGGATATTGGGGGCTTATGCAGCACTTCTTGCCCGCATGAAAGTTGTGTTGTATTGTTATTTGGTGCGGTTGCTCTGAGAATGAGGATTTTTGTTTGCATAATTCGGGAAAATGTAGTAACTTTGCGGGCTAATTTGGATAGAAGGGCTTACAAATGGTGCAAAAAAGTATTCGGGAATATGCGCAAAGGACTGCCGCAATGCGGCGGCGGGAAGTGAACAGGTACAAGGCAATGATTGTATGTGCTTGGCTGATAGTGCTTTGTACCTTTACGGCATGTGGCGAGTATCAGCAATTGCTGAAATCGAAAGACCCTGAACTGAAATACCAAAAGGCGTTGACCTACTTCAACGACAAGCAGTACGTGAAGGCGCAGACGCTGTTGGATGATGTGAGCAGTTACTACAAGGGTACGGAACGCTCGGAGGATGTGCTGGCGTATCTGGCGCGCTGCTATATGGGGCAGAAAGACTATACTTCGGCATCGGAGTATTATCAGGCGTATATCAGGAACTATCCGAAAGGGCGGTTTATCGTGGAGGCACGCTTTCAGGTGGGGCATTGCTACTACCTGGATTCGCCCGATGCGCGGCTGGACCAGACGGAAACCAGGAAAGGGATAGAGTTCTTCACACAGTTTGTGGAGTTGTATCCCGAGAGCCCGTACGCGGAACAGGCATACACGGAAATGGGAGAGTTGTACGACAAACTGGCATACAAGGAGTATCTGAATGCGAAATTGTACTATAATCTCGGTTCGTACCTCGGCAACAATTACCTGAGTTGCGAAATAACGGCGAAGAATGCGTTGCGCAACTATCCGACGAACAAATATCAGGAGGAACTCAGTTGGCTGATATTGCAAGCCAAGTATCAGCAGATGCTGAATTCGTTTGAAACAAAGAAATTAGAGCGTGCACGCGATGCGGAAGATGAGTACTTTAGTTTCATCACGGAGTACCCCGAATCGAAACACCGCAATGCCGCGGAACGTATGGGAAAAGAGATTCAAAAGATAACGAAGAAATAATAAATAACTATCGATATGATTGATTATAAGCAAACTAAAGCCCCGCACACAACCATCACACGTGACATGAACGAACTCACGGCGAAAGTAGGAAACGTGTATGAGACGGTGGCTATCATCGGCAAACGAAGCAACCAAATCAGTGCTGCCCTCAAGAAAGAGTTGGACTCCAAACTGCAAGATTTCAGCACTCCGGGCGATTCTTCCGAAGAGACTTTCGAGAACCAAGAGCAGATAGAGGTGTCACGCACTTATGAGTTGCTGCCCAAGCCGACACTCATTGCCACACAGGAATTTATCGACAATGAGTTGGTCTATCGCGGGAGCAACCGCGACGAGGCTCTGAAGTAAAGCGTGCGGCGGATTAACTCTTGATGACCCAATGAAACCAGACGTTGAATTGTTGAGAGGTAAGCATATATTGGTCGGGATTAGCGGGGGCATTGCCGCCTACAAAATTCCCGAATTGATACGCCTGCTGCGCAAGGCAGGGGCGGAAGTACAGGTGACGACTACCAAGAACGCCTTGGAGTTTGTCACTTGCCTTACTCTACAGACACTCAGCGGGCACCGTGTGTACAGCGATGTGTTTGCGGCTATCAATGAGCACAGTACGGAGCATATCTCGTTGCCCGACTGGGCGGATATGATGGTGGTGGCACCCGCGACAGCCGATGTGATAGGCAAGATGGCGGCAGGAGTTGCCGATGATGCCTTGACCACCACGTTTGCCGCTATGCGCAAGCCCGTATTGGTGGCACCGGCAATGAATGACAAGATGTATGCGTCACCCGCTACACAACAGGCAATCAGCACATTGGCAGCATGGGATAACGTCACTATGTTGGAATGTGCTGAGGGCGAACTGGCGTGTGGCACCACGGGGAAAGGGCGTATGCAGGAGGTGGATACGATATTTGCTGCCGTGGAGTATGTGCTGTCGCCGAAACCATTGGCGGGCAAGCGTGTGCTCATCACGGCAGGTCCCACACAGGAGGCGATAGACCCTGTACGATATATCAGCAATTCTTCCACGGGGAAGATGGGGTACGCGTTGGCGCGTACGTGTCTTCGTCTGGGTGCGGAAGTGATATTGGTAACAGGGCCGACGGCTTTGAGTATGAGACCTTGGCAGGCGTTTGCACCTCTGACCGTAGAACCTATACGCTCTGCGCAAGAGATGTGTGAGGCGACGATGGCAGCATTTGCGCAGACGGACATAGCGATATTGTGTGCTGCTGTGGCTGATTTCACGCCATCGGACCCCGCAGGCCACAAGATTAAGAAGCAACCCGGACAGACCTCGCTCACGATTGAGATGACAACCACGCAGGATATTGCCGCACTTCTCGGTCAACATAAACAATCGCATCAGCGCTTGGTCGGGTTTGCGCTGGAGACTAACAACGAACTCGCCAATGCGGAGCGCAAGATGGTCTCGAAACACTTGGATATGATAGTGCTGAACTCCCTGCAAGACAAAGGTGCGGGGTTCGGGACTGATACTAATAAAGTGACGTTGTTGTACCCGAATGGCATTCGGAAAGAGTTGCCGTTGGAGAGCAAAGAGATGGTGGCAGATGAGATTGTGGAAGCCGTACTCAAGTTATAGAAGTGGCAGAAGATGGTATATAATGGGATGGCGGAAATTGTGTAAGTAAAAGATTATAAATATATTATGGATAAGAAAGTTCGTGTTCGTTTTGCTCCGTCACCTACGGGAGCCTTGCATATCGGCGGTGTGCGTACCGCTCTGTACAACTACCTCTTTGCCCGTCAGCACGGCGGCGACATGCTGCTACGCATTGAGGATACCGACTCCACGCGCTTTGTCCCGGGTGCCGAAGAGTATATCATCGAAGCCCTTGACTGGCTGGGTATCAACATCGACGAGGGTATCAGCAAAGACGCCCCCAACGGCAAAGGACCTCACGGACCGTATCGCCAGAGCGAACGCCGCGAGATTTATCACCAATATGTGAAGCAACTGCTCGACTCGGGACATGCGTATATCGCCTTCGACACCCCCGAAGAGTTGGAGGCAAAGCGTGCGGAGATACCTAATTTCCAATACGATGCGCGCACGCGCGGGCAGATGGTCAATTCGCTCACGCTGCCCAAAGAGGAAGTGGAAGCACGTATCGCCCGTGGCGACAAGTATGTGGTGCGTTTTCTGGTGGAGCCTAACGAGGATGTACACGTGCATGACCTTATCCGTGGCGAGGTGGTTATCAACTCCAACATCTTGGACGACAAAGTACTGTACAAGTCGGCTGACGACCTGCCCACCTACCACTTGGCAAACATTGTGGACGACCACCTGATGGAAATCACCCACGTCATCCGTGGTGAGGAGTGGTTGCCCTCTGCACCGCTCCATGTACTGCTCTACCGTGCGTTCGGTTGGGCGGACACAATGCCCGAGTTTGCCCACCTGCCTCTGCTGCTCAAGCCTGACGGCAACGGCAAACTGAGCAAACGCGACGGCGACCGGTTAGGGTTTCCGGTCTTCCCGCTTGAGTTCCACAACCCCAAGGACGGCACCGTCTCATCGGGCTATCGCGAGAGCGGCTACTTCCCCGAAGCGGTTATCAACTTCCTGGCTCTGCTTGGTTGGCACAATACCGGCGACCAAGAGATGTACACGATGGACGAACTGATACAGCAGTTCTCGCTCGACCGCGTCAGCAAGTCGGGTGCCAAGTTCGACTACGAGAAAGGCAAATGGTTCAACCACCAGTATTTGCAACTGAAGAGCAACGACGAGTTGGCAGACCTCTTCATGCCCGTGCTGGCACAGCATGGGATAACCGCCGACAAGGCTGTCGTAGCCAAAGTCATCGGACTGACCAAGGACCGCGTGAACTTCGTACCCGAACTCTGGGAGCAAACCAATTTCTTCTTCGTAGCCCCCACAGAATATGACGAGAAGTCGCTCAAGAAACGCTGGAAAGAGGACAGTCCGCGCCACATGCAAGAGTTGCTGGCTCTGTTGGAGCCGCAGAAGGACTGGTCGGCAGAGGCATTGGATGCCCTTGTCATGCCGTGGATTGCAGAGAAAGAGTACGGCGTAGGTATCGTGATGAATGCCTTCCGTATCTGCCTGGTAGGTGCTGCCCGCGGTCCGCATATCTGGGCAATCACCGACATCCTCGGCAAAGAAGAGACACTCCGCCGCGTACGCACAGCCTTGGAGAAAATAAAGTAAAGCCATCAATGACCCCGCAAGAGGTACTGAAAACATATTGGCACTACGATAATTTCCGCCCCTTACAGGCGGAAATTATTCAATCTGTACTTGACGGTCGTGACACGCTGGCACTCATGCCTACAGGCGGGGGCAAGAGTCTGTGCTTTCAAGTACCTACGATGGTGATGGACGGGCTATGCCTGGTGGTGACACCGCTCATCGCCCTCATGAAAGACCAGGTGGAGAACCTCTACCAACGGGACATACGTGCTACCGCCATCTACACGGGCATGAGTGCCGAGCAGCAGAAGATTGCCTTGGACAACTGTCAGTTCGGACCCTATCATTTCCTGTATGTATCTCCCGAGCGACTGGGTTCAGAGGAGTTTCGTGAGCGGTTGCCCCGTCTGCCTATCTGCCTGATAGCCGTGGATGAGGCACACTGTATCTCACAGTGGGGCTATGACTTCCGCCCCTCTTATCTGCGCATAGCCGAGATACGAGACCTCATCCGCCCGTATCAAGACGAGAAGCGTGTGCCTGTCCTTGCCCTGACTGCCACCGCCACACCCGAGGTGGTGGACGATATACAAGAGAAACTATCTTTCTCCGAACACCATGTACTCAAGAAGAGTTTTGCCCGTGCCAATCTCAGTTACGTAGTGCGCCACACCAACAAAAAGGCGGACGAGATAGTGCATATCCTCAGCAAAGTGCAGGGTTCCGCCATTGTCTATGTGCGTAACCGGCAGCGTGCCAAAGAGTTAGCCGAATATCTGATAGAGCAAGGGCTGTCTGCCGACTACTACCATGCGGGGCTGACCTCTGCAGAACGCACCGCCAAGCAGAACGCTTGGAAGTCGGGTACCGTCCGTATTATGGTATGTACCAACGCCTTCGGCATGGGCATTGACAAACCCGATGTGCGTATGGTCATTCACCACGACCTGCCCGACACCATAGAGGCGTACTTCCAAGAGGCAGGGCGCGCGGGGCGTGACGAGAAGCCTGCCTATGCCGTCTTGCTCTATGACGTGTCCGACAAGACCAAAGCCCGCAAACGTATAGGCGACAACTATCCGCCAAAAGCCTTTGTGGAAGACGTGTATCAGAAGACCTGCGACTTCCTCTGTGTAGGTGCAGGCAGCGGACAAGGACATACATTCTTCCTGAATATGAGCGACTTGTGCCGTGTCATGCACCTTCCTATGCTGCCTACATGGTCGGCGCTCAACCTGCTCTCGCAGGCAGGATACATTGATTTCCAACCCGAACAGGAGATACAACCCCGTGTGCAGATACGTGTCCCGCGGCAAGAGATGGGACAGTATGCCCTTAGCCGCCAGCAAGAACTGCTGTTGGAACTGCTTATGCGCCGCTACCCGGGTATCTTCACGGACCTGCAATACATTCACGACTTCAAGCATATCGCCTCGCAGATTGCCGCCATGACGGGCACAGAACGGGAGTATGCTGACTTCCATGCACTATTGGTGTCGTTGGCACAGCGGCATATCATCTACTATATTCCGCGCGAAACGGCTAATACACTGACCTTTACACGCGACAGGCAAACGGAAATACACCTGCCCGTGTCCGTGTATGAAGACCGCCAATTGCGCTATGCCGAGCGGATGAAAGCCATGGTGGAGTACGCCGAGAACCAGCAGTTCTGCCGCTCACAACTCCTGCTTGCCTATTTCGGTGAGACCGATGCCCCGCCTTGTGGCACTTGCGACATCTGCCGCGCGCATGCCAAAACAGAAAAGGTCAATCCGTAAAAACGTAAAAAAGGGGAGTAAGTATTATTTTTTTGCAGCGAAGGCGAGGGCGTAGAGGCGCATTTGCTTGAGCATGGACGCAAGGCCGTTGCTGCGCGTGGGCGAGAGGTGCTCGCGGAGGTTGATGGCATCGATGAAATAGAGGTCGGCATTGATGATGTCATGGGGCGTGTGACCACTCAGAACACGGATAAGAAGGGCGACAATGCCTTTGACAAGGATGGCATCGGAGTCACCGCGGTAGATGATAACCGGTTCACTGTCAGCGGTTTGGGTGGCATCGTCTGATGGAGTGGGAGTGCCGTCGGGTTGTTGCAGGCGTGCAGTGAACCATACTTTGGACTGGCACCCGTCTATCAGATTCTGCTCGGTGCGGTCGGTTTCGGGGAAGGGTGGGAGACCGTTGCCGTAGTCGATGAGTAGGCTATAGCGATCCATCCAATCGTCGAAAGCACTAAATTCTTCGATAATCTCGTCTTGTATTTCGTTAATTGTTTTTAGCATATATTGGTTTGTTAGTCGTTTTCTAATACTTTATACTCTGTTGAGACCCGCGATAGACCCGCGACAGACTCGCGATAAAGTCAGTAGCGGGAATGCTCTTTAATCATATTAAACAATTGCTCTGCTATGTGAAGGTCATCGTCCTCAGATATTTCCTCTACAGGGACCTCAATGATGTAGTCGGCTTGTGCATAGAAGGGTTCTCGCGCTTCAAGTTGCGGGCGTATGAATGTGAGCAATTCCTGTTCGGTGCGTCCTTGAAGGACAGGGCGGTCATCTAAGTTGGTGAGCATAAGCCGTTTGGCGAGATGTTCTGGTTTCCAGCGGATATAGAAACTGGTGCCCAACTCGTGGAGACATTCCATATTGTCTTCCCAGCAGGGGTAGCCGCCGCCGGTGGCGTAGATGACGTGCTCATAAGGCAGTTCGGCGAGGTCTTCGACCACGTATTTTTCTTTGCGGCGGAAGTCTTCGATGCCGTAGGTGCGTATGTAGTCGGCGGGTGTGAGTCCGTGAATCTCGTGGAAAGCGTTGTCGAGGTCCACGAAATGCCAGCCGAGTTTGTCGGCGAGGATTTGCCCGATGGTGGTTTTGCCCGCGCCCATGTAGCCGACGAGATAGATGGGGAGAGTCATAATAATTAATAGTTAATGGTTAATAGTTAATTGACGACGCGAGCCGCGTCGTCTCGCATGCGTCGTTCGTTGTCGTCCATGAGTTGGGGGTAGTTGTCGCGCCAGAGGAGTTTGCCGTCCTCGATATATGCTTCGGGGAAAGGGGATTGGAAGGGTGGTGTGAGGGTGCCGATGAGTTGCCACTCCTTATTATACACGCGCGCGCACGAGGAACAGACGGGTGCGCAGACGGTGTGGATGACGATGATGCTGTCGCCGGTGACGAGTGTGTCGCGGACGGATGTAGTGGAGTAGGGGGCAGGGATAGTGTCCTCGCACATTGCCAAGAGGGGGAAGAGGAGTAGGGCAGTGAGCAGTAGCAGGTGGCGGCTATGTAATTGACAGTGAGACATATAGGTTATGATTTGCGTTCGATGAGGACGACGGCATAGGCAGCCATGCCTTCTTCTCGTCCGACGAAGCCGAGGTGCTCGGTGGTGGTGGCTTTGATGCTGACTTGGTCGGGTGTGACGTTCATCACCTCGGCGAGACAGGTCTGCATGGCAGGGATATGGGGGTTGAGTTTGGGCAGTTGCGCGCAGACGGTGCAGTCGCAGTTGACGAGTTCGTAGCCGGCATCGCGGAGCATCTGCATGACTCGGCGGAGCAGTATTTTGGAGTCGATGCCCTCGTATTCGTTGCCTTTGGTGTCGGGGAAATGGTAGCCGATGTCGCGCATGGCAGCCGCACCGAGCAGGGCATCGCAGAGGGCATGAATGAGGACGTCGGCGTCCGAGTGCCCGAGCAAGCCCATAGGGGACGGAATAGCAATCCCCCCTAACCACAAGGGGTGGTCAGGGGAGAAAGCGTGCACGTCATATCCAAATCCGATACGCATAGGATAGTTGAGTGTTGAAAGTTGAGCGTTGAGTGCAGTAAAAAGTAGAGAGTTTACAGCACATCAGAACGTTCACGGTGAGCCATTACTTCTTGTTGTTTACGAGGTCTTTGATACCTGCGAGGTCAAAGCCGAGTGTGAAACGCATGGTGTTGTTGAGCGGGTTGGTTTGCGCTGTGGCAATACAATACGAGAAGTCCAAAGAGAAGATACTG
>DLLA01000025.1:5705-7414 GCA_002479035.1 Bacteroidales bacterium UBA7574 | reverse complement strand
CCGTGGGCGAAATGGGGTGCTCCTAGCGACAACGAAGCCCTGTGGGCTGAAGTAGAACTCCTTATCGTCTCGCGTCGTCAAATACAAAATACTATTTGTGAATCCCATTCACAAATTTTCAAATTATCCACTTGTCCCCCTCACATTCCCCTCGTATTAACCATGAACAATTAGTATGTTATTAGTATGTTATTAGTATGTGATTAGTATGATATTGTAGCGTTAATCTTATTTGGATATTGGGTGATTACACTGCACTTCTTGTCCGTATGAAAGTACTTTTGCATTATTTTGGGGGTGCAGTTGCCTTGTAACAACAAACACAAAGAGAGGTTGCCTAAACCTATTAGACAACCTCCCAAATGATTCTTGATACCGAATAATCTATTATTTCAATCTCAGGAAACCGATGCCGAAACGCTCCACGGCAGCACGTTCCAAATCCTCCCGTTGCGACGGGTCTGCGATACTGATAAGAGCCTTTGCGCGTTCTGCCAGCGGCTGGTTGCGCAGATACACGATACCGTGTTCGGTAGCAATATATTGTGCTTGGAAACGTGTAGTCACTACGCCGGCACCGGGAGCCAAGTGTGCAACAATCTTCGACTTGCCCTTGTTGGTCATACTCGGCAGTGCAATGAAGCACTTGCCGCCCTCCGAAAGGGCTGCGCCATACATGAAGTCGTGCTGTCCGCCCACACCCGATATAATCGTATCGCCGATTGAATCTGCGCAAATCTGACCGGTCAAGTCCACCTCTATGGCCGAGTTAATCGCCATAGCACGTGGGTTTTGGCGTATGATTTGCGGGTCGTTGGTCCATGCCACATCTCGGATAACGAAATTCTCATTACCGTCCATATAGTCATACAGATGGCGTGAGCCGAGTACCAAACTACCCACCGACTTACCGGGGAGTATCTTTTTCAGTGAGTTATCAATAATGCCCTTTTCTATGAGTGGCAGCACGCCATCGGTAATGGCCTCGGTATGCAGACCGAGATGTTTGTGGTCACGAAGTGCGTTGATAACGGCATTGGGAATTCCCCCTACCCCAATTTGCAGCGTTGCCCCGTCTGGTATTTGCTCTGCAATATAGTTACCTATGCGGGTCTCCACCTCATTGGGTATGGGAGTCGGAACCTCCACCAATGGCTCGTCACCACGACACATCGCCGTCAGTTTGCTTACGTGGATGACGGGGTCACCAAACGTGCGGGGCATGTATTTGTTCACCTGCGCGATGATGGTCTTCGAGCACTCCGCACCCGAGAAGGCAATGTCGGCTGAGATGCCATACGAGCAGTAGCCGTTCTCGTCAGGTTCACTCACATTCAGAAATGTCACATCTACAGGCACTTGCCCGCTACGGAAAAGGAATGGCACTTCCCCAAGGAAAGCAGGGATAGTGTCTGCCACCCCTTCGCGCATAGCCTTGCGCAAGTTGTTCGGGACGAAGATGCATAGTGCGCGGAACGAGTCCATCAATTCGCGTTTGGCATAAGGTGCATCCTCTGGACTGACGCCAAAACCGGAAATTACTTTCACATCACGCAGTTCGGGGGCACGTTCTGTGAGTGCGCGCAATAGTACCATCGGGATAGAGGTGGAACCTTGAACGACAATCGTGTCGCCCGATTTGACGTGTTTCACCGCCTCGGCGGGTGTTACATATTTAATTGTATCCATTTGGTTATCAAAATATAAGG
>DLLA01000025.1:2886-5653 GCA_002479035.1 Bacteroidales bacterium UBA7574 | reverse complement strand
TTACTTGTCTTGGAAATCCCGATTGAAAGCGGCGAGACGGCGGTCGAGTTCCTCGTATTGGTCGTCACGAATGGAGGAAGCACAGCCGCGCATGCCTTCGCGTTGGGCACCGGTGCTACCAAGGGCTATGGCAGAAACGCCATAGTATATGAGTTTGTTGAGCAGTTGTTCGCCTGTCCAGTCCTTGTAGCCAAAGGTAAAGAAGAAGCCGTCGCCTACATCCTTGCCGTCAGCGTCTTTGTCGTAAACCACATGGAAGCCGTTACGCACCATTATCTCTTTGATTTTGGCAGCGCGACGTGCGTACTCGCGTGTGTTCTCCACAAAGTGTATCTTGCCTTGGCAAGCGGCACGGAACATGGCAGCCATGGCAAACTGTACGGAATGGGTTACACCGGAAGACAGACTATATAATATAATGTACACGAAATTGCGCAGGAACTGTCCGTCGTTGCCATAACGTTCTGCCAACGAGGGGAAGGTGCGGTGCGCAAGAACAGGGTTCATGGCTACGATAGCACCGCGCTGACCTGCGTAGGAGAACATCTTGGAACAAGAAATCATGTGCACACAGTTGTTGGTATAACGACCTACAGAAGGTTGATAGGGCGGCTCATACGGCGCACCGCGTTTCTCGCGGAAGTCCATATTGAGGTACGCCAAGTCCTCGATAACCAGCACATTGTACTTGGTGGCAAGGCGTCCGATTATCTCGAGTTCGCGCTCGGTGAGACACATCCACGAGGGGTTGTTGGGGTTGGAGAAGAGCATGGCTGCGATACGCCCCGTCTTGAAATGGCGTTCGAGTTCTTCCTCCAACGCCTCACCACGGAAGTCGGCTACGTCAAAGCAGTCCACACGCACGCCGATGACCTTGCATTGCTGTTTCTGAACAGGGAAACAGGGATCGATAAAGAGTACCGTGTCCCGCTCTTTGTCAAGTTGGGACATCGTGAGGTTGAGGGCAAAGGCTGCCTGCATGCTGCCCACGGTAGGCACGATGCAGTCGTCTGGGATATCCAATCCCACAAAGGCGCGTACGAACTCGCTGCCCCAGTGCTTCACTTCGGGAATACCGGTGATAACAGGATAATGGGCAGCATATCCGTTGAGCAGAGCCTGATGTTCGGCTTCGATACCGATTTGCTCGGCAGGTAGTCCGGGTTCGCCCAACTCCATGTGTATAAACTCTTCGCCGGTGGCACGCTCGATGTCTTTGACTACGCCTACGAGTTGCCGGATAGAGGCGTTGCCGAGTTCGTGTGCATTACGCAGACCGAAATCAATACAGGTCTGGTCAACAAGTTGTTTGTCTAAAGGAAACATAGGTATTAGTATTTAAGTTATTAGCAATAAGTATATCGTTTGCATTCTACCCTATTCGGGCTAAACTTTTGCAAAGATAGTCTTTTTATTTGATTTGTGCAAATACCCAACTATCTTTTCTCTTTCCAACTTCTTTCCAACTACAATCCACATAGTATGCTTGATAGTATGTCTATCAAATCCTTGCTACAAGAGGCTGTCTAACAAGTAAGTTAGGCAACCTCTTTCACTTGAAAAGTAACACTCTTTCCCCGAAAAATGTATCATTCGTTTTGCGATTATACATTCTTCTTGGCATAGATTAGAAAAGGGGCAGTATGACACCTTCAACAAATATCTTTAATCCGATGGCGATGAGAATGATACCACCAAGCAGACCCACATTGAAGTGGAACTTGTTGCCTACCAGTTCGCCAATGGTGAAGCCGATGATGGAGAACAGGAAACTGACCAACGCAATAATCCCCACACCCAGCCACAAGACATCAGGCACAGGGATGAATATAACACCCGTTGCCAGGGCATCGATAGAAGTGGCTACCGCCAAAGCGACAATATGCTTCAGTGAGAAATCGGCACCGGATTGCTCCGGTGTCTCCTGAATGCAGTAAGGACAATCCGATTGGTTGTGCGAATGGGTGCATTGTGCATTGCGTCTGGAACAACGCTTGTTGTTCAGTTTGCAAAGGATGATGTTGCCATGGAAGGACTCGTATATCATCTTTCCGCCAATAAATACCAAGAGAATCAGGGCTATCCACGGTGCGAAACGCGAGAAGAAATCAGCAAACAAGGTGCCTGCAAAATAGCCGATGAGCGGCATACCGCCTTGGAACAAGCCGAACATCAATGCCATAAGCCATGGTCCATAGTGGCGGAACGGCTTGCTGTTGCGGTCGGCAGCCAAGCCATGCGTAACGCTGACCGCGAAACAATCCATCGCCAAACCAATGGCAATAAGAATAATGTCAAAAACAGACATTTTTCAGTAATAATTAATAGTTAATAATTAATGGGCAAAGCGATGTAAGCCTAACATATAACTATCCTACAACCAACCACCAACAAAAACAACGTGCAAATCAGTGTTTGGTGCGATAGCGTGCAGAGGTCTTGCCTTTAGCGATATTAGTGAGTTTGCTTTTGACAAACTGCTTGCGGATAGGCGAGATACGGTCAGTAAAGACATGCGCCTCGAGGTGGTCGTATTCGTGCTGGATGATACGCGCGGCAAAGTCCGTGTAGGTCTCCGTATGCGGCTGAAAATTTTCATCTTGGTAGCGGATAGTGATGGTGCGCGGGCGTATCACATTCTCGGAGATACCCGGCAATGACAGACAGCCCTCGGCGTAAGAGACGGTATCCTCACTCTCCTCCACAATCTCAGGATTAACAAAGGTCTTCTTCAACCCTGCGCACTCGGGGTAATCATCCGCAAGGT
>DLLA01000025.1:0-2804 GCA_002479035.1 Bacteroidales bacterium UBA7574 | reverse complement strand
GTGCGGTGCTGCAAGACCACATCCTTCGGCGGCAGTAAGCGTCTCCTGCATGTCGGAAACCAATTGTTTGAGGTCAAAATCGCCCTCGTGTATTTCGTCCGTCGCCTTGCGGAGAACGGGCTGACCATATAAGTATATAGGTAGTATCATAGAATAGACTCCCCCTACCCCCTCAAAGAGGGGGATTTCGTTTATAAAAGTTTTTATTTGCTATTTCTATTCTCCAACAGAGAACCGGAAATTTTATAGTCCATATAGCCTTGCAGGATAATGCAGGCGGCAAGACTGTCCACTGCGGCTTTGTCTTGGCGGTCTTTCTTCTTCATGCCCCCTGCCAACATGGCTTGATGGGCTATCACCGAAGTGAACCGCTCGTCATATTCCACCAATGGCGTATCAGGGAAAGTACGTCGGAACTCCGCCATAAACGGACGGATATACAGCATACTCTCGGAGTCCTCCCCATTCATCTGACGCGGATGCCCGATGACCACCTCGTCCACCTGTTCGGCGACAAGATACTGCCGGAGCCAATCGATGAGAGTATGGGTAGGTATGGTAACAAGCGGATTAGCCGTGATGCGCAGGGCATCGGTAACGGCTAATCCTGTTCGTTTGCGTCCGTAGTCAATCGCAAGGATACGCCCCATCAGTCAGCAAGGGCGTTGTACTCGTCAATCATGCCGAGACGGTAGTAGAGTTGGCGCAGCGAGCGTTTGTAACTGTCGTTGTCCGACTCCAACTCATAAGCCTTCTGGAAATACGGCAGTGCTTTCTGATAAGCCGCCTTGATTTCCACTTCAGCCTTGGCAAAAGCCTTGGCATCGAGGTAAGTGGCATCATCGCTCAGTTTGTTGCCGAGGTCGATATACGCATATCCGTAACTCTCGAGGAAGAGAGCATTGTTCGGCTCTATTGCCAATGCCTGCTCAAAAGTGGCAAATGCCTCGTCAAAACGACCGATACGCGCGAGGATAGAAGCCTTGGAGTTGTAGTACTGCCCCACATTCGGTTCGCGCGTGATAGCCAAGTCAAGGTACTCAATTGCCTTTGCCTCTTGCCCCGAATTGATGTAGAGGTTGATGAGGTTCTGCATAAACCACGGCTCTTCGGGGAACGCCTGAATGCTCTTTTGCAACTGAGCCACTGCGTGGGTGGTATCCTGCTGCTCAATGTAAATCTGATAAATATACTCGTTGGCGAAGATGACATCACGGCGGTTGGCCTTTGCCATAGCCGCATCACTGTTCATACGCTCCAGCGTAGCGATGGCATCGTTATAACGCTTTGCCTCGTAAGCAAAACGACCGGCATAATAGAGACAGGTGTAATAGTTGGAGTCAATCACCATCTCCGATGCAATCTTCGCATCGCTCTTCATCATCTCCATCTCGGGGATGTTCAGATGGCGCATAAACATATCATACGCCTTGCTGTAATCCTGTGCCTCATAAGCCGCATAACCTGTGGTGATGAGGGCTTGCGACTGAAAGTACTCCAGCATCTTCGGCAGGATACTCTTCACTGTGCGAGTGTCGTATTTGGCTTTGCCTTTCTTGTCATAGACGGGGGTCATAGCGATGTTGTATGCTTTCACCCAGTAGTCAATCGACTCATACACAGCGTTGCCGCGTGCATTCTCGTCACCGCCCTGACCGAGTTGCATCTTGATGCCCTCGTTCTCAAACTGCTTATAGTCAATCCACCCAGCCACATACCATGTGTTGGCTTGGTCTTTGGTCTCCTCGTTTTGCAGGGCCTCATTGATGGCCTCGCGAGCAGCCGCATAGTCAGGTGTCTCGGCATCAGCCAGGTTGCGAGCCTTGCTGACATTCTTTTTCTGTGCGAAGCAGCCGGCACTCATCAGCACCAATGCTGCCAAGAATAATAATTTCTTCATTGTCTTATCGGTTTATTGTTCATTTTCAGTTGTTTGTTCACCGTTTTCTGCGGGCGTCTCGGCAGACTCTTCAGCCTGTTCGTCCTCTTTCGGCACGGTGCATCCGAACATCAGTGTGTCGTTGCGCTTCTGCAGTTCGATGAGTTTCACGCCCTGCGTAGCACGTCCCATCACACGGATGGTGTCCATTGCCATACGGATAGCGGTGCCCGACTTGGTGATGAGCATCAGGTCCATATCGTCCGTAACAGCGTCCAAACCAATCAGATAGCCCGTCTTGTCGGTCAGATTCATAGTCTTCACGCCCTTGCCGCCACGGTTGGTGATACGGTATATCGGCTCACCGTTCTCGTCATCAAGGGCAGTACGCTTGCCGTAGCCCTTCTCCGAAATCACAAGCACCGTCTCCTGACTGTCTTTCACTACACAAATCATGCCAATCACGTGGTCCTGTCCGTCTTCGTCCAATTTAATCGCACGCACACCCGTTGCCGTACGTCCCATCGGACGCACCGTATTCTCAGGGAAGCGCACCACTTTGCCGTTGTACGAAGCCACCAGCATCTGGCTCTCGCCGTCTGTCAATGTGACACGTATCAGACTGTCATCGTCGCGCAAGCCGAGGGCGATGATACCGTTGGCACGCGGACGGCTGTATGCCTCCAGCGTGGTCTTCTTCATCAAGCCGTTCTTGGTGGCGAAGATGAGGTAGTGGTTGTTCACATACTCCTCATCGTTGAGGTTCTTCACGTGAATAAACGCGCATACCTTGTCGCCCTTTTGCAGGTTAATCATATTCTGCAACGCGCGCCCTTTCGACTGCTTGTTACCCTCCGGAATGTCGTACACCTTCAGCCAATAGAGGCGTCCCTGCTCGGTGAAGAACATCATCGTGGAGTGCATA
>DLLA01000033.1:1995-18522 GCA_002479035.1 Bacteroidales bacterium UBA7574 | reverse complement strand
TATGCACTTGCATTTCATTGACAATTGTCGTTGCAAAACGCCCGTTCCCGTATTATCTTTGCACAGTCTTTCGAAAGTCATGGTCAAGCCACCGCCTCAGAAAGGTGACATCTAATACTCGCCCGCAAGGCGTTAATTTTCAAACTTACAAATTCTTAATTGTTTAATCAGCCCTTATGGGCGTCAGTGTACATCGTACATCTATCCAAATTGCAAAGATCGTACCTCGTAAATTCGTAAATTGTACATTCCCCTCTCTTTCTTCTTACAGCCAACTACGGTATATACACGGTACATATGGATGGGCAAATATCCGAGCAAATTTGTATATTCGAAGAAATAGTAGTACCTTTGTACGGTTTTAGTTATATTTGGCTAATCAGACGATATGGATACCTTACAAGAGATGACAGCGGCTAAGTTGCTGCAGATGAAAGCAATAAAGTTCCAACCGCTGAACCCGTTTACATGGGCTAACGGTTGGGTTGCCCCGTTGTACTGCGACGACCGCAAAGTGCTGTCGTATCCGAAGATGCGTGACTTCATACGGCTTGAGTTGGCACGCACGATAGCCGAGAGATACCCTGATGTGGACGTGGTGGCAGGTGTGGCAACCAACGCCATTGCGCACGGTGTATTGGTGGCTGAGCAGTTGGGGCTGCCGTTTGTGTATGTACACCCCACGCCGAAAGACCACGGTTTGGAGAACCAGATAGAGGGCGACCTGCGTCCGAGACAAAGTGTGGTAATCATTGAGAACCAAGTGATTGTTGGCGACAACTGCCTGAAAGTGATAGACGCGATACGCAACAACGGCTGCAAGGTGGCGGGTATCGTAACGATATTCGACTACGGTTTTGCCGCCACCAAACGCAAATTTGAAAAAGCAGGTGTGGAACTGACCTCATTGACCAACTTCCCCACTATGCTCCGATTGGCAGAGGAGATGGATATTATCAACAAAGACCAGCAAAAAGCCATACAGGTATGGCAAAGACACCCGTCGAAATGGGAAAAATAAGGAGAACTAAATTATGGCAGAAGCAAAATACGAAAGCAAGATAGGGCAGGTAGCAGCCTGCGACAAAGCGATATTCGATGTGCTGAGCAACCTCGAGAACCTCAACAAGGTGCGCGACCTCATACCCGCAGACAAGGTGCAGGAACTGGAGATATCGCCCGATTGCATACGCATGAAAGTGGGCGGATTGGCACAGAAGATTGCCATCCGCATCGTGGAGAAAGAGGAGTACAAAACCATTAAGTTCGGTGCGGACAATATCCCCATGGCAGTGAACGTGTGGATTCAACTCAAACAAGTGGCGGACAACGACACACGTATGCGTATCACGCTGAAAGCCGACATACCGATGATGTTCCGCATGATGCTTGACAAGAAGATGCAACAGGGATTGGACCAAGCCGTGGATATGCTCTGCCAACTGCCTTATAACGATTGGAAATGATGGGACGCAAGAAAAGGGTACGGATACACAAAGAAGGGCGCAACATCATCATCGGACTGACGTTGCTGATATTTGTAGTGAACACAGGTGTGTACTTCTTTGTGCCGCATTGGATGTTCGCTATCACATTGCTGCTGACGGCAATGCTGCTGGTGTTTGTAACGTATTTCTTCCGCAATCCGGTGCGCGTATTGGAGGTGGACGACCCGAATTTCATCATCGCCCCCGCTGACGGACATGTGGTAGTGGTGGAGCCGACGATGGAGAATGAGTATTTCCACGACAAGCGACTGCAGGTCAGCATATTCATGTCACCGTTCAACGTGCACGCCAACTGGTATCCGATAGAAGGCGATATTCTCGTGTCGGAGCATCAGAAAGGTCGGCACAAAGGTGCATGGCTGCCCAAGTCGAGTACGGAGAACGAGCGGTCGTTGGTGGTGATAGAGACACCCAACAAGGTGCAGATAGCCGTCCGCCAGATAGCAGGTGCTATGGCACGACGTATCGTAACCTACGCCAAGGTGGGCAAACAGTCGCACCGTAACACCCACTTGGGCTTTATCAAGTTAGGAAGCCGCGTGGATATGTACTTGCCCCTCAATACGGAGATGTTTGTGGAGGTGGGTGAGTTGGTGCGCGGCAACGAGACCATCATCGGGCGACTGCAAGACCCTAACGAAAACAACAACGTAAACAACGAATAGTTATGGATAGATTTGAGGAACTGTTTGCGCAATACAACTGCGCGATGAATGACGACGCCGTGAAGGCTGCCACTGCCGAGATACTGGCTAAGCATTTCGACGAGAACAACAACTGCGAGGTATGGAAACAATGCCTGCACCAGATAGACTTGACCACCCTCAACGGCGATGACACCACCGCCAAAGTGGCAGGTATGGCACAGAAAGTAAACGACTTCAGCAAGAACTTCCCCAGTATTCCCAACGTGGCAGCGATGTGCGTATATCCCGCTTTGGTGGAGACGGCACACGACACGCTGACCGAGCCTATCGGCATAGCAGCCGTAGCAGCAGGGTTCCCCGCATCGCAGACATTCATTGAGATAAAAGTGGCGGAAGCAGCCATGGCAGTTGCCGCAGGAGCAACCGAGATTGACATTGTGATTTCGATAGGCAAGTTCCTCGAAGGCAAGTACCAGGAGGTGTTCGACGAGATTTCCGAGATAAAGGCAGCCGTACGCTCGGCGCACCTCAAGGTTATCCTCGAAACAGGTGCATTGAAGACAGCAGAGAACATCTACAAGGCATCTATACTGGCAATGGCTGCAGGGGCTGACTTTATCAAGACCTCCACAGGAAAGATAGCCGTAAATGCCACACCCGAAGCCACTTACGTGATGTGCCATGCTATCAAGGACTGGCATGAGAAGACAGGACAGAAAGTGTGCTACAAGCCTGCCGGCGGTGTCAGCACCACCGTGGAAGCCGTACAGCATTACACCTTGGTGAAGGAGATACTGGGTGCCGATTGGCTGAACAACCAATCCTTCCGCTTTGGGGCAAGCCGTTTGGCTAATAACCTGCTGACAAGTATTGTAGGAACAGAAACGAAGTACTTCTGATGAACAGGATAATAGAAAAGCATTTCTTTTCGGACAATGTAGCGGGGCTGGTGATTGAGGCTCCGCTTATTGCACGTAGCCGTCGTGCGGGGCACTTCGTTATCGTGCGCGTGGACGAACATTCCGAGCGTATGCCGCTAACCATTGCCGATGCCGACATAGAAAAAGGCACCATCACTCTTGTCGTGCAGCGTATCGGTGTCAGCAGTGCCAAACTGATGGCACTCAACGTAGGCGACGAGGTGGCTGACTTGGTTGGTCCATTGGGCAAGGCAACTGATATACAGCATTTTGGCACGGTAGTCTGTGCCTGTGGCGGTGTGGGAGCAGCACCTATGCTGCCCATTGCGCAAGCCCTCAAGCGGGCGGGCAATCGTGTCATCACAGTGTTGGCGGCACGTACTGCCGAACTCATTATCCTGCGTGAGCAGTTGGCAGCAACTTCCGACGAGGTGATAGTGATGACCGACGACGGCTCTCTCGGACAGAAAGGCGTGGTAACCGTGGGCGTGGAGCAGGTCATCAACCGCGAACATGTGGACAAGTGCATCACCATCGGACCGGCAATCATGATGAAATTCGTGGCCTTGACCACAGCGCAATACAATATCCCCACAGATGCCAGCCTCAACACTATTATGGTGGACGGCACGGGTATGTGTGGTGCATGCCGTGTCACCGTAGGCGGCAAGATGCGCTTCGTGTGTGTGGACGGACCCGAGTTCGATGCCCACCAAGTGGATTTCGATGAGATGCTCTCGCGTCTGCGCTCCTACAAACCCGAAGAGGTGGCAGCATACGAGGCATACCGGCATCATGCCGACCTGACCTCCAATGCCCGTGATGCCGAGTGGCGCAAAGCCCTACGCGCGTCTATGAAAGCCAAAGAACGCACCGATATCCCGCGTGTCAAGATGAACGAGTTGGCACCCGAAGTGCGTGTTACTTCCCTTCATAAGGAGGTGAACCAAGGTCTCACACCCGAACAGGCACTGCTTGAGTCCAAGCGGTGTCTCGACTGCGCGAACCCCACTTGTGTACAGGGCTGCCCTGTGAACATTCACATACCCGATTTCATCAAGCGTGTAGAGGCGGGCGGCATCAATGGGGCTGCCGATGTCATCAAGCAGAGCAGCACACTGCCGGCGGTTTGCGGACGTGTCTGCCCTCAGGAAAAGCAGTGTGAGTCGCAGTGTATTCACCTCAAGATGGGGCACCAGCCTGTGGCTATCGGGCACCTCGAACGCTATGTGGCTGACCACGCGACCACATCGCATAACACACTGATTATCACACGCAACGGCAAAAAGATAGCCGTAGTAGGCAGTGGTCCTTCGGGCTTAGCCTTTGCGGGAGACATGGCGAAGTTCGGTTATGAGGTCACGGTCTTTGAGGCACTGCACGAGATAGGCGGCGTGCTCAAATACGGTATTCCCGAGTTCCGTCTGCCCAACAGCATTGTGGACAAAGAGATAGACGGTCTGCGACAGTTGGGCGTAACATTCTGCAAGGATACAATCATCGGCAAGACACTCACTATGAACGACTTGCAGCAGGAAGGCTATGCGGCTGTCTTCGTAGGCAGTGGTGCCGGCTTGCCCCGCTTTATGGGCATACCGGGCGAAAACCTCAATGGCGTCATGTCGTGCAACGAGTACCTCACCCGTGTCAATCTGATGGACGCCTCGTCTGCTGATACCGACACACCTCTGTTGAAAGGAACCAACGTGGCTGTCATCGGCGGAGGCAACACCGCCATGGACGCAGTGCGTACTGCCAAACGTCTGGGCGCGGAGCGGGCCATGATTATCTACCGCCGTTCCGAAGACGAGATGCCTGCCCGTGTGGAGGAGGTGCGCCATGCTCGGGAAGAGGGTATCGAGTTCCTCACCTTGCACAACCCCATTGAGTATCATGCCGATGCCGACGGACGTGTATGCGAAGCCGTTCTGCAAGTAATGACCTTGGGCGAACCTGACGAATCGGGTCGCCGCAGCCCCGTACCTGTTGAGGGACAGACCGTTACCTTGCCCGTGGACCTTGTCATTGTCAGCGTAGGCGTCAGCCCGAATCCTCTCATCCCGCATACGGTACAGGGCTTGGATATTAGCAAGAAAGGAACTATCGTGGTCAATGATGCCATGCAGTCTTCTATCCCCACGCTCTTTGCCGGAGGCGACATTGTCCGTGGAGGTGCCACAGTCATCCTCGCCATGTCCGATGGCCGCAAAGCCGCCCACGCTATGCACGAATACCTGCAAACGCACTAACCATGGGCAATCATCAGGATATGAAACAGGACATTGAAATCATGGCACCTGTCGGGTGCTGGGAGAGCCTTGCGGCAGCCATCGAAGCGGGTGCTACCAGCATCTACTTCGGCATCGAGCACCTCAATATGCGGGCACGCTCATCGGCCAATTTCACCACCGACGACTTGCACACCATTGTTGCACGTTGTCGCGAAGCGGGTGTCAAGACCTACCTGACCCTCAATACGGTCATGTACCCCGAAGACCTGCCCCTTATGCGCGAGATTGTGGACCATGCTCGGCAGACAGGTATATCCGCCATTATTGCTTCGGACATCGCCGCCCTGCAGTATGCCCATGCGTCGGGCGTCGAAGTGCACCTCTCCACCCAACTCAATATCGCCAACACCGAGGCTTTGCGCTTCTATGCCCAGTTCGCTGATGTAGTCGTCCTGGCACGCGAACTCAACATGCAGCAGGTGGCGTCTATCCATCGCGACATCGTGGAGCAGCACATCTGCGGACCGCATGGCGAACCTATACGTATCGAAATGTTCTGTCACGGTGCCCTTTGCATGGCTGTCAGCGGCAAGTGTTATCTGAGTCTCAACAATTTAGGTGCCAGTGCCAATCGGGGTGCATGTATGCATGTATGCCGTCGCGGTTACATCGTCAAGGACAAAGAGAGTGACCTCGAACTCGAAATAGACAACCAATACATCATGTCCCCCAAGGACTTGAAGACCATTCATTTCCTCAACAAACTCCTCGACGCGGGTGTCCGTGTGCTCAAGATAGAAGGTCGTGCACGCGGACCCGAATATGTCAAGACCGTTGTGGAGTGCTACCGCCAGGCCGTAGAGATGTGGCAGACACTGCCTGACAACCCCTCGCCCGAAGAGCGTCAGGCTTGGCAAGAGGCGTATGCTGCCCGTATCCCGACCTGGGATGAACGCCTTGCACGGGTTTTCAACCGCGGATTTTGGGATGGCTACTATCAGGGACAACGTCTCGGCGAATGGACGCACGAGTATGGTTCACGCGCTACACGCAAAAAGGTATTTGCAGGACGATGCACCAACTTCTTCAAGAATATCAGTGTGGCAGAGTTTCACATAGAGGCTGTACCGCAAATCAGTGAGGGTGACGAACTGCTCGTGACGGGGGAGACCACCGGAGCCTGTGAACTCACCGCCCATGACCTCCATGATGCCAAAGGCAATACACAGACCACCATCACCAAGGGGCACCCCTTCGCCATCAAGACCGACCGTGTCATCCACCGTGGTGACCGACTTTTCCTGCTGGTGCCTAACACATAGTCTGACCACGCCAATACGTCCGATAACGTATGCCGTAATCCTGTAGAAATCAGTACTTGCGCCCCTTGTCAAAGCCGGCATACACCACTTCTATGTCCATAGGATCCACAGGATTGGCTGCCGACCGGATTCGTGTGGCAGAGACGGTCTGCAACTGCTTGATGGCGGTAATGGTGGACGACGAACTGCTGGACGTCGTCACTGCCACAGGCACCAATACGAAATCCAATGCCTCTATTCTGTTATCAGAGCGTAACTGATTGGTTAATAGTGTAGATAAGTCATACGAGTAACTATACGTCACATTCGACAGACTGTCCGTAGTGGCAGTCAACGTACCCAAGATAGCAGACGTATCCGACGGCAGTTCATTGTGAGCAAAGAAGTACTCCGCGTTGCTCTGCTTGATGAGGAGCATATAGGACGATGGAGTATCCCAATTATCCCGCGGGCGGGACGATGTCTCAGTATCATACAGTACATCCACAGTCAGGTTGGCACGATTCACATACACACGATAGTCGTCCGAACTGCCCAATTGCTGCTCTATGCGATTGTAAATAGAATCCATACGGACTGACAAACGGGTATAGATATTTGCAGGAGCCACAATATAGTTGGTGTCCGGGTGCAGACTCAACTCCTGCAGCACTGCCTCACGGTCAGGATACACATATCTGTTAATCTGCCTAACCTCCGAGTTGGCATAAAATGCCTTGATATCGGTGAGGGTTGTGTCTTCACCACCCGCTTGCGGATAGTCAAAATGGTAATAGACAGCCAGACTTATATCCGTGACATACAGCACGGTACCGCCGCCGAAGTCAGTAGTGATGTACAATCCCTTGAATTGCTCGTTAAACTGCTCCTGAGCGTCAAAACTGCGGATTTGGAAGAAACGCCGTGCAAAACTATCAGACAACTTGACGCGCACAAAAGGCACGTATGCACCTTTTGCCGACGAATACACAGAGTCCGTGGGTGCCGCTGCCACCACGATACGCGAGGGATGGGCAATATGGGTCGAATCCTCCAAACTGCAAAAGTCCGCTATCGCCACATCGCTTGAATAGCGTTCGTCATACTGTATCGACGCGCGGTCTATCTCGTACACCGTGATACCGAGGGGGGCATTTCTATCGCCGTAGCAGTTGGTATAGTACAGAAACAGGCACACCGAATCCACATCTATCTGCTCTGCATCAGGGTATGAGAAGCCTTCCGGACAAGCAAATTGGGTAAGGACATCTGCTTTCAAAGTCCCGAAATGCGTATCGCACTCGCCCAACAAAAACGAGTCCGGGGTCAGTGTGAGGGCAGGGCATGATTCCAAGGCAGATTGCACGGCAAACGTATCTGCCTTCACACGGATATCGTTTTCGTTCTCCAACGCCGAAGCACCGGCATTCGCACTATCGTCCTGACAAGCCGCCAACCCCACAAGGGCAAGCAGCATACTGCTAAGAAGCCATCTGTGTTTCATTCTCTCTGTTGAGTTTGAGTATCGCTTAGTTGAGCAGGCTCTCGTAGAAGTCCATATATGCCTTCGCATCACCTCCCGCATAAGGCATAATCACCTTGCCGGTGTTGTTGGCATAGTTCTGCAGGCGCACATTCACGTCGGGCGAAGACATAACAATGGCATCCGAGTAGTCAATAGCCAAACGCATCAAGTCCTCATACCCGACGGGCAGACCGGCTATGCCGCGTACATTGTTCTTCGATACGCCGTCAACCAGCAACTTGTCAGCAAACTTTGTGCCAAAAGGTGTCTTATACTCATCTTCGTCCAACGAAAGCACCACTTTGGCGTGCTCGAAGAACGGCGAATCACCATACGCCTTCTTTATATAAAGAGGTGCAAGTGCCGACATCCAACCCGAACAATGTATGATATTGGGTGTCCAGCGCAGTTTTTTGACTGTCTCCAACGTGCCGCGGGCAAAGAATATGCAACGCTCGTCGTTGTCGGCATACTCCGTACCTTCCTCGTCAGCACAGCCCCTGCGACGGCGGAAATAGTCGTCATTGTCAATAAAGTAAACCTGAATGCGTGCCGACTGGATACTTGCCACTTTGAGCAGCAACGGGTGGTCCGAGTCGGAGATAATGATATTCATACCCGACAGGCGGATGACCTCATGCAACTGGTTGCGACGCTCATTGATTTCGCCAAACTTCGGCATAAACGTCCGCGTCTCATACCCCTTGGACTGAAACAACTCGGGTAACTCGCGATTCAGCACTCGGATAGGTGTCTCCTTATCCAAGAACGGATATATCTGCTGCGAGATAAATAAAATGCGTTTCGGCTCCTTCATAGACATATAAATTTAATGCGGAAATCATTTTCCGCTACAAAGGTACGAAAAAAAAACGATATTTGCATATTTTTCGCCCAAAATTTTTGTTTTCATCTTAATTGTTGTACCTTTGCAGGCTTTTTCGGAAAGATATTAGATATGCAAGTACTGACTACCAAACAAGAACTTACACGCCAAGTGGCGGCTTGTGTACGCCAAGGCAAGACTATCGGACTCGTACCCACCATGGGTGCCTTGCACCAGGGACACGCATCTCTCGTGCGCCGCGCCGTAGCGGAAAACGATGTCTGCTTTGTCAGCGTGTTTGTAAACCCCACACAGTTCAATAACAAAGAGGACCTCGCCAAATACCCCCGTAACCTCCATCGCGATGCGGAACTGCTGTCGTCATTAGGTGTGCACTTTGTGTTCGCGCCTGCCCCCGAAGAGATGTACACCGCCGAGGAGATGGAGAAGCCGTTTTCGTTTGATTTCGCAGGATTAGACGAGGTTATGGAAGGCAAGATGCGCCCCGGGCACTTCAACGGAGTGGTCCAAGTGGTGAGCCGTCTTTTCTACCTGATACACCCCACCCGCGCCTATTTCGGCGAGAAAGACTACCAGCAGTTGGCAATCATTCACCACATGGTGGAGCGTTCCTCGCTCAGTGGCACCTTCGGCGAACTGCAAATCATAGGCTGCCCCATAGTGCGCGAACCGAGCGGATTGGCTCTCAGTAGCCGCAACGAGCGTCTGTCGAATGAAGAAAAGCAGACCGCTGTCAACATATCCAAGACGCTCTTCGCCTCGTTGGAATGGGCGAAAAACGCCTCTGTGGCTGAGGTACAACAGCGCGTTATTGACACTGTCAACGCCATGCCCGGGTTGGAAGTGGAGTACTACTCCATCGTGGACCAAACCACCTTGCAGCCTGCTGCCACATTCGACCACGCAATAGGTTGCATTACAGTCTATTGCGGTCCCGTGCGTCTGATAGACAACATCAAATACAATTAACCCCTCGTGCGCGTACTGATTGACAAATACATCCCTTTCTTGGACGGTGTGTTGGACGGCTATGCCGAAGTGCAACACATTGCTTCTGAGGAATTTACACCGCAATCTGTACGTGATGCCGACGCCCTTGTCATACGCACCCGCTCGCGGGTCTATCGCGGGTTGCTCGCGGGTAGCAAGGTACGCTTTGTGGCAACGGCAACTATCGGCTACGACCACATCGATACGGACTATTGCCGCCAACACGGCATCACTTGGACGGCATGCCCGGGCTGCAACGCGCAGGCGGTGTGCGACTATGTGGAGGAGGCTCTCGACACACTCAACCTACAACCATCCTCTAACCAACCGCCCACGATGGGCGTGGTCGGATACGGGCATGTAGGTACCCTTGTCGCAGCCATGGCACAACGGAAAGGCTACCGTGTTTTGGTCTCTGACCCGCCCCTCGTGATAGGTGTCGGACCCGATGAAATCGCGCAAAACTGCGATATCATCACTTTCCATACCCCTCTCACCAAGGACGGACCATATCCCACTTACCACCTTGCCGATGAGGCGTTCCTCAGCCAATGCAAACCCGATGTGTTGCTCATCAACGCAGCCCGCGGAGGCGTGGTGGACGAGCAGGCAGTGCTGCGGCACAAGCAGACCCCGCATGGACACGATATGCGCCTGTGCATAGATTGTTGGGAGGGCGAACCCGCTATCAATCACGCTCTTGTGCAAGCGGCGGACTTGGTGTCCTACCATATCGCCGGCTACTCGCTGGCTGGCAAGATGAGGGCAAGTGAGATGTGTCTGCAAGCACTCTGCCGTTTTTTCGCGCTCCCCGCTTTGTCAATCAACAAAAAAGCAGTACCTTTGCAAGGAGATTCATCCAAAGGGTGGCTAAGTCGTGTCAGTCAGCAACTTAAGACCCACCCTGACCAATTTGAACAACTGCGTAAACAATACAAATTAAGATAATGGCAAATTTCCAGAAACTCACTTCCCGAGCAACGGACTACTCGAAGTGGTACAACGAATTAGTGGTGAAGGCAGACCTCGCAGAGCAATCGGCCGTGCGTGGCTGTATGGTCATCAAACCCTACGGATACGAGATTTGGGAGCGCATTCAGCAGGCTCTTGACACGCGTTTCAAACAGTATGGCGTGAAGAATGCCTATTTCCCGCTGCTGATTCCCAAGTCCTACTTCAGCCGCGAAGCCGAGCATGTGGAGGGGTTTGCCAAGGAGTGCGCTGTCGTCACGCACCACCGCTTGATGAATGACCCCGAGGGCAAAGGTGTCATCGTGGACCCCAATGCCAAACTCGAAGAGGAACTCATCATCCGACCAACCTCCGAGACCATTATCTGGTCCACCTACAAGAACTGGATTTCCAGTTACCGCGACCTGCCGCTCCTCTGCAACCAGTGGTGCAATGTCATGCGTTGGGAGATGCGTACCCGTCTCTTCTTGCGTACCGCCGAGTTCCTCTGGCAAGAGGGGCACACCGCTCACGCCACAGCCGAAGAGGCGGATGCCTTTGCGCAACAGATGCTACGCGTCTATGCCGATGTAGCCGAGAACATCATGGCAATACCCGTTGTCAAAGGTGTCAAGTCGCCCAACGAGCGTTTCGCGGGGGCTGTCGAGACCTATTGCATCGAGGCGATGATGCAGGACGGCAAGGCGCTACAAGCAGGCACCAGCCATTTCCTCGGGCAGAACTTTGCCAAGTCGTTTGATGTGCAGTTCCTCAGCAAGGAGAACAAATACGAATACCCCTATGCCACTTCGTTTGGCGTCTCGACACGCCTGATGGGCGCACTCATCATGACGCACTCTGATGACAACGGACTCGTGCTTCCTCCGCACTTGGCTCCTATTCAGGTGGTTATCGTGCCTATCTTCAAGACACAGGAGCAACTCGATGCCATCCTTGCCCGCGTCAATCCTATTGCCGACAACCTCAAGCAGCGTGGCATACGCATCAAGGTGGACACCAGCGAGAAATCCACTCCGGGCTTCAAGTTTGCGGACTACGAACTCAAAGGTGTGCCTGTGCGTCTCGCCGTGGGTGCACGCGATTTGGAAAACAACACCGTGGAGATAGCACGACGCGACACTATGACCAAAGAGACCGTCTCCATGGACGGCATTGAGGACATCATCGCAAACTTGCTGGAAGAGATACAAAGCAATATCTACAAGAAGGCACTCGACTTCCGCCTTGCCAACACCCGCGAAGTAAACTCCTACGACGAGTTCAAAGAGGAGATTAAGAAAGGCGGCTTCCTCCTCTGCCATTGGGACGGTACTCCTGAGACCGAGGAGAAAATCAAAAACGATACCAAGGCGACTATCCGTTGCATTCCGTTCGATGGCGACCACACCCCGGGCACCTGCATGGTCACCGGCAAACCCAGCAAACAGCGCGTCATCTTCTCTATCGCCTACTAAATCGCGCTTAAGAACATCATCGCTCTTCGGGGCTACTTGATAATTTCAGGATGACGTGGTACAGCACCACGTCATTTTTTATGTCAGAAACGCAATGCCAAGCCGATACCGTCAGCACCGGAATGAAGTCCTAACGAGACACTCTGTTGCGGGGCTGTGCAATGCACATTATATACTTCCACGCTCTGATGCATACGCGCATAGCCGACACATAGAAGCGGAATGGAAACCAAGTCTAGCACCCCACCTGCAGAGAGACTGACAACACCTAAATAAGTATAAACAATCATGCCCGCAGAGGCTCCGATCATCCCTGCCACAGTATCATCCGTATGCACAAATTGTGCTGCTCCAATGCAGAAAAGTCCGACACCTACAGCGCCAAATGCCAGTCCCGTACCAAAGACAGACCACCCTGCAGCAGCCATACGGTAACCACTTTGGAAACGCTCATAAGCAGGCAGATAGTCGGAGGTCTGCAGGAACTGGCGAAATTCACGCTTGTTCATACTTTGCCCTTGATGCCAATAGGTATTGCCCTCACGAACCACGCAAGATGTCACCCTGGCAAGAGAATCATTGGTTTGCCGCGAGTACGCGCACAGGGCACAGGCTACAAACAATACAACCAATAGCAAGTGTTTCATACATTATCCTGATTATCAATGATCGTTTACACGCGGGAATATCGTGGGCGACTGCCATGAGGTAAGCGACACCCGAATGGGGAAGATGTACTTCTCTGCTTTCTTCCACCCAGTGGGTGCGGGGTCGGGGATAATGGTCTCCTTAATCAGCGAATAGTCCTTGGCATCCAATGCATAGTAGCGCGTGTCGGTGGCGGTGAAGATACGCACCGTCCAATCGTGCATGTTGCCCATCATCAGTATCTGCATCTCTTGCGGGTCGTACTCGGGGATACCCAATTGCTCCAACTGCAAGGTTTTCCTGTTCACCACATATATACGGTGTTCGGTATCCACCACAAAGCCGAGGTTGCGCATGTTGTCGAACTCCGTCACAAACACCGCTATCAACTCCACACCTTTCGGCAAGGTGATATTCTTGACTATCGGACTGCCTTTTGCCATGCGCAGGTTGAAGAGTTTGCCCTCGCTGTCGGTCAGCAGATAACCGTTGTCATACGCCTTGCGCGTGGATGGGTTGCCCCATACCAAGCGGGCAGGGAATACAAATCCGTGCGCCTTCATTACCGACGTGAACATCTCCGACTTGTCGGTATTTATCTCATTCGTCTCCGCGGTGATGAACTCTATCCCCTTGTCGGTCAGGCGGAAGACATCTTCGGGCAGTTGTAGGTCCACACGTCCCGACTCCGAGTCCAACAACTCATACAGCGACACACGCGGTTTGTTGAGTTGCGCGGGGCTGGTCTTGAACGTGAACTGCTCACGCCGCAGCACCTTGGTGTCCATCGCTTCACCGAACAGTGTGTCGGGCAAACGTCCCTCCGACAGCAACTGCCTGTAGAAGAAATACGGCAGTATCGAGTCCGTCTCGTCCTGCGTGTAGATATTTCCCTTGCTGTCCACAAAGTTTCCGTCGCTGCGAGTGATAAAGTCCTCCACTATCGGACTATAGTACACAAACGAGTCGCCTTTCTCCACGGGGACAAGCAGCGAGTACAACCACGGCAGTATCCACAACAGCAGCCCTACCGCCACTACTATCACAAACACCTTATATATATTCAATCCGCTGATTTTCATACCTTGCACATTAACTATTAACCATTACTTATTACTTGTTTACAGTCCTAATCCCTGCTTAAATCTGTCAATACTCAACAGCGGCAGCGCGCTACACAACACCGTGAACACCGCCATAATGGGCAGAAACGCATTGTATGCTTCGGGCATAGGACTCATATAGAAGCCTCTCAGGCAGGCTCCCGCGAACAGGAGTTCGGGAATGCGCATCTTCCATGTCGGTTCCAATGTTATCCATACGGCAAAGAAATATGCCAGCACGCCTGCCAAGTACCATACCAATGCCGTCAGGAAGATATGGCGCAGTATCTCTGCAGGCAGCCACAGGCTCATCACCCCGAAGCACACGCCCAAGTTCAATACTGCCAATCCAATCATTACCAGGGCTCCGTACAGCACCATTGTGCCGATGCTCTTCCAGTTCTCTACGGGAAGATGGAGCGTCAGTTTGATGCGTTTCTGCGTCATCTCGGGCAGCATCTGCGCCACGCCCAACAGGATTCCCACCACTATCGGCACAAACCGCAGCGGCTCTATCAGCAGTGTATCGCGGTTGAGCAGCGTGTCCCACACTGCCATCACGCCGTGCGACTCGACCACCCTGCCTATCGTTATCAGCACATACGTGCACAATCCCATGCTAGCCACATACGCCAGAATAACCGCCATACGTGTCTTCAGCCACTCTTTGAAAAATATACTCCGCAACATATTAACCATTAACTATTACCTATTACCTAATAATCAGTACTTTCCCGTCATCTCTATGAAGGTGTCTTCCAATGTCGATGTGGGTGTAATCAACTCACTCACAGGACATTGCTTCAGGATTTTGCCATAGTCCATGATGATACAGTCGTCCACCAAGCGTTCCAAGTCCTGTATGATATGCGAAGTAAGGAACACGGTCTTGCCTTTCGACTTGCAGAAGTCGCGCAGGTACTCCACGAACAGCCGTCTGTAGCCCGGGTCCAAGCCCAACGAGAAGTCGTCCAATATGAGCAACTCGGGGTCTTGTGCCATGAGCAGTCCCAATGCCACCTGCGAGCGTTGTCCGTTGGACATCTGGTTAAGCCGCTGGTAGTCTTTTACCCGCAGCAGACGCATCAACTCGTAGTACGCCTCTTTGTTCCACCGCGGGTAAAAAGGCGCATAGAACCGCTCTATCTGCGCAATCGTCATAAACGGGTACTGCACATGCCCCTCCAGCAGCAGTCCTATCCGTTGCCGCACATGCGCCGGCATCGTCCGTGTGTCATAGCCGAGCAAGCGGCAACTGCCTGCCCACGGGCGTATGAACCCCGACAGGATGTTTATCGTGGTGGTCTTGCCCGTGCCGTTCTTGCCAAGCAAGCCCAATATGCGACCTTTCGGCACCGAGAACGACAAGTCTTTGTATATCAACCGCTTGCCGTAGTAGTGCGTCACATGGTCATACTCAATCATTATTTCACTCTCTGCCATATATCAATTATTATATTCGTGTCAGTTTTGCGTAGGTGAGCAGCAGTGTCTTCTTGCCCACGTTGTCGAACTGTATATCAATCTTGTCGTTCTCATTCTCGCGATAGACCGCCAACACCGTGCCATCACCAAACGTTCGGTGGTTGACACGGTCGTCTTTCTTCCACTCGCTGCGGATGGCTTTCTTCGCCGTCTTCTCCAATGCCCCTGTGGTGCGACGCAGGTTTTGCGGAGCCGCTGTCGCCGGTGCTGCCGTGCGTGCACCGCTGTTACTGCTTGGTTTATAGCCTTTTGGTACGTTCAGCACGCTGTCTCCCATGCGCGATGCCTCCACCTGCACCACAAACCGCGGGTCTATGTCCTTGATAAACCTCGATGGTGTCGAGAATGTCGTCTGCCCGTTGCGGAAACGTTGGCGTGCGCACATCAGGTAGCACTGCTCCATAGCCCTCGTGATAGCCACGTACAGCAGCCGCCGTTCCTCCTCCAAGTCCTTCGGCGATTGGCAGAACTGCGACGGGAACAAGTTCTCTTCCAACCCCACTATAAACGCCACACGGAACTCCAATCCCTTGGCGGAATGTACCGTCAGCAGTGTCACGCGGGGCTGCTCATCGTCCTGACGCTCGTCCTGGTCGGTCAGCAGACTGACTTCCGCCAGGAAATCCGTCATCGGAGTAAAGTCTATCCCCTGCTTCTTGCGCGCCTCCACATACTCATGAATACCCGCCAGCATCTCCTGCAGGTTCTCCAATCGCGCCACTCCCTCCTGCGAAGTGTCTTGTTTGGCATCGCGCATCACGCCCGACTCACGCAGCACATCCTCTGCAAAACTGTAGGCGTCCTCTGTCTCGGCACGTTGCGCAAAGCGTTGAATCATCTGCGCAAAGTCCGTCAGTTTCTTTTTGGTTGCCGTAGCCACCTCCACTTTTGCCCCG
>DLLA01000033.1:0-1960 GCA_002479035.1 Bacteroidales bacterium UBA7574 | reverse complement strand
CGTCGGGGTCGGAAACCGCCTCAAACAGCGGCACGCCTGCCACCCGTGCCGCCACGCTCACGCGCCCTACTGTGGTGTCGCCTATACCGCGTATCGGGTAGTTTATCACCCGCAGAAGTGCCTCATTGTCAGACGGATTCACCGCTATGCGGAAATACGCAATCGCATCTTTTATCTCTTTGCGCTGGTAGAACGACGTGCCTCCGTAGATGCGGTACGGGATAGACAGGTGCCGCAACTCGTCCTCTATCACACGCGACTGCGCATTGGTGCGGTACATCACCGCGATGTCATCGTAGGTCAAATCGCCCTTCGCACCTGCTTTCATCAGCATTTTTATCTGCTGAGCCACCGCCTGTGCCTCATCGCGGTCGGTCATGTAGGTGGACAGCCGCAACCTGTCGCCCTGCTCTTTCTCCGAATATACCTCCTTGAATATCTGCCCTTTATTATGCCTTATCAGTGAATTAGCGGCATTCACTATCGTCTGTGTCGAGCGGTAGTTGCGTTCCAGTTTGAACAACTGCGCATTGGCGTACCCTTTCTGGAACGTCAGTATGTTCTCGATGTTCGCTCCGCGGAACGAGTATATCGACTGCGCATCGTCTCCCACCACGCACACGTTGTTCTGTGGCTCGGCTAATCGCTTCACTATCAGGTATTGCGAGTAGTTCGTGTCCTGATACTCGTCCACCAATACATACCGGAAAATATCCTGATACTTGCGCAGCACCTCCTCGTCTTGCTTGAACAGCACATTGGTCATAAACAGCAAATCATCGAAATCCATCGCATTGGCAGTGCGCAGACGGCGGTTGTATTCCGTGTAGATGCGCGTCATCTCGTACAGACGCTCGAAGCGGTCTTGCATCGTGAACTCGCGGTTCGCAGCGTATTGGGTAGGGGAGAGCAGGTGGTTCTTCGCCATCGATATACGGCTGAGCAGCGTACCCACCTTATATACTTTCTCGTCCAGCTGCATATCCTTCACGATATGTTTCAGTAGCGACTTCGAGTCCGTCGTGTCGTATATCGAGTAATCGCGCGTGTAGCCTATCTTGTCTGCCTCTTGCCGCAGGATGCGTGCGCAGATGGAGTGGAATGTCCCCATCCACAAGTAGCGTGCCACCTCGTCGCCCACCAATTGCGCAATGCGCCCTTTCATCTCGCGTGCCGCCTTGTTTGTGAACGTCAGTGCAAGGATATGCCCGGCGGGTATGCCGTGCTCCAGCAGGTAGGCTATCTTGTAGGTCAGTACGCGGGTCTTACCCGAACCTGCACCGGCTATCACCAGTTGCGGTCCCTCATTATATTCCACCGCCGCACGCTGCGACGGATTCAACTCATTCAGATAATTCATATTCACACAACAATTAATATCCGTACCGCCTGCAAAGTTACAAAAAACACGTCATTTTCACAACTTATTTGTCAAAACCTGTTGATTTTGCCCATCTTCGTCCCTGTTTTTGCAGGTTTCCGACTTCTTCCAAGGATAGCATAACAAAGAGACAATACAAGAATGTGCCCTATGCAACTACCTCTCCGTATATATAATGCAAAAAACAGCAAAAAACTACACTTTTGAGAAAGAAAAAATGCATTTTCTTTGTAACATCATGATAAACAGCACAATAAAAATGCACCTATTTTGGCATTAGTCGGGAAAAAACATCCAAAGCCAGCAAAACCTCTTGTGCGCAACATGCGCACAAGATACCCCCGTTCTCCGTTAATCACTGCCAATAATCCATTAAAACACTGAAAAACATATAATTATCCACGAATTGACCACGAATTCATTATCCGGTATGGAGTCTCCGTTAATTGCCATATAATTGTCCGTTAATTTTCTCCATTGCCACCAATTAGTCGTCTCCATTAATGCCCATGCAGAACCATTAAAAACTCATCGTAACTTCCTTAGAAAATGAAATGGCCTCCGTTAATTGCCGTATAA
>DLLA01000201.1 GCA_002479035.1 Bacteroidales bacterium UBA7574 | reverse complement strand
TCCTTTGGAGGGGTAGGGGAGGCCTTACGCAGTAGTACGCTCGGTGCTATTCGTATGCCGAAATCCTGCAGATAATGGTTGCACGCATACTTGTTGAATGTCAATGCCGCCGCCAGCACATTGCAGCACGAGTAGGGCACACGCATCATCTCCAAGTAGCCTTGCAGCAGCCCGTTCTCCCCGGGCGTTCCATGTATAGTGATATACGCAAAGTCAAAGCGCACCTTCTCCCCGTTGCGCACAGTCGAGAAGTCGTTCTTGTCCACAGGCACCCATTTCGTGCCTGTATTGTCATGCAATACGCTGTCGTTCACATTGTTATCGTCCAATGCTTCCCAGTTGCTGCCTTGAATGGTGACAATAGTGGCATCAAACCTCTCCTTGTCTATCCACGACCATATCCCCGCGGCACTGCGCAGGCTCACATCATGCTCGCTGCTGTCGCCGCCACACACTATGGCTATATGTTTCTTGCTCATATCGGTACTTTTTTATGTAGTCCTAAAACCGCCTGCAAATTTACTACATTTATTTGATACCTGCAAGTATAATCAAACAGAGATTGCCTGACCTATGTCAGGCAATCAGGCCGTTGCTTTCTATACAATATTGTTATTTTCTGACAGAAAGCAGATTAGCCTCTTTGGGCAATATGATGTCGGTCGCATTTGTTGCAGGCAACTCACTTACGTGCGGAATAATATGGTCCACAAAGATATTGATACCGCCGTTTCCACGTGCTTTGACGGGTGCTTCTGCGGGCTTGGTACCTGTCACATAGTTTCTCTCTTCGCCAAACTCTACACCGGTACTCTTGATTACATACTTGCCATCCTCCTCTACAGAGTAAACACCTGGGATGCCTGTGGTGTCGGTAGCCACAAACTTCACATTGACATTCATATAGTCAATTTTTTGCATAAACCGACTGGAACCTTCCTTACCGGAAACGTATAACTTGCCACCGGTAACAATGCCATTCGGAGTATATTCCCACAGCCAGTTAGGATATGCCTCGTAACTGCCTTTGTCATATTCGTCAACGGCATATTGTTTCAAAATAAATTTTGTCCCTCCAAGACCGCGGACACCGGCATAAGCAAAGTTTTGGTAGTTGTCTTGGGTAAACTCGCCCTTTTTATTAAAGTCTTCCAACCATTTGTTCATATACCCCATGAACTTTTGGTTATCCACATAGCCCTTTTGCGCATGATGCCATTTGATGTCATTGGTATCAGCAGGATTCAGGTCAATCGTATAATCCCCCATACTGAATGATACGCCATCGGGGTATTGTGCCATATTGGTGTTATTCTTGTTCTTGTCGGGGAAAGCCAATGCTAACGGTGCATTTATATAAATCCAACCGCCTCTTTTGGCACCGTCCAACCGACCTGAATCATTGAAATACAGTCCTTTGGTGAAAAGTTGGATGCGTCCTTTGGCGACATATACATTGAGCGTTCCCAATGTGCTGTGTTCGTAAACAACAGTTTTGGAGGTGTCGCAATCTTCTATGCCGATATACGCTTCCGCAAATGTCAAACTGCCTTCAAATGAGGTGACCTTTATGGTGCATGAACTGCTAACAGTGGTACCCTTGACAGCAGCGGTAATGGTCGTTTCGCCAATGCTGTGAGGTGTGACATTACCATTTTCGTCCACCGTAGCGACATTGTTGTCGGAAGATGTCCAGTTGACGCCTACAGAGATATTGGCAGGCGTGATTTTGGGAGTCAGACGGAGTGCTTCGCCATCTATAGGTATAGTGTATGATGAGGGTACAAATACTATGCTGACATCCTGTGGTTTGATAACGGTAACGCTGCACGAGTCTGTCAGGTCATTGTGTGTGGCGAAGATAGTGGCAACCCCCTCCGACAGGGCGGTGATAACTCCTTGTTCGTCCACCGATGCGATTGCGGGGTTGGATGATGTCCAATCAACCGTGGGAATTTCATAATAGTTAGGGGACCACTTGTAACTTAATTGCTTGGTAGCACCTACAAACATCGTGGCTTCTGTTTCTTGGAGCCACAAGTCATTGATGTCACGGACGGTAAGGATACACGTTTGTGAACGTGTGCCTGCGGTGGCAGATATGATAGCCATGCCCGCAGCAATACCGGTAACCTCCCCTTGTTCGCTGACAACAGCGACACCCTCATTGCTGGAAGTCCACCGGTAGGACGTGGCGGGTAGGGCGTTCTTCGTCAGTGTCAGTTGCAACGTATAGTTCGCCTGTATGGTTGCCATAGAGGGTTTTACGATAAACGTATTGTCGGGCTTGGCATTGGTTGAGAACGTGATGCTGTCCAGGTTGGCAGGAGTGCTTTGTCCGCCTTGCCAGAGGTACATTTGCGCCATGCTGCTCATACTGATGAGGAGCACGCCGAGAAGAAGTGATACGTGTTTCATAATGCTTATTTCTTGATGAATTTGACAATGGAGGTGTTGATTTGCAGCAGGTATGTGCCCTGTGCGAGGTGCGAGACGGGCAGAATGGTGGTGCCTTCGGCTGTGGCAACCTCTACCAGTTTGCCGTCGTTGGCATAGATGCGGATAGTGGTTCCTGCCTCCAAGCCGCTGATTGTCAAGTGGTCGCTTGCAGGGTTTGGGTAGATGCGGATGTCTGCTGATGGGGTTTCAGGCGCGGCTGCGGGCTCCTCCATGTTCTCAAAGACGATTTTGCGGGTCTTGGCTATTGCTTCCTTGCCGAGGGTGGTACCGTCATGCGCAACTAATAATATAGAGTCATTGGCAAAAGTCAGTTTGCCTATTTGTGCAAGTGCGTAAGCGAAATCTTGTCCTGTCAGCCGCTCAACGGTGACGGACGGCTGGGGCTCGCCTGCTGTCTGTGCCATGGCTTGTGCCGACAGGCACGTAGCCGCAATGATAAAGAGAAATTTCTTCATAATGTGATTATTATTGATTTCAATTTGCAAAGATAGTACAATTTTCTTGTTTGTGCAAGTGCCTTTGCTGGTTTTGTGCTGATTTTATATTGATTTTGTGGTGATTTTATGTTGATTTTGTGGTGAATGTGTTATTTGCGTCTCGTTTTCTTCTCGTGTCCTCATCGGGTGATTAACGGGTTATTAGTATGTGATTAGTATG
>DLLA01000108.1 GCA_002479035.1 Bacteroidales bacterium UBA7574 | reverse complement strand
TGTATGTGGTGCCGTCGTCGAATGCGATTGCGGATATTCAGACTCCGAGGACGGATACGTGGACGGCGTTTCACAATCCTGCATCGCTGGTGCAAGATGACGAGGTGCAAGTGGCAGCGCAATACGAAAACCGCTATATGCTGGCGGCACTGAATACGGCACTGTTGCAGGCGGCATATTGCAACCGATATGTGAATGTGGGCGTGAGTTTCGCGTTCTTCGGGTATGCCAAATACCAAGAGATGATGGCAGGTGTGACACTGTCGCGTTCTTTCGGGCGATTCTCATTGGGACTACAGGGCAACTATATGGGTATCTATTGCGGTGATGAACTCAAATATCGCGGTACGTTTGTTCCGCAGATAGGTGCGACCGTGGATATTACAGCCAAACTGACGCTCGGGCTACATGCTTTCAATCCGTTTTGGCAGCAGATACACATTGAGGAAGATGCAGACCGGACACTGCCCATTGTGTATTCGGTAGGGACAGATTACCAGATAGTGAAGCACTTGCGTTGGGATATGCAGGTGGACTATGACGTGCGAACAACGTATCGGATTGCTACGGCATTGGAATGGCAAGCCATTGATTTGCTGGTGATTAAAGCGGGCGTGTACTATAGGCAGCAGTTCGTTGGCTGTATGGGATTGGGTGTGATATGGGACAGGCTGCAATTTGATGCACACTTTGAATTGAACTCCACGTTGGGCGTGACGTGCCAAGGACGGATAAGTTACAGATGGCCATGTGCAAGATAGTTGTCATATTGTGCTGCTTGATAGGTGGTTACGCTATGGCGCAGACGATAACTATTGAGGATATTCTGACGGATATTCACAGCCAATTGTCGGAGTACGGCAGTGCGCCCATGGAGGATGTGCAAGAGCAACTGATGGAGATAGCATCGAATCCGATAGACTTGAACCACACTTCGGCAGAAGAGTTGCAAAGGTTGTATTTCCTTGATGATGAACAGATTGATGCTATTTTGATGTATCAGGACAAGCATCCGTTTCAGTCGCTGTATGAGTTGCAATTGATTCCCGAACTGAAGGACTACGATGTGCGTAACCTGTTGCCGTTTGTCACGATTGGCGCGGCAGAGAAAGACGATAAACTCTATTTCCGTGAGGTATTCCATTATGCGCGGCACGAACTGACCTTGCGTGCCGATGCCCGAAACTGCGAGAACCTGTCGCCGGACCCTTTCTATGGGAAACTGCGGTACCGGTTCAACTATCAGAACAGGGTGCAGATGGGATTGACATGGTGCCGCCCAACCGGTGCAAGGTGGCGGGATATGCAATACGGGAGCTTTGTACAACTGCGTGATATGGGGCACTTCAAGTCGATAGTGGCAGGTGATTTCCAGGCTGCTTTCGGGCAAGGATTAGTGTTAGGTTCACCCTTCCATTTCGGCAAGAGCGGGTATCTGCGTAGTGTGTCCAGTCAGCAGGAAGGAGTGCGGAAATACACGTCTGTGAGCAGTGATTATCAGGCGTTTCACGGTGTTGGGGCAACGGCACGTGTGGGGAGGGCGGATATTTCGACACTCTATTCACTTCAGCAACAGCAGGATAGCGCATGGCATCACGTGTTGGGTGCTAACGTGACAGGACGATGGCGGCAACTGAAAGTGGGCATTACCGCAATAGAGAACCTGTATTCCGACACGGCGCAGGCATCCCAAGCCGTGGTAGGGCTCAATGCGCGCTACAACTTCGGGCGTGTGGATTTGTGGGGTGAAGTGGCAGTTACGCAGGGCAAGCATTGGGGTGCGGGGACGATAGCCGGAGCACGTTTTACACCCGTATCAGGGGTAGGTGTACTGGCTATATATCGCTATTACTCACCGCATTACAACAATCGGTATGCCTACTCGCTATCTGAGCACAGCCGTTTGAATGATGAAAGCGGTTTCTATGTAGGAGCAGAGGTTAACAGGCTGAAACATTGGCGATTGGCGGCTTATGCTGACGGTTTCCGTAGCGGGTATGACGGCTTGTTGCAAGCGGACTTCACGCCGACGGATATATATGGCATGACATGGCGCGTGCGGGCACGCAGGCAGGATAACCGGGATACATACGCTTTCCGCTACCAGTTTACTTATGAATTGCCGCAGTGGCGTTTCCGAACCCAATTGGATGCCAATATGGTGAAGGCGGACACGTATATAGGTAGGTCGGACGCCATTGACGCAAGGCATGGTTTGGGGCACGGTTTCTCTGTGTTTCAGGACGTGGAATATCGGTTGGAACGTGTGCCGATAGTACTGCAAGTGCGGTTGCAGGCGTTTGATGCGCGGCTGTGGTACAACCGCATCTATGCCTACGAACATGATGTGCTGTATGCGTACTCGTTCCCAAATGTGTATGGTGTGGGCGGCAGGTGCTACCTAAACGCACGGTATCAGATTAGCGATGTGATGTCGGTGTATCTGCGGCTGTCGGAAACAGTGTACGGGAAGAAATGGGCAGAGGCGCACGACAAAAAGAGCACACGCACGGATGTGCATGTGCTGGTGAAAGTGAGGTTATAAAATTTGGTACTTACCATCTGCCACCTCCTCCGCCGGGGCCACCGCCAGGGTTGTTGCCGCCAGGGTTACCACCTCCACCGCCGCCTGATGTGGTGCCGGCAGTGGTTACTACTGAGGTTAAAGAAACTGTGGTGAGGGTTGTGGGGGATGTAAGCGTGCCTGCGTTAGTCAGGTTGTGGAAGTTGAGGGCATCTGTAGCGGAACTTGCTGATGAGTTGCTTGGGCTTGCGGATGTGGAGTCTGTGTAGGTGCCGCCGGAGACGAGGGTGTAGGCGGAACCTTGTGACAAAGAGGGCGAAGAGAGCAGGAGCGTCATTTGGCGGAATGTGGTTTCGGGAACATACGAGAGAACGATGTTGCCGTCCGAGTCAAGCAATGAGATGCGGGTGCCTGCCGTGCAAGAACCGCCATAGAGCAGCGACGGTTGCGTACAGGTAGCGGATGTGGGCGTACTGCTTGCGCCGCCGATACCGAGAATGATACCGCCCGTAATGGTAAAGTTGTTCTGGTCACAGTCAATGCCTTCCTCGGGCGTCTGCGTACCCACCGCCACAATGACACCGCCATTGATGGTGATAGTGCCGTTGGAATCCAGTCCGTCGTTGTTGGTGCCGTGGGTGTAGATATATCCGCCGTTGATAATGATACTCTTGTCGGCGTTGATGCCGTCGTCCTTGGCGAGACACTCTACGAGACCATCATTGATAGTGAGATAGTCGGCTTCGATACCCTCGGCAGTGCTGCTCGTACAGGTGATGTTGGTGGTGCCGCCTGCAATGAGAATGGTATCGGCTTTGAGTCCTTTGCCTTTGTCGGCGGAGACGTTAATCGTATGCGTCCCGCCGTCCACGATGAGATAGTCGTTGCCGTTGATAGCGTCTTCCCCATTGGCGGTGATGTTCATCGTGACGGAATTGCGCAGGCGGATATAGTCGT
>DLLA01000110.1 GCA_002479035.1 Bacteroidales bacterium UBA7574 | reverse complement strand
GCATTATTTGGAGTACTCGATGCGAGGCCAGAGGTTGCCTTCGATGTCGCGGAGGTCAAGGTCGTCCAAAGAACGGATAGCGACAGACCATTCGTAGCCATCTATACCATATCTGGTAAGGCTGCTGCCATTGTCGGCATAGAATCCTACAATACCCGATACGGTTCCTGTATAGTTGGGGCAATTCTCAACGCCTTTCCCTTCATTGTTTGCGCCGGGGAGATAGAAGTGTGCGAACTTGGCATACTCGGACGATGATACCAATGTAGTATTGGTTCCATCGCTGATAATACGACCTTGTGGATAGCCGATATTTCCCGTAGTCGGTGCAAAGACATTGGCATTGCCGTCTTTCTCGGGGTCTCCCGTTGTGCATGTGTCAAGGGAACCATTATTCTCGTATTGACCTGTGTAATGCACATTATTGATACGGATAAGCATACCATCCAACTTGCGGGCTTCTATGACATCGTGAATGTTTTTGAATTCAGGAATTGTCATTTCCGTATATACCAACTTGGATACATCCGGCTTTCCGATACATTGTACGTGCGCTTTGAAGATAGCCATAGGAATACGTCCCGGTGCCCAACCTACTTTTTCTGTTGCATTGTAGGCATACACATTATCGTTGTAGGATGGCACACATAATTGTGGTTGGTTGGCATAACGTCCGATAGCCAAGCCGTCCACACGCACGAGTATTTCCTGTCCGATTTGATAGAGACCACCGACAGAGCCTGCGTCCACGGAGATACGAAGTGCCTGCTGTTCGCCGTCCACCATTTGCTGTATGCAAATGTTTTTGTAGAAATTGCCTGCATAGTCATCTGTGGTAATGCGTCCGCGAATGTACACCGGCTTTTCCGTTTTGGAAATGGTGTCTATCGAAAACAGATAGTAGGTGTTTCCTCCATTGGTGTATATGGCACGTGTGCGATATTGTGTTGTATCACTGAGGTAATTGCCTTCCTCTGTCATATAACGGTCAAGGAACTCGTTGATAGTCAGCAATTCACCTTGTTGGATTAGTTCGTTTGCCTGCTCGTCATTGATAAAGAGAGTATCTTCGTTGATTGGCTTTGGTGTGCAAGCAAAACATACTGCCGCAAGGGCGATATATAGAAACTTCTTCATACTGCTTAGAATTTATATTGGATATTGAGATAGAAGTTAGTTCCCCAAGCATAATAATACTTAGAAGGGAATTTCCATACGTTGGACGTAATGACAGAGTTGCTGTTGTCGTCCGTTCTCTGGTATGTACCACGTGGCAAGCGTGCTTGCTGGTAACCACCTGTCTTAAAGCGGGTGTTGTTGAGCAAGTTGTTTACAGTCAAATTGATAGAGATTGACTGACGGTTTTTGAGGTAGATAAGTTTACCTACACTAACATCCACGAGGAAACGGTTGTACCATTGGGCATCCGTGAGCATCTCTTGGTCTGCCAGTTGGTTGTAAGGAGCCTTGAGGGTAGGAATACCATATTTATCATAAACCACATTTCCGTTTTCGTCTTTGACAATGGCATCAGGTCCTTTGGCACCTCCATTGGGAGATTCTTTGGAACCATACCAACCGTTTACGGCACTGCCGTCGGCACGTACACCGGTGTACAGACCTTTCATGCGGCGGGATGGCGCATAGTCGAGGTAACTCCAGTCGAAGTAACTGACAGTGATGTCGGCAAACCACATCTTCGGATGGAAGAAGGATAACTTGAGGCTGGTGTTTACTTGCGGACCGGTAGCGACGCGGAGTCCGTTGATGAGTACGCTGTCGCGGAGTTCGTAGATAGCCCCGTCGACATTCTCTGCCAATGCCATACCGTTCTCGGCGGAAGTGATAGAGTAGGCATTGGAGGTGTAGCGGTAGTCGCCAACGCTGACCACGCCCGTGAGTGTGAAATAGAGACCGAGTTTGACTGCTGCGGCTGCCTCGATACCCATGTGACGGCGGTCGATGCCCGTGAGTGCCTGATTGACAAAGGTACGTGCTTCATCGTCGTAATATCCGTTGAGTTCGGTACCGTCCCAGAACTGTGTATAGAATCCTGTGATACGACCACGCACAACGGGATAGTTGAATGAGTAAGTGAGGTCGGCACTTGCCATCTTTTGGCTGGCACCGAAATACTCATGCAACCACGAAGTGCCGTCGCGCTTTGCGTAAGCGGCAGCCTGGTCGTGGCGGTAGATTGCCTCAATGGCACGGTCGTGCACACGCGGGGATATGTAAGCGTCACGTGCAAGTGGTGCTTTGGTTTCCGCCATGGCATTGACCTTCAATTGGTTGCGTCCGTTAATCTTATAGGTGGCACCTATCTTGAATGCGGGGTCGATAAAGTGGTGTGCGTAACCAACCAGCGCAGAACCTGCGGCGGGATAGTTGCCATCCAGTACATTCTGTGCCTGACTGCCGAGGTAGTACTGCGCATAGTCGGGGTTGAGGCGTGCGAGGTACCATGCACGACCATTGACCATGTTGGTGGTACGCTGCATAGACGAATAGGTGAACTGCAGTGCGTAGTAGAGGTCCACTTCGTTCCAGTTCCACTCGTTCTGCGCCCAGAGTTTGGCATTCATCATGTTGATACGGTAGTCGTATCCGAAACGTCCGCCGGTGGTGATGGCAGCGTTGGGGTTGGCAAGGTTGTTCTGTTTGACATTGTTGATGTCCTCCTGCGTCATGCCGATGTTGGTTGCCAATTCTTTGATGTCGCGTTCTGCGAAGGGGTCCACGTCAATCCATTGGTTACCACCGAGCAGGTCGTCCACCGACTTGTAGTGGATACCCTGCGAACCTTTGGCTTCCAAGCCGACAGTAGCGGTGAGGTGGTCCACGGAGGTGTTGCGGTAGTTGATATTGAGCATGCCCTCCTGTATGTCGTTGTGCCTACGCTCTACCATGTAGCGTGCCGAGCCTTCGGGGTTGTTGGCATTGTTGGCATAGTTGGCTGCATAGAGAGCGTCCCAGTCGATTTGTGTGGTCTTGTCGTCGCGAGAGGTCCACAAGTCGGTGAGGGTGGAGTAGGTACTCATGTCCACCGAGGGACCTACGTAGGTGCCGTTGTAGTTGAAGCCCGTACCCAAGGAAGAGCCTGTCCAATCGGAGCCGTTCCACGTCTTGCCGATAAAGTTGCCGTTTTTGTCAATCTGCCCGTCATAAAGGAAGGACGGCATATTGCGGTAGTAGTCGGGGCGCGGGTCGGGCGCATTGTAGAACGTGAGGGCGGAGTTGGAATAGAACGAGTAGTGGTATCCCAAGCCGAACTTGATGCGGTTGGTCTCGTCGATGTTCCAGTCGAAAGCGGCAATGACAGTCGGGTCATACGACTTCACGATACGCGAGTTGCGTACTTGTCCGTTCTGGTAGCCCCAATAGGGATTGTAGTTGTTGTAGCCCCATGAGGTACGGTTGTACTGATTGGTAAGGTTGTATGTCTCCTGGGTAACGGCAGCCGATTGTCCGCGCATGGTAGGAGCACCAAACGTGATGAGGGAGAGTCGCTTATCCTTACCCCATTGCTTTTCGGCAGTCAAGAAATAGCCTACGGAATTGTAGGTGATACCCTCGCCGATACGTCCCTTGACATCAATATACGGGCTGTAACGCCAAGCGAGTTGGGCGGCGAATGCCCAGCCGTTGTCGAGCAGACCACTGGCATAAGTGGCACGTGCGGCACCCTTGTAGTTACGGTTGGTGCCTGCGAGACCTACTTTCCAGCCTTGTGCGTAGTTGGTGGCCGACTGCAGATAGTTGGTGGATTTGCCGAGTGAGCCAAACGTAAAGTTGTTGGATTCTATGCCCTCCACCACTTCGCGGTATCGCGTAGCGTCGTTGAGTCCTCCCATTGCGGAGAAGTTGAACTGCCCGCGCTCTGCCGAGTTGAATGAGATACCCTCGATGTAGTTCTGCTCGTAGATTTGCTCGTAGCCGCGTGCACGATAGCGTGCGTTGGACCAAGCAAAAGAGGTGGTGGAGTTGAAGACATCCTGACTGGCACTGGAGGCAGACGCCATGGATTGGGTCTTGCCTTCGTCGTCGTTGAGGTCGGCTTCGGCAAGATTGAGGAGCACCTCCTCCTGCGCCTCGCGTGCGATGTCCACCTGCATGGTGATGTCGCCGAGGTTGTTGAGTTGCCCTTTCTGTAACTGAATAAGTTGAATGTCAGATACATAGCCGTCTGCTTCGAGGATGACTTCCTCGTCTATCGGCTCGAGATAGGTAAGCGAGAACTCACCATTGGCATTGGTCGTGGTAGAGATGCCCTGATTGCCGAGCGTGACTGTGGCGCCCGCAATGGCTTGGTTGCCGGCGGAAACGAGACGCCCTACCAATCGGGTAGCATCGTCTGCGTAAGCCGTGGCGGAAGCCAAAGTGGCGATAGTCAGCAGAAAAGCAAAGATAGTTTTTCGCATAAACACGTTGTTTTTAAGTAATACTGATTTTAGTTGGTTCTTTTATACAATAGCGATGCTCTCCAGTTCTTTGCAGAACAGGTCGAGGCTGCGGTTGTGCAGGCGGCAGGTGGGCAATTTGTGCTTGTACTGCAGCGCAATCTGGTAGTAGTCCAAATGTCCCCGATTGGCATCAATGTATTTGTTCTTTTTTCTTCCCAACGTGCCGATTGCGGATTGCAACCGCTCCTTGGGTCTTACGTACGAGGCAGTGTCGCTGCTCCTTTCGTCGAAGATAGGAATGAGCCAGGCATCCGTTTCTTCAATGGCAATGGCGTATATCATACGCTGTTGGTATTGGGCAGGCACCAATGCCTGTATCTTGTCCCGTACCGTTTGGCGAAGGGTGGTCGAATAATCGCTCCACTCGGTGCCTGCTGTGCGTATGGGCAAGGGAATGTTGTAGTTGGCTTCGCCCCGCTCGGCAGTGTCAATCTGTACGATGATAACTCCGTCCTCGTCAATGGTATCCAAGAATGAGGCGAGGATATGGTCGTCGGCACAGGTGCGCAGCACCAACTCCCAGTTGCTGAAGCGCAAGTCGCTGTTGTCAGTCTCGTCCACCATTTCGCGTGGACGGATAGCGTATATGCTACTGCTATCCACGTGCAACAGATACTTGAGAATGCATCGTATGACGCATACATCAGCCTGTCCTTCCGCTATGATACCATATCGCATATCAGCCCGCTTTTTAGAAGTTATCGGGTACGCCACCAATAAGTCCGTTCATCCACATCTCTGACAGTTTCATACGGTTGCCATTGTCCGCTTTGGTTCGCAGGGGCTTGGCGATTGTCCTGCCCTCGTCGTTCCGGCTGACGATGTAGAGCCGTTGGCTGTCGTTGTTGAGGTTCATGCCGTCCAAGACGGCAGGGTTTTGCGTGGTGAGGATAACCTGCTTGCCGTTGGATACCGCCAGTCGGGTAAGCATGGTTATCAGGTGTCGGCACAGGCGCGGATTGAGACCGTTATCGATATTGTCGATAGCAAAGAGCGCAGGGGTGCGGTTGCTGCTGAACAAAGACAGGTAGAACAGCAACTCCAACACACCTTCGTTTGCGTTTTCGGCAGAGAAGATGTTGTTGCCGCGCTTCATATAGCGGTCTTGGAAGTAGAGGTTGGATTTGCTACGCCCCAACTTCTAGCCCTGCATCTTGTATGTCTCGCTTTGGTCAATGAAGATGTTCTGTATCCACGGAATGCACTGTGCCGCCTCTTGCACAATAGTATGCAGGTCCTGCGGTGCCATAGTGCCGATGAAAACGTCTAACCCTTCGCCGTGCAAGCCCAACGGAATCTGGTAACTATCGCTGGAAAGTCCCCGCAGGGCATCAATAGATGCGGAGTAGATGACATACTTGGCGAGGTCACTTTTTAGCGATGAAACTTGCGGCGAAGACAGGGTAGGGACAGCCGTCCAATCGGCATAGATGTCCTCGGGGTTGTCGTTGGTAATGCGATAGTCCAGCGTGCCTTGCGCGTCCTGAAACGAGAGTTGTATGACATTGGAATCTTTCCTGCCGAGGAATGAACCCGCTATAAGGTTGGGCTTGGCAATGCGGATGCCTTTGTAGAACAACTCGTTGATTTTGATATGGTTATCCCTTTCGGTAGCCGCCATACCAATCGCTTCAAGGATATTGGATTTCCCCGAACCGTTTGCCCCAATGAGTACATTGAGATTGCCCAACTCAAGCGTGAGGTCGGTGATGGATTTGAAGTTCCGTATAGAAAGGGTCTGTATCATATCTTGCAACTCTCGGATGATGAATGCCTGTGTGTGCCCGACGGATTAGAACTCGGCGGTTTTTGGGGTGCGGGGGAACGGGATAACGTCGCGGATATTCT
>DLLA01000124.1:5486-5642 GCA_002479035.1 Bacteroidales bacterium UBA7574 | reverse complement strand
CCATCTCCTGTGCCGAGATGATTTGGCTGCCGGTCAGTCCTTGCGCACGGTCATACTCTTTGCGGGCGGTCTCATATTGAATACGCGCCGTCTCCACGGGGTCGCTTGCCGCTATACCACGCACGGAGATATGCGCCAGCACCTCGCCTTTGCGTA
>DLLA01000124.1:0-5344 GCA_002479035.1 Bacteroidales bacterium UBA7574 | reverse complement strand
CCCCGATACCTTGACGGCTTCCGTAAAGGGTTGTGCCACGATGGTCTCTGTTTGCAAGCCCACCGCAGCCGCCTTCTCCGGTGAGAATACTATCTCGCCCTGTTTGTGGTCGTGGTGCTCTGCCTCCTCATGGTCGTGGGCGTGGTCGTGTTCGTGGTGTGTGTGTTGCCCGTGGCACCCGCCTAACGCCAAAGCTGTGTATGCCATCAGTGCAATAAATACAATGTGATTGAACTTCATGTTGCTATCTTTTATATTATGTTACCTGTGATTGTTTTTAGGCACTTACATATAAATGCCATACTCCCGTGACAACAGATGCCACAGGCTGTCCGTACCCCTCATGCGATAAGGGGTGAGTAGTCTAAATAAGAATGGAACGGTTACAGATGGACACACTTCTCCCTGTAAGCGGGGGTGTCTGCCGTGTGTTTTCGCAGTTGTATTCCTCTACATTCGCCGTGGCGAGCAGTATTTCTTTGTCTATGGCGGGCAATGCCGGTACGTCCAAGGTCATTACTTCGGGCACCTGTAGAGTATGGCTGATACCGCCATCGCTCACCTGCAAACGAGTGAAGGTGCACCCGTCGCCGTGGTGACAGCAGTCTTGGCTATGAAGGGGAGTGTGGTGGTGTATTCGGTCGCAGGAGTGGTCCAGTATATGCTCTATGCCGGCATGCCTGCACTCGGCACAGCAGTAGCGGATATTGTTCATACCTGCCCCTGCCCATACAAAGCATATTATCAGCACTACGGCTATGTTATTTGACCACCACTGTTTCATTTCGGCGGCAAAGGTACTGCTTTTTGTTAAAATACACAATACCTAAAAGTAGGTAGGCTTCGTGTTGATATGCAGTTCCACTCAAGGAAAGTGTAGGCTTATCCTTTCGAGAGACTCCAATCTCGTTGCCGTGTCGTTGCCGTCTCGTTGCCGTAATTAGCAGCAGAGGAACACGAAGAAAACACGAGTGCCGCTTGTCAGACCGACTCGTGGTAGTGGTAGTCGTTGTAGTCTTTGGATTTGTCATGCCGAATCCGCATATTGCGTTTGCGGAAGAGACGCGGGAAACGCTGTTGCAGGAGGTGGCATTGGCGTTGCCACCAGCGTTTGAAACTGCTGTCCTCCATCTCGGTTTTCTCAAAGCCCGAGTAGTGGCGATGCCGCCACCAGAGTATGAGCAGCCAGCCGAAAATCATGCCTCCCAAGTGCGCGAAATGGGCTACATTGTCGCCCGGGAGCGGCGAAAAGCCCGCAAAGAGTTCGACCAAAGCATACAAAATAACAAGTACGCGCGCACGTATAGGCACGGGAATGAAGAGTATGAACATACGCACATCGGGGAAGAGCCATGCGAAAGCAAAAAGGATGCCGAAGACGGCTCCCGAGGCACCGATGGTGACGACGCGGTTGGCGAGTTGGCGGGCCACATCAAACTCGTAGGCACTGAGTGCGGGTTGGAGTTGGATAGCCCAGACCGCCTCCTGAATGAGTGCGGCACCTACGCCCGTAACCAAATAGTATATCAGGAAACGGCGGCTGCCCCACCGCTCCTCGATGGCGGGCGCGAACATGAGGACCGCGAACATATTGCAGAAGATGTGCGAGAAATTGGCGTGCATAAAGATGTAGGTCAGCGGTTGCCACAGGCGGAACTGCGTGGCAGTGACATAGTGCAAGCCGAAGATTTGCGAGAAATTGATGCCGTAGCGAGCGAAGACAGTATCCGCAAACCAGCACAGGGACGTGATGATGAGCAGGTTGCGGGTAACGGGAGGTAGGTTACGCATATAGGGTTTGTTTAGTTGGTTTCCAAATGAATTATCGGGTACAAAAGTACGAAAAAAGCACAAGAGGTTGTACAAAAACCATGCAAGAGGAGAGGAAAATGACGGAAATGGCAGAAAAAACCGTATTTTTTTCGGTAAATGTTTGCGATATAAGAAAAATGTAGTAACTTTGCGCACAAATCGTCAGGTATATCGGGCGATGGAATCAAACGTTTAATTATTAAATCATAGTTTTTATGAATAAAGCTGAACTCGTGGCTGCTATTGCAGCTGAGGCACAAATGCCGAAAGCACAGGCTCAAAAGGCTCTGGACGCTACCATTAACGCTATTGCAGGCGCATTGAAGAAAGGTGAGAACGTACAAATGATTGGTTTCGGTACGTTTGCCGTTGTAGAGAAGGCTGCTCGCACCGGTATCAATCCTGCTACCAAACAGAAGATTGAGATTCCCGCAAAGAAGGCTGTTAAGTTCAAGGCAGGTGCCGGCTTGGCTCTCTAATTAGCAGAAAGTGTGCATATTAACGAGTTGCTCCGTGGGGGCAACTCGTTTTGTGTGAGAAGAAAAGGGGGAGTCAGGCTTGGCTCTTTGACGACGCGAGCCGCGTCGTCACCCAGCACGGATTGCAAAAGAAGGAGATTGCCGAACCTTGTTGGGCAACCTTAATAAAAAAGAAAGGGGCGTACGTCAGATGCCCCGCTGAAAATTGACAATTATGCTGAATATAATACTATGTGGCGCTCCCGGCAGCGGAAAGGGAACGCAGTCGGATTTGATAGTAAAGAAATACGGTTTGCAACACCTCTCCACAGGCGATGTGCTGCGTGCCGAAATCAAGTCGGGCAGCCCGTTGGGCAAAGAGATAGAGGAGTTGATTTCAAAGGGGAACCTGGTGCCCGACCACAAGATGATTCACCTGATAGAGCATTATCTGGACTCGCTGCCCGCTGATTGCAAGGGCGTTATCTTCGACGGATTCCCCCGTACGGTGGAGCAGGCGGAGGCGTTGGAACTGCTGCTGGAACGCAGGAAGATGAATGCCGTGATGCTCGACCTCTTCGTGGACGAAGACGAGATAATCAAGCGTCTGCTGAACCGCGGCAAGACCAGCGGCCGTGCCGATGACAACTACGAGACCATCAAGAAGCGTATCCAGATATTCCACGAGGTGACACAACCCGTGTGCGACTTCTATCTGCATCGCCATAACTACTTCTCTATCAACGGCAACCGCTCGATGGAGGATACATTCAACCAGATTGACACCATTCTGCAATTGGTACAGAAATAATGCCGTCTTCCTCATTCATAGACTACGTCAAGATTTACTGCCGCTCGGGTAAGGGCGGTGCGGGGTGTATGCACCTGCACCGTGCCAAATATCTGCCCAAGGGTGGTCCCGACGGTGGTGACGGCGGGCGCGGAGGGCATGTCATCCTGCGCGGCAACCGCAACCTGTGGACGCTGCTGCACCTCAAGTACCAGAAACACATTATGGCTACTGACGGCGGCAAGGGGGGCGACTCGCGCTCGTTTGGCAAGAACGGCGAGGACAAGGTGGTGGAGGTGCCCTGCGGAACGGTGGTGTATGACGGCGAGACGGGCGAGTATATCTGCGAAGTGAAGGAGCACGGGCAGGAGGTGATTCTGCTGAAGGGCGGTCGCGGCGGATTGGGCAACTGGCACTTCCGCACTGCCACCAATCAGGCTCCGCGCTATGCACAGCCGGGCGAACCCGCACAGGAACGCACCGTGGTGCTGCAACTCAAAGTGCTGGCAGATGTCGGACTGGTGGGCTTCCCGAATGCGGGCAAGTCCACGCTGCTGGCAACGGTCAGTGCCGCCAAACCCGAGATAGCCGACTATCCGTTCACGACCCTCACACCACAATTGGGCATCGTGTCGTACCGCGACAACCGGTCGTTCTGTATGGCGGACATACCCGGAATCATAGAGGGTGCCGCCGAAGGCAAAGGATTGGGACTGAGGTTCTTGCGTCATATCGAGCGCAATGCGGTGCTGCTGTTTATGGTGCCCGTGACGAGCGAGGACATCCGCCACGAATACGAGGTGCTGCTGTCCGAATTGGAGAAGTACAATCCGCAGTTGCTCACCAAAGCGCGTGTGCTGGCTATCTCGAAATGCGATGTGGCAGACCCAGAGTTGGACGTGCCAGCATTGGTAGAAAAACTGCAAAACGAGTACGGCATCCCCGTGGTGGCAATCAGTTGTGTGCAGGGTATGGGCATGACCGAACTCAAAGACATCCTGTGGACGGAACTCAACAAAGAGCAGAATCAGGTGATTGAGATTTCGCACGCGCCCATTGATATCAAAGCGGTTGACAAACAAGAAGATACAGATACAAACGACGAAGACGAGCCGCACACCATCTACCTCAACGAGGTGGACGAAGAGTGGGACTTGGACAAATACAGAGGCATCGGTTGGGACACCCAAGACTGACATACGACAGTTTCATCGCGTGGCGTGAGCAGCATATCTCGCAGAAGAATCTTGTGTTGCTGCTCAGTTTTTTTGTGGGGGCGTTGTCCTCATGCGCTGCGCAGTTGCTCAAACTGCTGATACATTGGATACAGCGGTTCGTGGAGTTGCAGTTGGTGTCGCACCACCATTTCTGGTATTTTATCTGCCCGATGATAGGCATCACGCTGGCGGGGTTGTTCGTCAAGTACGTGGTCAAAGACGACATTTCGCACGGTATTACCAAGATACTGTACGCCATCTCGCAGCGCAAATCCATCATTAAAGCCCACAATATGTGGACGTCCATCGTGGGTTCGGCACTCACTATCGGCTTCGGTGGTTCGGTGGGTGCCGAGGCGCCTATCGTGCTCACGGGCTCGGCTATAGGCAGCAACCTCGCCAAACTCTTCCGACTTGACCAGAAGACGATGATGCTGATGATTGGCTGTGGTGCCGCAGGTGCTATCGGTGGTATCTTCCAAGCCCCTATTGCGGGACTGGTCTTCACCCTCGAGGTGCTGATGATGGACCTCACCATGACCTCGGTGGCACCGTTGCTAATATCCTCGGTAACAGCCACTACCATATCCATGATGGCATCGGGGCAGACGGCGATGTTCCCCTTGCTGACCAGCGAACCGTTCTCTCTGGAGCGGATACCACTGTACCTTGTCTTGGGCGTGATGTGCGGACTCGTATCCCTGTATTTCACACGCGGAATGAACTACCTGGAGCGTCTGTTCCGCCACAAGGTGCAGAAGACGTGGGCCAAATTCCTGGTCGGCGGTTTGGTGCTGGGTCTGCTGGTCTTTCTCTTTCCGCCCCTCTATGGCGAGGGCTACGATGTCATCCGCCAGTTGCTCAACGGAGACTCGGTTTCCGCTATCGAAAATAGTCCTTTCGCCGCTTTGGGAACGGATTCATGGGTGCTGATAGGCTATTTCGCGCTTATCCTTCTGCTCAAAATAATCGCCTCTGTGGCTACCAACGGCGGTGGTGGTGTGGGCGGTATCTTCGCCCCTTCGCTGTTTATGGGTGCTGTCACGGGCTTTATCTGCGCACGCCTG
>DLLA01000002.1:1094-6634 GCA_002479035.1 Bacteroidales bacterium UBA7574 | reverse complement strand
ACCGATTATCTACCGTGTATCTACCGTATATCAACCGTATATCTACCGTGTATGTACCGTAGTTAACAGCGAAAAATCAATGAATGGTCAGCGTTTTATCCTCGTTTGGCGAGGCGGATGACTTCCATAGCGATGAGGCGGGCTGAGTCGGGGAGGGCAAGGGCGAGGATATGGGTGTGGAGAGTCTGCAGACGGGCATTGTGCGAAATCAATGACAGTGCCGTGGTGACCAAGTCTTTCTGTGCGTCGGCATCGCGGACGAGGACGGCAGCGTCTTTATGCACGAGTGCCATGGCATTGTGCGTCTGATGGTCTTCGGCTACGTTGGGTGACGGCACCAGAATAGCGGGTTTGCCCAAGAGACACAACTCGGATATGGACGACGCGCCTGCGCGTGAGATGACCAAATCGGCAAGGGCATACGCAAGCGGCATCTGACTGAGGAAAGGCGTGATGATGGTGTTGGCGAGGATAGTCTGCGCATCGGGCAGGGCATTGACCGCCTCACGGATATGGTCGTAGTAGATTTTGCCCGTCTGCCAGATAACCTGTATGCCGGCTTCCGCAAGGCGATGAATGCCCTCCAGCAGGGCATCGTTGATGGTGCGTGCGCCGAGACTGCCACCGATGATGAGGAGTGTCTTGTGGTCGGGCGTGAAGTGCACACCGAACTCGCTATTGAAGTACTCGAGTGCCTCAGGGCGTGTGCCGGAGGTCAGGTTCTGTCGCACAGGATTGCCCGTGAGGATAATCTTCTCTTTTGGGAAGAACCGTTCCATGCCCTCGTAGGCAACGCAAATCTTGGCAGCGTCGTTGCGCAGGAGTTTGTTGGTGACCCCCGCAAAGCCGTTCTGCTCCTGCAGGAGGATAGGCACGCCCATACGTGCGGCAACCTTCATGGCTGCTCCGCTGGCGTAGCCGCCTACGCCGACCCCTGCGTCGGGGCGGAAGTCGCGGACGATGTCGCGTGCCTGACGCATGGAGCGAATAAGGTCGATGAGTACGCTGATATTGCGCCAAGGATGCTTGCGGTCAAAGCCGCGTACCGGCAGACCAATGATTTTATATCCCGCTTGGGGTACGCGCTCCATCTCCATTCTGCCCAAGGCTCCGACAAAGAGTATCTCACATTCAGGGTCCAGTTCGCGCAAGGCGTTGGCTATGCTAATGGCGGGGAAGATATGCCCTCCGGTGCCGCCTCCACTAATCAAATAACGCATGTTTTCAGTTAATAGTTAATAATTAATAGTTAATGTGCAATATATAGCCGATGCTAATTCCGTATCAGTCCAAGCGGATGTCGGGGACTTCCTGACGACTGTCTTCGGCAGTGGCTTGCTGGCGGGCATGGAGTTCGTTCTGCTCGCGTGCGACACACATAATGACACCGAAATAGATGCCCGTTATCAGCACACTGGTTCCGCCACGGGAGATGAGCGGTAGCGGTTGCCCTGTTACGGGACCAATGCCGACTACCACCATCATACTCACCAGTGCCTGGCAGGTAATCATAAGGGCAAGCCCCATGACCATCAACATAGCCGCATAGTCGGCATAGCGGCTGCTGGTGAGACAGGCACGGAAGAGAATAGCCAAGTACAGGAATATCAGTCCGACAGCACCGAACATGCCCGTCTCTTCGACAATGATGGCGAAGATATAGTCGGCATACGCCAGTGGCAAGCGGTCGCGCATGGTGCTGTTGCCCGGCAGTACGCCTAAGGGTGACTTGCCACCTCGTGCCACTGCCACTTTGGACAGGGAACGCTGATAGTTGTCATCGTTCAAGGTGAACTCTTCGTCAGGGGTCTTGATTTCCGCAATTAAGTCGTCCACACGTCCCACCCATGTGGTAACACGCTTCATTACTCCGTCCGCCTCGCGGTTGGGTTCGATATACGCTTTCTCGACAATGAAGTACCCTGCAATCAGCAGTCCGACAGCCACAAGGAGCGTTGTCCCCCAGTATTTGATATGTACGCGCGCGAGGAAGAACATCAGAAACACCACACCGCCCAAGAGGAGCGTAGTGGACAGGTTGGTGGGGAAGATGGGCAGGCAAATCATTGCCGTGACCGCCAGTGTGATAAAGAAATACTTCTTCTCGTCATTCGCTGTGCGGATATGACTGAGTAGGTCGCTGACCACAATGAGGAGCGTCAGTTTTGCGAGTTCGGACGGTTGGAACTCGAAGCCGCCTAACCGCAGCCATCGTTTGGCACCGTTATGCTCTACGCCCAAGGGGGTGAACGTGAGCAACAGCAATACAAACGACAACGCCAAGCCCGCATACGCGCATACGCGCACCCACTTGCTGGGTAGCAGTTGTATCACAAACGCCGCCGCTGCACCAAGGGCAATGAACAGGATATGCTTCGCCACGGGTTCGAGTGCGCTGTCCTGCTTGAAAGCCAAACTACTGCTGGCGGAAAACAATGCGATAATAGACACTATCATCAGTATGCCGAACAGAATCCAGTACGTCTTGTCCACGTACCGAAGGCGTTCGCGGCAGAGTCCTATGAGTCCTTTCTTGTCCATGTCTGAGGGATTAGGAATTAGAGGGTAGGGGTTAGGGATTAGGGGTTAGAGGACTCGGACGGCGGTCATAAACTGTTCGCCGCGGTCTTCGTAACTCTTGAACAGGTCGAAAGAGGCGCAACAGGGAGACAAGAGTACCGTATCGCCCTCGTGTGCCAACCGGTAGGCTGCTTGTACGGCATCGTGCAGGTTGTCGGTGTCCACGTATATGCGCTCGGTATCGGGAGTAGCCTCGGTGGAGGGCACATAGCCCAACGCCCCGAAGTGCTCGCGCAGTTTCTCGTTGTGCAAGCCCATGAAGATGAGCGTCTTGCACTTGGCTTGTACCAAGTCGTCTATCTCGGAATAGTCGTTGCCTTTGTCCTTGCCGCCGAGGATAAGCACGGTGGGTGTGGTCATGCTCTCAAGTGCATACCAACAGGAATTGACGTTGGTGGCTTTGGAATCGTTGATGTATCGTACGCCGCGCACTGTTGCCACGTATTGCAGACGGTGTTCCACACCTGCGAACTGCCGCAGGCTCTCGCGTATGACTTCGTTTTTGATGTGCAGTATCTGTGCAGCCAAGCCCGCTGCCATGGAGTTGAGTTGGTTGTGCCTGCCTTGGAGGCTGAGTTCCTCAAGGGGTACTCGCAGCGGTTCCACTGCATCGGGAGCCGCCAAGACAAGGTGGCTGCCGTCGGTGTATGCCATATTCTGACTGTTGCTGCCAAACGGGTAGAGCGTTGCCTGCGGGCGTATTCTGGCTATCTCACGGTCAATCACAGGGTCCTCGCTCCAGTAGATAAAGGCATCGCGCGAGGTCTGGTTGCGTGTGATACGGAACTTGGCGTCCACGTAGTTTTGGAACTCATAGTTGTAGCGGTCCAAGTGGTCGGGCGTGATATTCAGCAGGATAGCGATGTCCGCCTTGAAGTCATACATATTGTCCAACTGGAACGACGACAACTCGATGACATAGTATGCGTGGTCCTGCTGCGCCACCTGCAACGCCAGCGAGTTGCCTATGTTGCCCGCCAAACCTACGTCCAAGCCTGCGCGGCGCAGCATATCGAAGAGCAAGGATGTGGTTGTCGTCTTGCCATTGCTGCCCGTGATGCAAATCATCTTAGCCTGCGTGTAGCGTGCGGCGAACTCTATCTCGGAGATGACGGGTGTGTGTTGTGCCGTCAGTTGCAGGATAAGCGGTGCAGTGTTCGGTATGCCGGGGCTCTTGATGACCTCGTCGGCATTCAGTATCTTGTCCGCTGTGTGATGTCCGTCTTCCCATGCGATGCCGTGTTGGTCGAGCAAAGCACGGTACATGGGTTTTATCTCGCCCATGTCACTCACAAAGACATCAAACCCCTTGGCTTGCGCCAGTATTGCTGCGCCTGTGCCGGATTCGCCTGCGCCTAAAATGACTATTCGTTTCATAGATAGAAGACCTCCCCTAACCCCTCCTTCAAAGGAGGGGAATGCAGAGAGGGTATTTTTGTTAGTTGTTATACATTTGTTGTCTGTATTAACCCGATGGGTCTAATTAGTCTAATGGGACTAATAGGTCTTATAGGACTAATAGGTCTATTATTTTATAGACTCTGCTCCCTCCCCCCTTGAAGGGGGAGTCGGAGGGGGTCTATCTAATCTTCAGTGTCAGTATCGTGAGGGCAGCCAGTAGGAGGGTGACGATACAGAAACGGAGTACTATCTTGGTCTCGTGCTGAAGGTTGCCGTGGCCTTTGCAGAGTACGGAGCAGGTGGGGTCGTTGCGCAGGACCTGCTCCATGGATGTGCGGAAGTGGTCGTGCAGCGGCGTGCGCTTCCATACACGGATATGCCTGCCGCGCCGTTTGGCGAACTTATACACCTGCGTCTGCAGTATGACGCTCACGCTCTCCATGAGGAACACACCGCACAGGATAGGAAGCAGCAACTCCTTGTGAATGATGACGGCACACACACCGATGATACCGCCTATGGTGAGGCTGCCCGTGTCGCCCATAAAGATTTGCGCAGGGAAACCATTCCACCAAAGGAAGCCTATCAACGCCCCGACGAATGCGGCAAGGAAGACTACCAGTTCCTCGCTGCCGGGGATGTACATCACATCGAAATAGTCCGCAAACACCACATTGCCACTGATATACGCCAGTACGATAAGTGCCGCTCCGATAATCGCCGAGTTGCCCGCACACATGCCGTCCATACCGTCGTTGAGGTTGGCTCCGTTGCTCACGGCAGCCACCACGAGCACCGTCAGTAGCACAAAGAAGACCCAACCGGCTTTGTATTTGTTGGTCTCGCCGAGCCACGAGAACATGTCGGCGTAGTTGCAGTTGTGCGCTTTCACAAAGGGAATGGTGGTGCGGGTGGACTTGACGTCGGGCGACTTCTCCACCACCTCGATGTTGTTCTCGATGCGTGAGGTTACGACCTCGTTCATCACCGCGTCGGGACAGTAGCGGAGGGTGAGCCCGATGATAAGTCCGAGGGTGACTTGTCCTGCTATCTTTATCCAGCCGTTCAAGCCGTCCTTGTTGTGACGGAATGTCTTGATGTAGTCATCGGCAAAGCCAAGTGCGCCTAACAGTATGGTAGTTAGTAGCATAAGCAGCATATAGACATTGGTCAGCCTGCCCATAAGCAGACAGGGAATGAGCATCGCCGCAATGATAACCACTCCGCCCATGGTGGGCACGCCTTTCTTATTGACATTGAAAGGGTCGGTCTTCTCGTCGCGCTGCGTCTCGGAGATGTGCTTGCGGCGCAGCAGATTGATAAACCAGTTGCCCATCCAGATACTGATACACAATGCCAATACGCCCGCTACGATGGCGCGGAACGATATGTAGGTCATCAGTCGTGCTCCCGGCACGCTGCTCAGATGGCTGAATAACTCGTATAACATGTTGTTTAAGTAATAGTTAATAATTAATGGTTAATATCCGTAAGGTGATTTTTTGCTGTCGGGATGGGTTGCTTATCCCTTGCTGAATCACATACTAATCACATACTAA
>DLLA01000002.1:0-1034 GCA_002479035.1 Bacteroidales bacterium UBA7574 | reverse complement strand
TAATCTCATACTAATCTCATACACTTGACTCGATAAAGACCCGACGACCTCCCCAACCCCTCCAAGGGAGGGGCTCAATAGTAAGCCTTGACGACGCGAGCCGCGTCGTCTCCCAAAGTTAATCACATCGTGTCTCATATAAAATCTCATACAGATAAGCATTGTTTTACCACCTCATGGTCGTCGAAGTGGTGTTTGACGCCTTTGATGATTTGGTAGTCCTCGTGCCCTTTGCCGGCGACGAGTATCACATCGCCCTTGCGGGCGAGGGTGCAGGCGGTCTTGATAGCGGAGGCACGGTCTTCGATGATGAGCGTGTGGCGGAGTTCGTCCTCGGTGAGACCTGCCGCCATGTCTTGCAGAATGGCTGCGGGCTCCTCGTCGCGGGGGTTGTCGGAGGTCAGTATGAGTGTCGTGCTCAGGTCGTAGGCTATTCGCGCCATCATCGGACGCTTGCCCTTGTCCCTGTTGCCACCGCAACCGACCACCGTGATGACCTGTGCGGGTTGCTGCTGCTTGGCAGCCGTGGACGATACTATCTCGTTGATGGTGCGGAGCACATTCTCCACCGCATCGGGTGTGTGGGCGTAGTCGATGATAGCCGTCCAGCCCTGCGGGGCGTGTATGGTCTCGAAGCGTCCGTTGACGGGGTGCAGGCTGCTGAGTACGCGTAGCACCTCCATGGGGTCGAAGCCGAGTTCGACAGCCGCACCGTATATCAAGAGCAGGTTGCTCACGTTGAAACGCCCCACCAGCGGCACGAATACATCGGTGTCCACCGCCCCTTGCGTGCTCTGTATGCGCAGGAGCATGCCGTCGAAGCCTTCTTCGAGTATCTTGCCGCGGAAGTCCGCCATGCTACGTGTGGAGTAGGTGAAGACGTGCCCCCGGCAGTTTTGCGTCATGATTAGCCCGTTCTTGTCGTCCATGTTGGTGACGGCAAAGGAGGTCTTGGGGAGGTTGTCGAAGAGCCGCTTCTTGGTGTCGCGGTAGTTGTCGAAGGTCTTGTGGTAGTCGAGGTGGTCGCGTGTGAG
>DLLA01000064.1 GCA_002479035.1 Bacteroidales bacterium UBA7574 | reverse complement strand
AAAAGCAAGGAACAGAATGATAAAGGACGACTTTGTATTGATATGATACAAAGACAACAGCACTCCAATAATTGGATTTATCAGAAATCCGATATATTTGGCAACGGCATTCAGGCGGTTCTCGTTATCCCACGTTCTCGGACTCATAGTATTGCTTCCTTATGATATGCATCAATCACATCTTCTATTATCCAATGAATACCGTTGAAAGGTTCGTTATGCCATTTGCCGTCGCGTGTCCAATAGCCATGCTCGAACTCGTCTTGATCCACGCCATAGCAGTAGGATATTTCAATAACATAGAGTTCCCCTGTCTGATTATTGCGAACGATATCCAACGCCGCAGACTGCATTTTCAGTCTGTTTACGACATCAAAAGCAAAAGCGATGACATCCGGTTGGATAAGTTCTTTTTCAAAATGATCGTTGTGTCCTCCCGAGGCTCTGAAGTCGTTCTTTCTGCAATAACGTACCAAAGCAATCGCCCTGTCGCCGGCAATCTCTATGCGATAGTCAAAACCGTCGTTAGGGATAAACTCCTGGAAATAGGCATAGCCGTTCTGCTTGGGGAGCAACTTATAGGTAGCAGGTTTGACGAACAACCGGCAGAAGGAAGCGATGACATTTCTGACAGACATTTCGCCATGCAACCAACCTTTCAGAGCCCTTTTTACCCGCTCCATACCCTGGTACGGCGGGAAACCTTTTTCGGAAAACGCAGTAGCAATGAGTTGCTTTGCCTCTTGCCTGTTGTGTGCAAGACGCACATTGCTGCTGCCTGCCCCCCCCCGCAGTTTGAATACTTTGGGAAAGACAGCCGTCTCTACCCAATGCTCGGCAGTTTGTTTGTCGTAGAAAGCAAAACTCTCAGCCGCTTTGACCCCCATCGCCTCAAACAGATATTTCTGACCTAATTTGTCGTCGAAATGCCAGCCTGTGGCTATGTTAGGAAATACAATCTTTCCCATTTCTTCGAGAGAGAATAACAACGGTTTGGCAAACAACATATCGCGATAGTCCAACTGGTGGAAATGCCACATGAAGATATCGCAATCGGCTACTTGCCGAATGATATCCGTGTCGTAGGCATTAACCATTTTGTAATCAATGTGATGGGTGATGCAATACTCTTCCCAATACTTGGAGTATGACTTGTCGTTGCGGTGAATGGCTATTTTCATTTTCGTTCTATTATTCGTATGTACAATATTGTCAGAATACCCATCAATCCTCGTGTGGCAGCAATGGTGACTGCGGCTCCGATATACCCCCATTGACGGATACACAGAAAGGCTATGGCAAAACCTATAAGTGAAGAAATGATGGTGATATTTCTTAATTGTTTTTCATATCCTCTGAGCACCATATAATTGGTTCCATAGACATCATTCAGACTCAAAAACAGCAGCGAGACAGCCATGATACGAAGCACACTGACAGCCCCCTCAAATTCAGGTGTGAAAAACGTGTGAATCAACCAAGGGGACAATCCGCACAGCAATATGGAAATGGCAGTTGCGCAAAGGATATTGATGCGTGCATAGAACCTGTGCTTCTCGATGTGCCTTGAGAGGAAAGGGAAAAAGGTGCGGGATAGTATGTTCATGAACTGCTGCGAAAGATTCACGAATTTGGAACCTGCATCCAATATACCTGTTGCCACGTTTCCTCCCACCATTCCCAACAGCATAACGGAGAAACTATTATAGAAGTTTGGCATTATATTGTTGACAAAGATGTTGGTGCTTTGTTTCATCATCTTCCAAATATCATAAACCTTTACCAACTGCAACTTATATCCCCACTTGCGTGTGATGTAATACATGGAGAGCAGTCCGCAGAGCAGGTAACCGGCGGACGTAAAGAGTGGCTGCAAGACATAATCGGACGGAGTTTTAACGAAGATAAATACACACACAAGAAACAGCGTACGGATAATGATGTTGAAAATGGTAATGTATTTCATCCGCTCCATGGCTTGGAAAAACCAATCTGGAAACATGATGTGTCCCGGCACCAGCAAAAATGTTACCAGAATGATGACTGCATTCTCCTTGAATACAGGTACACAAACAATAAGGACTGACAATACTAGAAAAGAAACAATCATCAGTATGCACCTTGCCCACAACACGGTTGAGAATATTCTCGACACAGCCTCCGCATCCTCTCTGTTGCGCGCCACATCACGTGTTGCCGTGTAGTTGAACCCCCAGTCAGTCACCGTTTGAAACCATGTAATTAAGGCTGATGCGAAGGCTATTTTTCCGAAGCCTTCAGCCCCGATTACACGTGCCAAATAGGGCATGGTGACGAGGGGAAAGAGATAACTGGCAATCTGTAGCAGCGTCAGATAACCAAAATTGGCAATCAGTACTTTTCCGTCTTTGCTGCCTCGGATTTTGCTGATATATTTCTGAAACTTACTCATGCACGGCTTCGACTAATTGCATTGCACAGTTGCTGCAAAGCCTCTTGGCACCACTGCAAAGATGTGTACTGCGCATCATCCAATAACGGGTTGTATTCTACGAAATCCAAGGCTGTAATATGCTGTCCCTTACAGGAAAGAGATGAGGTAAATTTCTCAAAATCCTGATTGTTCAGTCCGTTGGGAACCAAACATCCCGTTGCCGCAACAATGGTCGGATCCATAGCGTCCACGTCGAAACTGCAATGCACATTCTTAATGCCGAGCCGTTGCATCTTATCGGCAACTTCAGCCATGACGCCATACATTCCTCTGCGATGAATCTCATCTGTGGAATAGACATTCAGATGCAAATGCTCAATGAGTTTCTTCTCTCCTGCGTCCAAACTGCGTGCACCTATCCAGAATATATTCTGTGGTTTGACATAGTTGGTGGGGATATCGTTCAGTCTTGACTTGCATAGACCCATCAAGGCTGCCATGGGCATTCCGTGAATATGTCCTGTAGGAGACGTCTCCTCCGTATTCATGTCTCCGTGGGCGTCAAACCATATCACTCCGATGTTGGGGTCTCGTTTGGCAGATGCGGACACGCTCCCCAGTCCCAAAGAATGGTCGCCCCCTACGACAACGGGAACAAAGTTCGCTTTCTGTGTCTGTTCAACCACATCGCGTATCCGGTCTATAGACAATACTACATCGTGATAATGACATATAGGATGATCGGGAAAATCTTTGACGTCATGCACAGATGTGTCTAAATTGATATCACCATAGTCGCTTATAGAAATCCCCTTTGATAGCAGATTGCCTAAAAGATTACCGCTGCGTATAGCCGTAGGCGCTAAGTCTGTCCCTTTTTTGTCGCAACCATACCACAACGGCACACCAATGTATGCAAATCTTGCACTCATCACTACAATCTTCCGTCCACAATGTCCCTGTTCAGGAATCCTTTTACATCATATATGACGTGTTGCGGTTTGACCAATGCCGATACATTCAGGTTCTCAAATTCCCTGTGGGCAACAGCCAGAATAACAGCATCAAACTGCTCCTGTGGGAGCGTGTTCGTTATATCAATGCCGTATTCACGTTTTGCAATCTCCGGATTTGCCCACGGGTCGTAGATGGTCAATCCTAAATCGTACTCGGACAATGCTTTGACAATATCTGCCACTTTGGTATTGCGGCAGTCGGGGCAGTTCTCTTTGAACGTAAATCCGAGCAACAGAATCTTTGAACCAAGCACTTGGATGCCTTTTTTCAACATCAGTTTGATGGTTTGGTCTGCCACGTATGCCCCCATGCCATCGTTCATACGTCGTCCGGCAAGAATAATCTCAGGATTGTAGCCGTATGACTGTGCGCATTGTGCCAGATAGTACGGGTCAACGCCAATGCAGTGCCCGCCTACCAATCCGGGTTTGAAGGGCAGGAAGTTCCACTTGGTGGAGGCTGCTTCCAGTACATCGTTGGTGTCAATCCCCATACGGGTGAAGATTTTGGATAATTCGTTCACAAAGGCGATGTTGATGTCCCGTTGGCTGTTCTCAATCACTTTTGCGGCTTCAGCCACCTTGATGCTTGGAGCCAAGTGTGTACCTGCAACAATGACCGACGAATAAACCTCGTTCACCAATTGTCCTATTTCGGGAGTGGAACCGGAAGTCACTTTCTTGATTTTCTCCACGGTGTGCTGTTTGTCACCAGGGTTGATGCGTTCCGGCGAGTAGCCGCCATAGAAATCTGTGTTGAACTTCAGTCCCGATACTTTCTCTACAACGGGTATGCACTCGTCCTCTGTCACACCCGGATAAACGGTGGATTCATATACCACTATATCGCCTTTGGATATTACCTTGCCCACGGTGGCACTCGCTCCGTACAAGGGAGTCAGGTCGGGGCTGTTGTGTTTGTCAACGGGGGTCGGCACCGCTACTACATAGAAGTTGCAGTCCCGTATTTCATTGATGTCCGATGTACAACGGAATCCGTTCTTTATTGCGGTTTGAAGCAACTCGTCGCTTACTTCCAAGGTTGCATCGTGTCCTGCCATCAGTGCTTCCACACGATGTTGGTTCATGTCGAAACCGATTGTGCTGTATTTCGTTGAGAACAAACGTGCCAAGGGCAATCCTACGTACCCTAAGCCAATGACGCAAATTTTAATCTCTTTTTTCATTTATGTGTATATTATAAGTTTTTCCAATACCATTCACATGCCTCTTTCAGCCCTTCTTTCAGCGAGTACTGAGGGGCATAGCCCAGTAACTCTTTGGCTTTGTCAATGCACGCCAAAGAGTGGGGTATATCGCCTGCACGGTTCGGACCGTGTGTAGGCACAATATCTTTGATGGCAGCATCGAACTGACTCAAGTCTTCTTTCAGATAATCCACCAGCATATTCAGCGTGGTGCGTTCTCCGTACGCCGTGTTGTATATCTGATTGACAGCCTGCGGGTTGGTGGTCGTCAGTGCCAGCATATTCATCTGTATCACATTGTCTATGTAGGTGAAGTCGCGTGAGTACTCGCCGTCTCCGTTGATGTTGGGGGCTTCGTGTGCCATCAGTTGCTTGACAAACAACGGTATGACTGCCGCATAAGCACCGTGCGGGTCTTGGCGGCGCCCGAATACATTGAAGTATCTCAATCCGATATACTCTGTGCCATACGTGCGTGCAAATACATCGGCATACAACTCATCCACATATTTCGTGATGGCATAGGGTGACAGGGGTTTGCCTATCACGTCTTCCTTTTTGGGCAGCGATTTGCTGTCGCCATAGGTGGACGAACTGGCAGCAAAGACGAAGCGTTTGATACCGGCATCGCGTGCCGCAATCAGCATATTCAGAAACCCGCCGATG
>DLLA01000192.1 GCA_002479035.1 Bacteroidales bacterium UBA7574 | reverse complement strand
GTTCGTACTAATAACCCGATGAGATGGCGAGAATGATGACAAGTTGGAGTGCGTAGTTTTTTGCGGCATATTCCTACAAAATTTTAGTTTCAAGCCCATGCTATTGCATAATTGCATATATTTTCGTAACTTTGCAGGCTAAACTATGCAGAAACCAATCACAGACATACGGCACAGCAGACGGGCAGACAGAGAGCGGTCCCTCTTGGTAATGCCCATATTCATTGTGCTGATATTCAGTTTGTTTTCTGCCTGCAACACCACGAAATTCGTCCCCGCTGATAAATACCTGCTCAATAAGGCGCATGTCAAAGTGGAGGACACCAAGGCGGTACAGTCGTCAGACCTCACCGATTACCTCCAGCAGAAACAGAACACCGAAGTCTTGGGCTTTTGGAAACTGCAACTCGACATCTACAACACAGCCCCTGCGGATACTTCCAAAAAGGCAAATGCCTTTTTCGCCCGCAACGCCCACAAGATGGGAGAACCGCCTGTCATTTTCTCGCCCGAACTCACCGACCTCAGTTGCACCCAACTGCAACGTGCCATGCAGAACCGCGGCTATTTCCGTGCGAGTGTGGACACCACGATGAAGGTGCAGAAGCGCAAAGTGGACATCACCTATCATGTTACTGCGGGAGAACCTTACACGTTGCGCAACTACTCCACTTTTTTCACGCAACCCGACCTGCAAAAGATAGCCAACGATTCGCGTAACTCGCTCATAGAGAGCGGTATGCAGTTCAATGCCGACCTTATGGACCAAGAACGGCAACGTATTGCCACCGCCATGCGGCGACGCGGGTATTTCTATTTTGACAAGGAGTTGATTCAGTTTATTGCCGACAGCACGATGGGGCGTCAGCAGATAGATGTCAAGATGTGTTTGCAAAACTATGTGGAGAACCTATCTGATAATGAGAAAAACCAACTTTTCCGCAAATACCGCATAGCCAACGTGTATTTTCACTTGGACTACGATGCCGACCATGTGCCCGAAGGCGAGACTTTGCTCACATCCGCACACGACGGCTACATCTTCACATGGGTGGGCAAGCCGTTGCTCCGTGAGCGCGTGTTGATACACAACTGCCCCATAGAACCGGGTGATATGTACAATGAACATCACGTAGAGCGGGCATATTCCCGGCTCAACCAACTCTCCCCTGTCAAGTACGTGGACATCAGTTTCCAACCCGTATCGGCTGATGAGTTGGATTGCCATATCGTGTTGTCAAGAGGCAAACTCAATACCGTTTCCGCAGAAATAGAGGGCACCTACTCGGCAGGTGATTGGGGTATTGCCACAGGTGTAGGATATATCAACCGCAACCTCTTTCGCGGAGCCGAAGAGTTCACCCTTGACGGACGGGGCAGTTATGAGTGGCGTCAGAATGGCGGACGGGCGATTGAGGCAAAAGCCTCAGCAGGACTCACATTCCCCAATGCGCCTGCTATCAACTTGAGTTTCAATTATCAAAACCGCCCTAACGAATTCACCCGCTACATCTTCAACGGCGGACTCTCTTACAAACTCCGTCGTCGCTCCACCCGACCGCAACACCAGTTCCAACTTTTGGATGTCAGTTATGTCTATCTGCCATGGATAAGTGATGAGTTCCGCGCACAGTTTCTACAATCCACCAACATCCTCAAATACTCCTACGAGAATCACTTTATTGTAGGTTGGGGGTATGCGGGGTCATATACTTCCTATCGGGAGAGCCAACCGCTAAAGTCCTATTATAATGTCAATTACAGCATAGAGACGGCAGGTAACCTGATGTTGGGGTTGGCTAAAGTTTGTCATTTCCCGCAAGACTCTACGGGTTACACCTTATTTAATATACCCTTCTCGCAATATGCCAAAGGGGACTTGTTCTTCACCTACCACCAGATATTCAACAAGGCACATCGCCTTGTATATCATGCAGATATAGGAGTGGCAGTACCTTATGGCAACTCACAAACCGTACCCTTTGAAAAACGGTATTTTGCAGGTGGAGCCAACAGCGTGCGCGGTTGGACAGCCCGCAGTTTAGGCCCCGGGGGCTATCGCAGTAACGGCACACTCATTGATTTCAACAACCAGTCAGGTGATATTCGCCTAAACCTCAACATTGAGTATCGTGTCAAAGTTTGGTCCTTTATCAACATGGCTGCTTTTGTGGACGCGGGCAATATCTGGACTATCCGAGAATATGATGCCCAACCGCACGGAGCCTTTGCATGGCATGAGGGAGGTAAGTTAAAGTCCGACTTCTACAAGCAGATTGCCCTCGCGTATGGCATAGGCTTGCGTCTGGATTTCTCATTCTTTGTATTCCGCGTGGACTTTGGCGTCAGACTTTACGACCCCAGTCGCCTCTACGGCGATATGGCAGGCACACAATGGCGTACCGTTTCCAACGGACTCTCATGGAAAGATGACATGAGTTTTCACTTTGCCATCGGCTATCCGTTCTAAACAATTATGAACCAACAAAAAAGGGCTGCCCGTGGAAGGTAGCCCTTTTCTTTTTTAGAATATGTACTTACTTAATCACGATTGCCTTGATGCCATCACGCTCAAGGAGGGCGTTGACGGAAGGTTCGCCACCACGGAAACGACGGTAGAGGTCCATCGGTTTCTCCGTGCCGCCGCGTTCAAGGACGTTCTTGCGGAAGAGGTCGGCTGCCTTCTTGTCGAAAATAGAACCGTTCTTCTTCTGAGCCTCTTTGAATACACTAAAGGCATCAGCATCAAGGAGTTCCGACCACTTGTACGAATAATAGCCTGCGGCATAGCCACCCGAGAAGATATGGGTGAATGCCGTCTCCATCTGCGTGCCGGGCACATTGGGCAGCACTTGCACGGAAGCCATGGCATCGTTACCAAACTTGATGACAGCCTCTTCGGTGGTCAGGTCAGCGGGTACAGAGAAAGGCGTGGTGAGAGTGTGCCATGCCATATCAAGATAGCAGAACGAGAGTTGGCGCACGCACGCATAAGCAGCGTGGTAGGTGTTGGATGCCTGAATCTTGTCGATGAGTTCTTGCGGGATAGCCTCGCCCGTGAGGTAGTTTTTGGCAAAAGTGTCAAGGAACTCTTTCTCGCCGAGGAAGTTCTCGTTGAACTGCGAAGGCAACTCCACGAAGTCGCGGGGTACGCTGGTGCCCGACAATGCCGAGTATTGGCACTTGGTGAGCATGCCATGGAGTGCATGACCGAACTCGTGCAGGAAGGTCTCGACCTCGTCATAAGTGAGCAAAGCAGGCTTGTCTGCCGTAGCGCGGGTGAAGTTCATCACGTTGACGATGTGCGGACGATGGTCTTTCTTGCCCTCGCGATACTGGGGTTGGAAGTCGTTCATCCATGCGCCGCCACGTTTGCCGTCACGCGGGTGGAAGTCGCAATAGTACACGGCAAGGAACTTGCCCTTTTGGTCAAACACCTCATAAGCAGACACTTCGGGGTTATAGACTTGGATGTTCTTGTTCTCCTTGAAGGTCAGACCATAGAGACGTTTAGCGAGCCCGAACACGCCTTGTTTCACGTTCTCGAGTTCAAAATAGGGGCGCAGAACATCGTCGGAGATGGCGTATTTCTCCTCTTTGAGTTGCTTGGAATAGTAACTCCAGTCCCATGATTGCAGGGTGGCATAGAGCCCGTGTGCAGTGGCAAACTCTTGCAGTTCAGCCACTTCCTGCAGAGCAACCGGCATATAGTTCTCGCGCAGTTGGTCGAGGAACGACATCACGGTCTCCTGATTGTCGGCGCAGGTCTTGTAAAGCGACTTCTCGGCGTAGTTGCGTTTTCCGAAGAGTTTTGCCAACTCAAGACGGGTGTTGACGATGTCGATAATGACTTGGGTGTTGTCGAACTCGCCCCCTATGCAGCGGCTGTTGTAGGCGGTGTAGAGTTCACGGCGGATGTCGCGGTTAGCGCAGTCCTGCATCACGGGGATGTAGGTGGTGGGCTTGAGGTTGAGCAGCCACCCCTCTTTGCCAGCCTTCTTGGCGTTGTCACGGAGCATGGCTTTGGTGTCGTCGTTGATGCCGGCGAGGTCTTCCTCACGGGTAACGAGCATCGTCCATGCGTTGGTGGCTTTGAGCACGTTCTGACCGTAGGTGAGCGTCAGTTTGCTAAGGCGCGCCGACAACTCGCGATAGGTCTGTTTGTCTTCAGGACTGAGGTTGGCACCGTTGTTGGCAAAGGACTCGTAGATGTCTTCCAACAGTTTTGCCTGCTCCTTGTTGAGGTGGAGCGAACCGCGTTGGTCGTACACCGCCTTGATGCGTTGGAACAGTTTCTCGTTCAGGCGAATGGTAGCCGAGTACTCCGACATCTTGGGCGAGAGTTCCATCTCAATCTGCTGGAGTTGCTCGTTGGTCTCGGCGTGGGTGAGGTTGTAGAAGCAGCCTGCCACGATAGAGAGGAGTTGTCCCGACTTCTCGTACGCCTCAATGGTGTTTTGGAACGTAGGTGCCGCAGGGTTGTTGGCGATAGCGTCAATCTCTGCGAGTCCTTGTTTCATTCCCTCCTCGAAGGCGGGCATGTAGTGCTCAGGACGAATCTCGTTGAAGGGATACGTCTGGTGCGGAGTCTTCCAGTTCTTGTAGTCGAAGAACGGATTGGTCTCAGCCATCGCCGAGACGGATACTGCAATAGCAGCCATAGCAATTAAAAGTTTCTTCATTATTTATTGGTTTGTTGTTTAGTTCTTATTTTTAGGATAATATGGACCCATTGCTATTGGTAATCCCATATATTCTTCATAACTTCTCCATATTTCAGTACAATGGATATACAGGTTATCTCCATCTTTCATTTGGATGAAAGCATCCAAATAATAGTTTTGTGTGGAGTCTTTGTCTATACGTATAGACACATCCTTCATGTCGTATGGTTGGGATTCCTTGAACCAACGTTCTGTTTCAGCCCCCCAAGCACAACTGCTATTAATCAAGTAGCAATGCATCTCATCGGATTGCGCTGTGTAAGTACCTGTTGGAAGAAGCGTGTCTTGCGTTACAGCACGCACCATGATGTAATTGAAGGCTCCATAGGGGACACTATCCAACTGTTTGTCAACATTGCATCCCAATATAAACATATAGGCGTATATTTCTCCATTGGAAGAAGCAGTATGCACTATCTCTGTCTCCCATTTACCTCGCGCAAGGGACAAGGTATCATAATGTACGACTACTGGCTCTGGCTTCTGTACCTCTTCAGTCGGTTTACAGGATATTTGTATAGATAACACTATACAAATACATAGAATTATACAAGTGAATGTTTTATTTGTTTTCATACTTTCTTAATAATAGTATATCTTATACTTAAGACCATAATACCAACTATTTGTATAAGGTTCGCATTTGTTGTAATCATAATCGTATAAATACCAAGAATCACAGGTCGTCCTTTTTTCCTTGTAGCCACAAATAAGCAACCAATTTCCATTACGGTCTTCTGCAATAACTAATTTTTCCGCATCTATTTGGGAACGAACATCCTGCATATGAACCTCATCAGTATCATATATTTGGAAACCGCAATTCGCCAAAATAAGTATTCCTGCCAATGTCTGCAATGGTCCAACTTCTTCTATAACGTGATATAGTTTCCACGCAAAATAATTTAGTTCTTCTATATTATAGCTTGCTATAGAACCATCAAAGTACTCATCTAACAGCAAACCCGAATAGTTTGAAAAACATAGTAACTTCAAGATAGATACTACAATACTTCCTATTTTTTGATTGTGATCACAATCTCCAAAGATTTCACTCTGTCCCCACCTCATATCTATCGGCAATAGTGAAGGATTTCCTACTATACCATTAAATCTACAATCATACCAATGTTCAAAGTCTGGTCTGTATGCCTGAAATTTCCAACAGCACACCTTTAATTCAAACCTATCATCACTTATACTCGCCCCATACCTTTCTCGAAAATCGACTCTCGTTATACTATCCCACTCTGCAAAGGATAGGGTTTCACCTCTTTCGTACAAGTCATCTATAATATCTTCTTGTAGCGTGATAATACCAGGTTCTAAGTATTCCGACCTATAATCAATAAGATTACAAGGAAATCTCCTATCCGCTGTAGTAAGAAATGATTTTCCACTTTCCGAATTAATCACGTAAAACGCAATAGATGGAAATTCCCTGTACGTATTCATTACTTCATCTACATTGATGCCATACCATTCATTGCTCTCCGGTTCTACAATTAAAGACTTAAAGAACAAAGGGATAATACGTTCAGAATAAATAGGAGTAATGTCAACCGGTTCATTCTCTTCTAAAAAGCCAAAATATACCAATTCCTCCACAATCTCAGCCTCGGACAACTGGAATTCATCGTCCAAGGCGGGGTTCACAACGAAATTGCCCAATTCAAATGAGCGCACTCCCGTTGTCGCACGTTTCTTGACTTTTGCCATGGTGGCATTCGTCTCTGTTTCGTTTTGCATGCTCTTATCGCAACTACACAGTGCCAATAAGATTAGCCCAACACTCAAGAAAAAGATTTGCTTTCTCATAATACTGTGATTTTAAGGGTTAATGATATTGTCTTTTAACTACTCCCTTTGTTGCCGTGGTCAGCGATGCTATGTGATTTGAGTATGGTATTTGCCCGATGGGCTCAAGTATCAGATTGCCAAAGAAAGCAGGTAGGTGGAAACTGGGGCGCTCGAAAGTGATTGGTGCCCAACTCAAGTAGTGCGGTTCGGAAGTGAGGTCGCCACACTTGTAGAAGTTGCCGCGGAGGGTAAAGCCGTTGTCCTGCATAACATCGGGAGCGGCAGTCTGCAAGGTCTCGGGCATAGTGAACATTGCGGGCATGACGTCCAACAGCGACAAGGGAATGCCCACGGTGAGTGACCAGCAATAGTCGCCATCACGGAGGTCGAAGGGGGCGGAGAGGGGAGGAGTGGATTGGGGTTGGGATGCGCTATTCACAGACGAGTAGCGCAGAATACTGTGGAGTTCATCGGGTGTGAGACGGTGAACATCTTCGGATTTGCTGATGCGGTGCGAGGCATTGCATACACCGATGCAGTTGAACTCGAAGTTGAAATATCGGGATTGGTCGGCGTTGGTGACGAAGAACTCCACGCAGGAGTCCTCGTTCACATGCTCAAGGTCCCAGGTGTGCATGGCGCGCAGTCCCCTACCCTCCACGTCAAAGCGCACAAAGAGCATGGTGCCCGTGTGGGCAAGGCGCAGAACCGTGGTCGGATGAGCAGGAAAAGAGTCGCTCCAATTCACACAATCTATACGTCCACAGGGCGGCATCGCAGCCAGAACCCTTGCCACCTCACTGATAGCAAGCGGCTGAAGATTAGGCAGATATGGAATGTGCATCGGCTCGGGCATATCATTTTCCTCCGCGGAGCAGGTTAACAGCCCCCGACAACTGATAGACACCTACCATGGAGTCGCTTTGCTTCTTGATTGCCCGTTTATAGGCGGGTTTGATGGTGTATTTGGCATTGGGTGCGGCATCTGTGCCCAAAGCGCGAATGACGTAGTAGTATGCCCCCTCGGCGGCAGGCTGACCATTGATGGTGCCATCCCACCCCTTGGCGGGGTCGCTCCACTGATATACGAGCATGCCCCAACGATTATACACCCAACAATGGAACTCTTTCAGCGACCTGTACGCCACGCGGAACTCATCGTTGGTACCATCGCCATTGGGCGTGAACACATTGGGAACCAACAACATAGACTCACTAATAGAGATTGTGAACTCCACCGAGTCCAACGCACAATGCGTGTTGCTCACATCCACCACGGCACGATAACTGCCGGGGTCGGAGAAGGTGTAGCGGTGCTCGGCATCGGCACGCTTGACCAACAGCGAAGAGCCTTTGTAGATGCGCCATTGGTAGTACTCGGCATTGAGTCCGTTGGCGCGGAACTGCACCTCCAACGGTGCTGACATACTGAGAATGTCGCCCTTGTCATAGGGGCGATTGACCTCGTTGCTCAACTCACCTTTCTGACCGCGCGTGGTGGTGATGGTAATGGGATGCGCTTTCAATGCAATAGGTTCATAGACAGGCGAATAGAGTGTATCCGCAGCCAAATCCAACTGCTGCGCAAGCAGGTCGTAAATGGCAAAGTCGGTCTGCACGGCAGGTGCGCCCACGGTCATGGAAGTCTTGAAATCCTGTTCGGAAACCGCCATCGAGTCAGCCCACGCCTCGTTGGACTCGTCCCACGCGGCATCGCGATAAGATATGGAACACGTGCGCGCGTACGTGCGCGAGAGCCCATTGAGCCGGCGGTAGGTGATAGCAGGCACCGTGCCGGAGAGCGTGAGTTGCGTCTCGTTGCACTGCAAATCCGCGCTGATGTCCGTCACACGGGGACGGAGACTGTCGTAGTCGAACACCCAAAAGATTTCGCGTGCGTTGGACAACTTGAGCATATACCCCGCGCCATGCTCAGGGTAGAGATAGTCGGTGCCGCTCTGCACGGGCGTGATGGTGTCGGGCAGGCGATACCAATCGGTTGCGCCCAATCCGCCGGTAGTTTTGAGTTCGGGTTTGGAGGCAAACAGCAACAGCGTGTCGCCCTCGTTGAGCAACTGCACAGCCTTGCCTACACACTCCACATGCAAGGCGTGGAGGGGCATGGACAGGATTAGCAATATGGCGATGATGACTTTCTTCATGGTCCCAATGGGTTTGTTGCCATCTGTACCGCACCCCGTAAGCGACATACAGGCTTACGGCACTTCAAGCGTGCAAAGGTACAACAAAAAATGCACAATCACAAGAACCCCTGTGAAAAAAGGCGGCTCTGGAGTTCGGCAAGGGA
>DLLA01000038.1 GCA_002479035.1 Bacteroidales bacterium UBA7574 | reverse complement strand
CCCAAGATGTTGGTGATGGCAATCTCGCTGTTGTGCTGCGCCACCGCCACCATATTGACTACGAACTCGGGCATGGAGGTTCCGAAAGCCACTACGGTGAGTCCGATGACAAGGTCGCTGACCCCAAATCTTTTTGCCAGTCCGCTTGCGCCATTCACAAGCCAGTCCGCGCCGAAAAGTAGCAGTGCAAATCCTGCAATAACCAATAAGGCGGCTATCCACCATCCTCCGGCAGAGAGCCAAGAATCCAAGAAATCAAACATAGATTAGGTTGTTGGTTTTGTTTAGGTTGATATTTTAATGACCGATATATGCTAAGCATTCATAAGTCGGAAAGCAAGGTATGCGGCGTAGGTGAGGAGAAGGATGGCTCCGTGCCAACGTTTGATTTCGTGCTTGCGGTTGGTATAGACGAAAAGCATGACCAAGGCACTGCCCAAGGCCGCCATGAGGGCATCCAACTCCAAGCCCGAATAGCCCGGAAGGGGATAGATGACTGCGCTGAAGCCGAGAATAAAGAAGACATTGAAGATGTTGCTGCCGATGACATTGCCCAAGGCCAGGTCGCAGTTCTTCTTGAAAGCCGCTACGCAAGAGGTTGCCAATTCGGGCAGGGAAGTGCCCAATGCAACCACCGTGAGCCCGATGATGGCATCGCTGACCCCGAGGTCGTGTGCGATAGAGGTGGCACTCTTCACAATCAGTTCTCCGCCAACCACCAACGACACCAAGCCTGCCGCGATGAGCAGCAATGCCCGGTAAATCGGCATGGGTTGGTAGTTCTCTTCGGAGGTATCCGCCTTTGCGTTGCGGAAACTATGCCAGAGGAAGATGATAAAGAACACCAGCAATACGAATCCGCCAACGCCCGATATGAAAGCGTGAGAGCCTTCGCCCCACCGGAATGCCCCGAAGTCAGCGGCACTCGCGCCCTCGATGTGCATATTGAAAAGGTTTTCGATATGTATCCACGAGGGACTGCAATAGGTGGCGAAAAACAAGATGAGCAGTGCGGCAAGGAGACTCCACGGAATGTCGAAACGACGGGCTTGCGGTGTCGATGAAATGGGGTAGATGAGGGCAGTGCAACCGAGAATGAGGAAGATATTGATGATGTTGCTTCCCAAGATGTTGGTGATGGCAATCTCGCTGTTGTGCTGCGAGGCGGCGACCATATTGACTACGAATTCGGGCATGGATGTTCCGAAAGCCACTACTGTGAGTCCGATGACAAGATTGCTGACGCCGTACTTCTTTGCCAGTCCGCTTGCGCCATCCACGAGCCAGTCCGCGCCGAAAAGGAGCAGTGCAAATCCCGCAATAATCAACAGGGCGGCTATCCACCACCCTCCGGCAGAGAGCCAAGTATCGAGAAAATCAAACATTTATTAATCTGTATGTATTGTATCGGTTGCCTATAGGTTGCTCATCCCTTGCCTATCCCTTGCTGTTTGACACGACTTTGACGGGGTTAAAAGAGGTTAGAGATTAGGTGGTAGAGGTTAGGGAAGTCAGACATTGAAGAGGAAGTGCATGATGTCGCCGTCCTGCACAACGTAGTCTTTGCCCTCGGTGGACAGTTTGCCTGCGGCACGGCATGCCGCTTCGCCGCCAAGCGCAATGAAATCCTCGTACTTGATAACCTCGGCACGAATGAACCCGCGCTCGAAATCCGTATGTATGACCCCTGCACATTGCGGGGCTTTGCTGCCCGCGCGGAACGTCCACGCACGCACCTCGTCGCTGCCCGCGGTGAGGAAAGTGCGGAGGTCGAGCAGGGCATACGCCGCCTTGATGAGGCGGTTGACGCCCGACTCTTTGAGTCCGATTTCGTCGAGGAACATCTGCCGCTCCTCGTAGGTCTCGAGTTCGGCTATCTCGCTTTCGATTTTGGCAGCGACGACGAGCACCTGTGCGTTCTCGCCCCGGACGGCTTCGCGCACGCGCTCCACATAGGCGTTGCCGCTGACCGCCGAGTTCTCGTCCACGTTGCAGACGTAGAGGACGGGCTTGTTGGTGAGGAGGAACATGTCCTTGGCAGCCTGCTCCTCTTCCTTGTTGGCAAGTTCGACGGAGCGTGCGTTGCGCCCTTCGGAGAGGGCTTCGCGGTATTTAAGGAGCACCTCGAGGGCGAGTTTTGCCTGCTTGTCGCCGCCTGCTTTGGCCTGCTTCTCGGTCTTCTGTATGCGCGCTTCGACGGTCTCGAGGTCCTTGAGTTGGAGTTCGGCGTCGATGATTTCCTTGTCACGTATGGGGTCCACGGAGCCGTCCACGTGCACCACGTTCTCGTCGTCGAAACAGCGCAGGACGTGAATGATAGCGTCCGTCTCGCGTATGTTGGCGAGGAACTTGTTGCCCAGCCCTTCGCCCTTGCTGGCGCCTTTGACGAGTCCGGCGATGTCCACTATCTCGACCGTGGTGGGAATGACGCCACGCTCGGGATGGCATAGTTCGCCCAGTTTGATGAGCCGCTCGTCGGGCACTGTGATGACGCCGACATTGGGTTCGATGGTGCAGAATGGGAAGTTAGCCGACTGCGCCTTGGCGTTGCTAAGGCAGTTGAAAAGTGTGGATTTGCCCACGTTGGGCAGCCCTACGATACCGCATTGAAGTGCCATAGAATCAGTGGATTAGGTTATGACCTGTCATTTCTTTGGGTTGCTGCAGCCCCATGATGTGGCAGATGGAGGGTGCGACATCGGCGAGGATACCGTTGTCCACGTGCGCGTCCTTGTGGTCGCTGATATAGACGAAAGGCACGGGGTTGAGGCTGTGGGCGGTGTTGGGTGTGCCGTCGTCGTTCAACTCGTGGTCGCAGTTGCCATGGTCGGCGATGATGATGATTTCGTAGCCGTTGTTGCGTGCGGTGGTTACGACCTGATTGGTGCAGGTATCAATGGTCTCGATGGCTTTCTGTACGGCCTTGTACACGCCCGTGTGCCCGACCATGTCGCCGTTGGCGAAGTTGAGGATAACGAGGTCATATTGCTGCGTGTTGAGGGCTTTGCAGAGTGCTTCGGTCACCTCGGGCGCCGACATCTCGGGTTTGAGGTCGTAGGTAGCCACCTTGGGCGAGGGAATGAGGATACGGTCCTCGTTGGGGAACTTGTCCTCGCGTCCGCCGTTGAAGAAGAAAGTCACGTGTGCGAACTTCTCCGTCTCGGCGATGCGCAGTTGCTTCAAGCCCGCCTTCGACACGATTTCGCCGAGGGTGTTGTGGACGTTCTCCTTGGGGAAGATGACGTGCAAGCCCTTGAACTCGGAGTCGTAGGGGGTCATGCAGTAGTACTGCAGGTTGGGGATGGTGTGCATGCCTTGTTCGGGCATGTCCTGCTGGGTGAGGACGATGGTGATTTCCTTGGCACGGTCGTTGCGATAGTTGAAGAAGATGACCACGTCGCCCTCGCTGATAGTGGCGATGGGTTTGCCGTTGCGCACGTGTACGATGGGCTTGATGAACTCGTCGGTCACGCCCTCATCGTAACTCTCCTGCACGGCTTGGAGCATGTCTTCGGAGGCTTTGCCCTGCCCGTTGACGAGACAGTCGTAGGCGATTTTGATACGCTCCCAGCGTTTGTCGCGGTCCATGGCGTAGAAACGCCCTTGGATAGACGCTATCTCGCCGCAGGTTTCCGCAAGATGCTCCTGCAAGCGGGCGATGAAGCCATGCCCAGACTTGGGGTCGGTGTCGCGGCCGTCCATGAAGCAGTGCACGAAGGTGTGCCCGTCCAGACCGTACTCCTTGGCGATTTTCGTCAGGTAGAACAGGTGGTCGAAGGACGAGTGCACGCCGCCGGTGGAGGTGAGCCCCATGATGTGCAGGTTCTTGCCCGTCTTTTGGGCGTAGGAGTATGCGCTGATTATCTCGGGGTTGTCCATGATGGAGTTGTCGCGGCAAGCGCGGTTAATCTTCACAAGGTCCTGATATACAACGCGTCCCGCGCCGATGTTCATGTGTCCGACTTCGGAGTTACCCATCTGTCCGTCGGGCAGACCGACGTTCTCGCCGCTCGCCTGCAGTTGGCTGTGCGGGTAGGTAGCCAGAATGTTATCCCAATGGGGTGTGGGGGTCTCGTAGATTGCGTTCGACGGGTTGTTGGGGCCGATGCCCCATCCGTCCAAAATCATCAGTAATGCTTTTGCCATATTGTTTTGTATTTAAGTCGTTATTTGTACCTTTTGCCCGGGTAGGTGCTGCGCATGAGTTGTGGCAACTTTCCTTACCCAACAGCCTGCAAAGGTACGGAAAATCCGCGAGGTGTGCAAATGTTTGTCGGGAATGTAACATGCAGTGAGCAAAAGGTTGGTTAGAAGACATACTATAACGGGCATCAGCATGTGGTGAGGGCACAAGATGGTTTCGAGAAGGTCTGCATTATCCTTCGGTTATCTTTCGGTTATCCTTCGGTTATGTATCGGTTATCCTTCGAGGAAAACAGCAGGGGGAATGAAAAATGAAGAATGAAGAATGAAGAATTGTATGAGATGGGGATGAAAAATTAAGAGTGAAGAATGAAGAAT
>DLLA01000037.1 GCA_002479035.1 Bacteroidales bacterium UBA7574 | reverse complement strand
TGGAACAACAGATTGTGGATATTGTGAACGAAGACAAGGCTATGACCGAACTGCATCATCTTCGCACTCGCAGTGTAGGCAACCATTATGCCATAGAGATGCACCTTCGCATGCCCGGCGATACACCGCTGTATGTAGCGCACCAACACGCTACCAATATCGAACGCCGTCTGAAAGAACAGTTCGGCGAACAGACACACGTAGGCATACATATCGAACCGACCAAGGTCAACGGTGCTTATGTTATGAATCATTAACTTCCTCACAACTGACAATATCCGACAAGGAAAACATTGCGCCACACTTATGAGAAAACACCATAACGCCCTCAACAAGAGGAAGATACAGTAATGAAATCGTTGAGGTGGTGGCGGCGGGTGCGCCAGTCGGGGATAAAGTGCTCCACGCGTATCTCGAAGAGACGGCTGTGGTTGGGGACGCGCAAGTGCGAGAGTTCGTGGACGATAATATAGTCAATGCACGGCGCAGGGACACGGGATAGTTCAAGGTTGAACAGCAGTTTGCGTTTGCGAGGGGTGCACGAACCCCACTCAGAACGCATCTGTCGGATGCTCCAAGTCACGTCAGGTTCGTCCATGACAGTCTGCCAATGAGCCACTGCCTTGGTGAGATACTCATACAAGAGTGCACGCCGGTACTCCTTGATGAGTGCGGCACGACAAGATTCAGTCGTGTTCGGGGAAACATTGAGAATAAGTTTGTCATCCATCCTTATGACAGAAGGTCTGCAAGCAGGCGTAGAGACCACCTGCAAGAGCAAGCGTTCCCCGAAGATATAATGCGTTTCGCCTGTGAGATAGTGATGTATGACAGGGCGTGGGCGTGCCAACACTTTTGTCCGGCTACGGCGTATCCATGCCAATTTCTGCAAGACAAATCTCTCAATGTCGGTTTGTGAGAGGTGTATGGGTGCGGAGACACGTACACGCGCATCGGGCGGGTACACCGCAATATGCAGGTGCTTAATGGGCTTGCGATCTATATCGATATGGATACCGTCAATGTCCATTGGCAAGTGGAATGCTGTTAGGAATAGTGATTGGCTGAGAGGGAGTAAAGAGGCGTTTTGTACTAACTTTGTACTAATCGAGTGTGGCGGGGAAAGCGGTACGGAGGTCGGAGCGGATTTGCGCGGTAAGGGCAGCCAATGAGGAGAAACGACGCTCGGGACGAATAAAATGTTGGAAATGAATGGTTAAAGTATGATTGTACAAAGAACCGCTAAAATCCAACAAATGGGCTTCGACTGTGGTACGGGTATTGCCGACAGTGGGATTGGTGCCGATGTTGACTACTGCATTTTTCCTATTACTACACTCTTTTATACCGCGGACGAGGGCGTCCGCGTCCCCGGGGAGACTCCCCCTAACCCCCTCAGGAGAAGATGGGAGACTCCCCCTGCCCCCCTCAAAGAGGGGGAATAGATTTTGTATGGTACCTGCTGTGGAGGTTAAACTATCTTCTTTATTTGCGTCCGATGAGGAAGGGGAATCTTGGATATCCACGGTGGCGGAGTAAACGCCGGAGAGGGGGAGGAGTTTGGACGGGGAGTAAGCGATATTGGCAGTGGGAAAGCCAAGGGTGCTGCCGATACCGTTACCGTGGACGACCATGCCCGAGATGGCATACGGATAGCCAAGGAGCCGGTTGGCATCCTCTATCTGTCCCTGTTCAATAAGTTTGCGAATACGCGAGGAACTGACGGGCAAGCCTTCGTCCAAACACTCCGTGGCGTGGTGTATGCGCAGTCCGACGCGGGCGGCAAGGCGTTGATAATCTGCAAAATCCGTCAGACGGTCGGAGCCAAAACGGTGGTCATAACCCATGAGTAACGTCTGCACACCGTCCTCATCGTGAAGGCGGTGCATAAAATCCTCGGCGGTGAGGTGTTGCACCTCTCGGAAATCCAACAACCGCACCTCTGCGAACTGCTGCAACATGGCGACACGTTCCTCCAAGGTGGTGAGCATAGCGGGTGCCTGTCCGCGGAGCACCTCCAGCGGGTGCTGACGGAACGTGTAGATGACAGGCTGCAAACCCTCGGCGCGAGCCAAGGATTGCAGTTGTTCAAAGAGAAGGCGGTGTCCGCGATGGACACCGTCGAAGACACCGATGGTGCATATAAGACCAAGTCCAGCCCCCCCCTGCCCCCCTTCAAAGGGGGGTATAAGACTCCCTAAAGCCCCATTAGAGAGAGGGATAAGCCCCCCCTGCCCCCCTTCGAAGGGGGGTATAAGACTCCCCCCTGCCCCATTAGAGAGAAAGGTAGGACTCCCCCCTCCCCCCCTCAAAGAGGGGGGTATCATAGCGGGGATATGTGGGGTTTGTTGTTGCGTAGTGGGGTGATTATCTGGTGATTGTTTGGCGATTATCCGTTATGGATTAGAGTTTGATGTATATCTTCTTGCGGTAGAGGATATGTGCGATAAGCCACAGGACAAGGATGAGGCTCAGTGCCGATGCGAGAGAACCGCCCGTGTCACCGAAGAGGGGTTGCATACATACCTTGTACCAGAAACTCCACACGTTGTATGTCTCCTCGTGGAACGTGAAACGGATATTGTTCATCGTGTTCACGAAGATGGCACTCAAACAGAATATGAACAGCGGGTTTACGCCAAAACACTCGAAGAACTTGTACCAGCGGTTCGCAAAGCCGTGTTGGAAGCGTTGCCAACCATTGGCAGGGGTGGTGGCGTTGAGTTCGGGGAGACGTATATCGAGTACCCAAATCAAAATGCCAAGCAGCAGAGAGGCAAGTCCGCAGGTTACGAAGACATACGATGCCGACCACATGCTCTTGTTGATAGGATAAGCGTAGTCGAGGCAGAAGCCGAAAAGGAGCATGACAGCCCCTGCGAGAAGGACGCGGGTGACCTTGTCCCAGTGGTCGTGGCAGTGCATAATGAGTCGTCCGACCCATACGCCGATGAGCGCGTGCGCTACGGCAGGGATAGTGGAGAGGATGCCTTCGGGGTCGAAAGGTATGCCGCCAAGGTGGTAGATATGGTTGTCGCCCAACACAAGGAGGTCCACGACGGACTCCATGTTGGCTTCGTTGAGTTCAAAACTGTTGGTCACACTCTGCAAGATACAGTAAACGACAAGCAGCCCGAGCGATACCCACAGGCAGTTGCGGGGTTTGCACGTCAGCATGAGCAGGGTGCCGAAGATTGTGATAAGTCCCAAGCGCGGGAAGACGCCGAGAAAACGCAGGTGCGCGATAGGATAGTACCAGATTGCGTAGGCGAAAGTGTGGTCGGTCGTGATTTGACGCATAAACATGCCGTACCAACTGAGCGCCCAGCCGATGAGGATAATCAACAGACCGCGTGTGAGCAGTTTGGAGAAGGTCTTGAGGTTGAGTTCGTAGTTGAATTTCCCGTACGAGATGTACATCGCGATTCCCATACAGAATACGAAAAACGGGAACACGAGGTCGGTAGGGGTGCAGCCGTTCCATGCCGCATGTCGCAGCGGGGCATAGATGTGCGACCACGTGCCCGGGTTGTTGACAAGAATCATCCCTGCGATGGTGATACCACGCAAAACGTCCAACGAGAGGAGACGCTTCTTGGGCTTTGCAGCCGTGTTGGTTTGGGACATAGTATCGTTGTTTGTTAAATTAAGTGAATGTATTATTCGGGTTCGGCAAGGGTAGCCTATCCCTTGCGCATCCCTTGCGTATCCCTTGCTGTTTGACACGACTTTGACAGGGCGATGACACGAGCATGACAGGGGGATGACACGAAGGAAATGTTAAAATAATGGAACATATAATTGCCATGTAATTAGCCATTAATTACGTGGCATCGGGTTGCCATTATCGGGGGTCGGTCGCGGGTCGACTATCTGACGACGCGAGCCGCGAAGTCTCCTAAACAAAGCATCGCCTCGTAGCAGGCAAAAGTCCGCATGGGATTAAACAAAATAAGGCTGTCCAATGGTATATCGGACAGCCTCATTCGGTATAGCGGATTACTCCTCGTTGAGGGTTACACGCTTGAAGTCAGTGATGGTGACGTTGTTCTTCTTGAGGACATCCTTCACGAGTTCTTTGGTCTCGCTCATGATGTAAGCCTGCTCAACGAGCGTGCTTTCCTTGAGGAACTTGCCGAGACGACCTTGTGCAATCATCTCAATCTTCTTCATATTGAGTTGCGCCTCAGCCTCTGCGGGAACGGTAGCGCGGATGTCGCGTGCCTGCTGTGCCTGCTCGGGTGTGAGCCAGCCCTTGGCGGTGTTGGACTCGATGTGCTCGTCGCTGTCAGCGTGTGCGGGGTTGATGCCGGCCTTGCGGAGAGCGTTCTCCACAGCCTTGGCAATCTCGTCCTGCTTGGTCTTGTCGATAGCCACTGCCAGTTCGTGGTCCTTCACGCTCTGTGCCACGTGGTCAGCGTCGAGGGCGATAGGAGCCATGGAAGCGACCTGCATGGAGATGCCGTGTACGGTGGTCTGGTCAGCGTCAGCCGAGTCAGCACCCACGAGGGCAGACAGTTTGTTGCCGAGGTGGTTGTAAGCGTCCACCTTGGGGGCAGCGAGGAAGACATAGTCGGAGAGTTCCATCTTCTCGCCCGTAACGCCGGAACGCTCTGTAACGAGGTCAGCCACAGTCAGTTTGCCGTCCACAACGGTGTTGCGGAGTGCCTCGATGTCAGCAGGACGTTGGTCCATAGCGATGTCGAGGATGAGTTTGACCATAGCCACGAAGTCAGCGTTCTTAGCCACGAAGTCGGTCTCGCACTTCACAGCCACGATAGCACCGTAGCCGTTCTCGGCACGCCCGAGGACACAGCCCTCGGAAGCCTGACGGTCGCTACGCTTGGCGGCAATAGCCTGACCGCGTTTGCGAAGGAGGTCGCGAGCCACCTCGAAGTCACCATTGGCCTCTTCGAGAGCCTTCTTGACATCCATCATACCTGCGCCGGTAAGGTCGCGCAGTTTTTTGATATCTGCTAATGTAACAGCCATAATTATTTACGATTTAGTTATTTACGATGTACGATTTTTGCATAGTCGGATGTCGGTTTCCCGACATCCGAGTGTTGTATTCTGTACGATTATTACTCAGCCTTAGCCTCCTCGGCAGGTGCTTCGGTAGCGGCTACCTTCTCAGCCTCTGCTTTGGGAGCAGCCTTGCGTACGCGCTGACGACGCTCTTTGGGTTGGGGAGCCTCTTCAGCAGCCTGTGCCTGTGCAGCCTCTTCGTCAGCCTTCTCCACCTTGCGCTCTTCAAGGCCTTCCTTGATAGCATCGCATACGGCATTGAGAATCACCTCGATAGACTTGGTAGCGTCATCGTTGGCAGGGATAACATAATCAATAGGATTAGGGTCGGAGTTCGTGTCCACGATACCGAAAACAGGGATACCCAGACGGTTAGCCTCAGCCACAGCAATGTGCTCTTTCATCACGTCCACTACGAAGAGTGCGCTCGGGAGACGGGTGAGGTCGGCAATAGAGCCGAGGTTCTTCTCCAATTTCTCGCGTTGGCGGGTGATTTGGAGTTTCTCACGCTTGGAGATGTTGTCGAATGTGCCATCGGTCATCATCTTGTCGATGGTGGTCATCTTCTTCACAGCCTTGCGGATAGTGGGGAAGTTGGTGAGCATACCACCAGCCCAACGCTC
>DLLA01000008.1:15021-15167 GCA_002479035.1 Bacteroidales bacterium UBA7574 | reverse complement strand
CCGAAATGGTGGTGCTGCCTGTGGTGGAGTTGCTGCCGGTTCCTTTGTCGTTGGTGGGGTCTTCACAACTTGCGAGTGCGACTGCCAAAAGGAATGGTAGGTAAAAATATAAACGTTTCATTGTTAAGTAATAATTAATAGTTAAT
>DLLA01000008.1:1488-14877 GCA_002479035.1 Bacteroidales bacterium UBA7574 | reverse complement strand
CCTTGCTGTTTGACACGACTTTGACAGGGAGTTGCCTGTGTATAATTGTTAACAATTCAGCATCAATGACTGAATTGATAGGACAGGATAATGAGATGGTTGTACTTGTAGGCGTTGGTGAGTTCGACGTTGCCCGACTTGCGCTTGATGTTGAGGTCGCGCTCGTAGCCATAGTCGAAGCGGTAGGAGAGCGAGAGGCTGTTGCATTTGTCGATGCGCCAACGCATACCCACCTCGGGACGAATGCGGGTGAGATACTGCCCGTACCGCGTTGTGCTGCAGGCATTTAAGTAGTCGGTAGGCGCATTGAGGGAGTTGGCAAACTCGATACCTACGTGGAACTTCAGGGGCTTGGAGAACATGGAATAGGTGGCTTGTAGGCGGTGGCGCATAGTGAGGTCGATGGCGTTCTTCTCGTCGGGGTTGACGGAGTCGGTGCGGCAGTCCATCAGCAGCCGCTCGCGCAGGGAGAGTTTCCAACGATTGATTTTCACCTGCCCCGTGAGATTGAGGAAAGCACGGTGGCGGATATACTCGTTGGGGTCGGTCCAGCCTTTGTTGCCATAGAGTTTGAAGGTATAGCCGAGGGCGATATTCAGGTAGGGAATCGGCTCATAGTCAAACGATAATGTAGTGTATGAGCGCGAGAACTCCGCAGGAGACGTGCCGCCGAGACAGGTGCGCAGTTCCTCCTCCACGGACAAGCCCAGTCCGTGGTTGAAGGAGCGGTTGTAGGAGGCTACGAGACGCAGTTTGGCAACCTGCTCGGTAGTGGTTTCCTGGCTGACAATCTCTTGGGCTTTGGCGGCTACGGGGGCAAGGAGGATACTTGCTAATGCTATGTAAATCAGTCGTTTCATCGTGGTTTAACTTGTGAGTCAATGGTGTTGGTTTCGCCTTTTCGGAGCATATAATAGACCTTGATATAGGCGACATCGCGGAGGAAATCGACGTGCCCAATCTCGAAGGATTCGATGGGTCGTCCGAGACGTTTCTCGAGGTCGGCTTTGAGTTCGGCGTGGCGCTCGGGGACGATGTTCTCAATCTTCTCGTAGAGGACTATTTTCTGCGAGCGATGGGCGAGTCCGCGCCAGTTCTCGAAGAACGCAGCCACGCCAAGAAGGAGGATATTGACCAGCAGAAGGTCAGACCAACTGACTGACATTGCCAGACCGTTGATGACGCTCAGCCCGATAAGGACAAAGAGATAGGTCATCTCGCGGATGGGGACGGTCTCGGTGCGGTAGCGAATCATACCGAAGATAGCGAAGAGACCGAGGGCGAAGCCGATTTGCAGTTTGACGTTGTCGAGCATGCAGAGCAGCAGGAACATCGTTGCCGAGAAGAGCATGAAGGTGACGTAGTAGTCCATGCGCTTCGACTTGCGGTAGTAAAGGAAATGCACCAATATCCACGCCACCACGAAATTGAGCAGGAAGCGGACAAGGATATTGAGAATACTGCTGCCGTCGAAGAGCGGTACGCCAAGGAACGTGGTAACCGACTGCATCGGCACAGCGAACTCCGCTGCTATAGAGGGGTCGAACTCGGGGGCGTTGACGATAGTGTCGGTTACCTGACCGATTGTATTGGTGTCCATTAAGCCATCCATATTATTATCCGTTTAAGTTATTCTTATTCTCCATTAAAGCCATTGAAGTTCCATTAAAAACATATTGGGTGTTTCTTTCTATCAGCCCCCTCTCAGAGGGGGTTGGGGAAGTCAGTTTTGCCAGTTGCCGCAGTTTGGGGCGGAAGCGGTTGTTTTTGACGGTGTGGTCGGTGAGGGCGGTGCCGATACAGTACTTGCTGATTTTCATCGGTTTGATGCGCAACGAGCGGAGTATATCCAGCATCTCGGAGGGCTGATAGCCGTCGCGTTTGAGTTCGATGATTACCGCATCTCCGAGAGCGGCTTTCTGCCCTGTCTGTACGTTCTCCCACCTGAGTGCGGTGTCGATGGTGAGCCGCTCGGTCTTGGCACGATTGACGAGGGTGATACGCTCGAAGCGGGTGTGGAGTTGCGGTTGCAAGGTGCTGATGTCGTACCATGATTTGCCTGTTAGCCACTCGCGCTGCTCTGCATCTATGCTTTGCAAATCGGCGGTCTGCACCACGATACGTTTCTTCTTGGTGCGCCCTTTGTTGCTCTTGTTTTTCACCTCCAAGAAGGTGAGTTGTGAGCCGATATAGGTGCGGATACGTATCTTCTGACGGTGCAGTTGGCGGTCGTGGTGGCGCAGGTACATCTGCAGGTCGGGCGTATCGTAGTAGAGGGTGTCGTAAGCGGCAAGTCGCTGTCCGTCAATCTCTTGTATGTAATAGTCCGGCTGTGCAAGACGCAGCATCTCGGGCAAGAGGCAAGCAGGAGCGACAAACTTGGTATCGATACGATTCATCAGTTTGACGCTCTCCATCCCGGCAAGCGGGATAGGAACCATATCAGTCATCGCTGAAAGCATACTCAAACACTTTGACGGAATAGAGTTTGCCGTTGGGCAGATAGTTGTACTGTTTTTTCTTGGTGCCGTTGTCGTTGTATTCGTACTTGCGGATACGGACGGGCTTGTCCTTGTCGTTATAAACCACCTCGCGGGAGACAAAGCCCTCGGCATTGTACTCGATGGTGATACGCTGCACCTGCCCATAGGTGGCGTACTCTACCTCTTCCACCTTGCGCCCGAGGGAGTCGTAGGTGGTAATATGGTCGAGCCAGCGCGTCTTTGCCTTGGCATCGGTGTTCCATTCGCGTATGGTCAGGTTCTTGCGTTTGGCGCGTTTGGCGAGTGTCTCAGGCGAGAGGTCTGCCCATGCCATAGCGGGCAAAAGCAGGCAAAGGAGCAGGAGCCCTATGTGTAAATATCTCTTCATATATTCCTATGATATAACCACTATGACAGGCAAAAACAACACACCTATCGTGTTGCGCTGCAAAGGTACAATTTTTATGCCAAATAGTCCACAAAAAATCTATAAATACGGCTATTTCTTCGGTAAATTCAAGAGAGAGAATAGTGCCCGCAAAACATCTCCTAACAAAAAAACAGACTGCCCAAATCCATTTAGATTCAGACAGCCTATTGAAAAAACTAAAATCTATTCGTTTATTGCGAATCAGCCGTTTACTTTTGCCATGTGGGCAATGAGTTCGAGCACCTTGTTGGAGTAGCCAATCTCGTTGTCGTACCAGCTGACAACCTTTACGAAGGTGTCGGTGAGGTAAACACCTGCGTTAGCGTCGAAGATAGAGGTGAGTGTGCAACCGAGGAAGTCGCTGGACACCACTGCATCCTCGGTGTAGCCGAGTACGCCTTTGAGTTCGCCCTCGCTTGCCTCTTTCATAGCAGCGCAGATAGCAGCCTTGGTGGCAGGTTTAGCCAAGTTAACGGTCAGGTCAACCACGCTGACATCCAAGGTAGGAACACGCATAGAGATACCGGTGAGTTTGCCGTTGAGTTCGGGGATAACTTTGCCTACAGCCTTAGCAGCACCCGTAGTGGAAGGAATGATGTTGCCCGAAGCAGCACGGCCACCACGCCAGTCTTTCATCGAAGGACCGTCAACGGTCTTTTGTGTAGCGGTGGTAGAGTGAACGGTGGTCATAAGACCATTGACGATACCGAACTTGTCGTTGAGCACCTTTGCGATAGGAGCCAAGCAGTTGGTGGTGCAAGAAGCGTTGGATACGAATTGGGTACCCTTAACGTACTTGTCGAAGTTAACGCCGCAAACGAACATAGGCGTGTCGTCCTTGGAAGGAGCGGACATAACTACATATTTGGCACCGGCGTTGATGTGAGCCTGTGCTTTCTCTTTGGTGAGGAAGAGACCTGTGGACTCAACCACGTATTCAGCACCTACCTCGTTCCAAGCGAGTTCGTTAGGGTCTTTGCAAGCGGTAACGCGGATAGCCTTGCCGTTTACAATCAGTTTGCTGTTCTCGACATCCGCCTCGATGGTGCCGTCGAAAGCACCGTGCATGGTGTCGTACTTCAGCATATAAGCCAGATAATCAACAGGACAAAGGTCGTTGATACCAACGATTTCAATGTCATTACGTTTTTGAGCAGCACGGAAAACAAAACGTCCGATACGGCCGAAGCCATTAATACCTACTTTTGTCATAATCGTTATAATTTAATGAGTTAAATATCTTCTTTCTTGTTTGCGACTGCAAAATTACACAAAATCCCATAAACACGAAAATAAATTTTCCATTTGCTATGTAGGGTTTGCATTTTTATGTTGTGCAGCATATTTTTGGGACATTCTACACTTTCAGGTTCAATCCGATGAAATAGGTACGCGGAAGTGCCGGTCCGTAGATGTATCCGGCATCTCGATTGACACCTTTATCAAGGTCGGGCTGATACACATTAAAGATGTTTTTAATGCCGCAATTGAGTTCGAGGCAATAGGCTTTATACAGGTGTATATCATACGCCAATTTGGCTCCGAACTCCCAAAAAGGTTTCGTGCGCACCTCTTCGTCTTGAGGAATATATCCTGCATAGTGCTGCACGAGCATATTGCCGGTGGCTTTGCCATTGAGTGCAATGGAGAAATCGCGGACGGGCTTGACCGTCAGAATCATATACGCATAGTTGTCCGGGGTTCGGAACATACGTTTTTGCGGTGCGATATTGGGGTTCTCGCTCCATGTAAGGCTCTCGGTGTAGCGGCTTTTTTGGAACGTATATCCTGCTTGCAGCGAGACAATATCCTTGTATGCGAATTTGCCTTCGGCATTGAGTCCTGCGACATACGCGCCATTCGCATTGGTACGCACCATGAGGAGGTTGCCATCGTCGTCATGCCCTTCGGTACGCAAGAAAAAGACATCGTCCAGATAATTGAAGAACCCCTCTAACGTAAGGTTCAGTTCACAATGTCCGAATGTTTGGTAATAGTCGGCACTGAGGAATGCACTGTGTGATTTCTCGGGTTTCAGGTTCGGGTCTAATGATATGAGCGATACATTCCCCCCGACGGCATCAACGTGCAGGTCTTCATCATAGGCTTGCGGTGCACGGTAACCGGCTGAGTATGAAGCACGTAGTACTATGCCTTTGTATGGTGCATAGCGAAAACTGACCCGCGGTACAACCATCGGCATACGTAGCAGATTGTGTTTCTCGACACGAAGTCCGATATTAGCACTCCACACGTCGTTTTTCCACTCGTTCTGTGCCAACATAGAGACCAAATGTACCGTTTGATAGAAATCGCGGTGATAGCCTAAAATCTGGTCGTGCAAATGGTTGTAGGTGTATTCCGTCCCGATGGTGAGTTCGGCAGGCATTTTTCCGCAAGGATACAGGAAGTGGTACTGCGCTCCCGTAACCACGGTGATGTCATTGGAACGTCCATATCCGTTGGGGTCTTTCCGGGCTCCGAAATAACTCTCTCTGTTGACGCCTTGTGCAGAAGCAAATACTTTGAGGTGATGTTTCTCGTTGGCGGAAAAATAGTCATAGGTAAGAGACCCCGCATCGATATTATGGCGCAATTGCTCTGCAATATCGGCAAGGTGAGGCTCCAAATCAAAGAGGTTGCCGCCTCTTCGGAACTCAGTAACATGGTGATATTCCGCTGTCAGTTTGGAGTAGTTGGTGATTTTGAAGAACGAGCGTACTCCTGCTGTGGTGCTATTCAGTTTCGGAATATCCGAAAACCCGTCATTGTCATGGTCGTATTGGCTACGGTTACGTTGCACCGCAAAAAGAAATGCCCCTATCTTTTGGTTTTCGGAGATGACTGATGCATTGAGGGTGGTGTTGATGTCATACGCATTGCGGCGCAACATGGATGATGTGTTGCTGAGATTGATAAAGTTGCGGGTAGGCTCCTTGGTAACGATATTTACTACACCCGCAATGGCATTTGCGCCATAGAGCGCGGAGCCGCCGCCACGTACCACCTCTACATGGTCCACCATACCTGTCGGTATCTGGTCCAAACCATAGACTGCAGCCAGCGATGAGAATATAGGTCGTGAGTCTATCAGTATCTCCGAGTATTGCCCTTCCATACCGTTTATGCGCAATTTCGTCTGCCCGCAGTTGGCACACGTCTGCTCCACACGCACACCCGGCGTGTAGTTCAGGGCATCTGCCATACACGCAGCAGAGGTGGTCTCAAACAAGACCGGCGGGACGATATTTAGGATTGTGGACGACTCTTTCTTCTTCGATTCATAGCGGTCTGCCGTAACGACCACATTGCCCAGCACCAGAACATCCTCTTCCATTTCGACATTCATCTCCGTGGACTTGTTGGCGGTGATAATGACTTCCAACTCCAAGGTCTTGTATCCCACATACGAGAACGACACCACATGTCTTCCTACCGGCAGGTCTTTCAGGAAATAGTGTCCTGACTCGTCTGTAACACCACCGATAGATGTGTTCTTGACCTGCACGGTTACAAAGGGCATATGTTCCCCCGTGCGCATATCCAGCACATGTCCGAATAAGTTGGCATCATACTGGGCGTACACAACGGTTGGAAGCAGCAGCCATAGTAGTACGCTGCAAATAAAAATTGACTTTCTCATAAGCATAACAGTTTTATAATGCAAGCGCAAAGTTACTGCGCGTTTGAGACGAAATCAATACCGAATAATAGGTATTTTGCGGTTACTTTCTGCCGAAATCAGCAGGTATTTCTCCCCACATATCGGTATCCCATTTATATATAGGTGTGGTGTAGGTGTTGTCGCGGAGCCATTTCTCGGCGGCACGGACGGCAAGCAGGAGGTCTTGGTTCTTGGCGTTCCAGTCGAGTTTGGTCTTGCATTGCTTTTGGCGTATCCATGAGATGGCGATTTTGCTGTCGGAATACAGCACCCACGGGAGGTTGTGCGCCTTGAGGTATGCCAGACCGAGGACAATGGCAAGGAACTCGCCGATGTTGTTGGTGCCGCGCTGATAGGGTCCGCGGTGGAAGACCTGCGTGCCCGTGTCGGCAATCACGCCGCGGAACTCCAGCACGCCCGGGTTGCCCGAGCAGGCGGCATCCACCGCGAGGGCGGGCAGAACGGGTTGTGTGGCGGCATGGAAACGAGAGGGTATGGGCTTGGGGTGGGCAGCAGCGGTGTAAGAGATATGTGCCTCCCAACCGTCCGAAAGGGCTTGTTCGGCTTCGGCACGCGTGGCAAAGCCCTTGTACTTGGCAGCGGTGCCCTTAACCTGCGCCTCGCAGGCGTGCCACGAGTCGTAGATGCCGGGGGTGCGCCCCTGCCAAACAACGTAAAACTTGGGTTTTTGTTTTGCCATGTGTGGAAAAAAACAGTAACTTTGCGCCTTGCGAGTCGTGTGGTCGTGCAGACGTGGTAGTTCTACCGAGACTACAATGCGTATTGAAAATCAGCGTCTTATAACATTAGCAGACGAAAAAGCAGACGAAATAAGTCTTTCGCCTGCTTTTTTGTTGCTGGTTGACAATACTGATATTGCAAATCTACGACTATATCTCTCGCACATACTCATTACAAGTTTAACTCTAATTTATGGGTGCAAAGATAGTCAAATTATTCCAATCACACAAGTATAGATTTGCATTTTATATGAATGGGCGTTACACAGAAAGTACCTACATCATGTACAGACTTGTTTCCTTCCAAAATTCATAATCAGCAGTTTTTGCAACCCGACTGAAAGCGGGGTATGGGTTTATACTTACTCACATTAGTGAAGATGAGCGTCTGCTTGGGCAGCACGGCATCTCCTACTTCTTCTTTGGTCTGTTTACTCTTTGCCATAACTCGTTGTATTTGCGGTTCAGCCATATCAGCAACAGACCGAACCAGTTAGACACATAAGACGCTCCGGGAGACAGCAACACAGCAATGACGACATGACACCTTGCAGCGAGCAGCACTACCAACGCCGACCAAAAGGTCAGACACTTGTGGCACTTGCTCACCTTGGCTACCACAGACGATACAGCCTGCGGCAAAGCCGTATGTACTGCAATGGTGGCAGTCATCATTACTGCTATTGCTATCAACACGTACTTCATCAGCCTGCCGTAACGGTGATACTCAATGGGGTCTCACTCACGAAAGTACGTGAGCATTGCTGGCACGCGGTCGTAGAAACGGCGTTCACGGTCGCTCCTGCTGCTATGGTTACTGCCGTCGGGGCGGTAGCCGAAGCAATCGGAATGGTGAATGTGCCGCTCAAAGGTTGCGACTTGGTACAGCCACAGCCACCATTACACGGTACATACGAGATGATACCCTGCACGCGGATAGTAGCGGCGTACTGACCTGTACCGACCTGCGCTATGCCTACCAACGAAAATTGCGGGGCGAATACAGGCATATTCTCCGCACACGTGGGATAGCACAGACGCTGCGTGATGTTTACTTGATAGTAGTACGGACTCGCCGTGCTACCTGCCGCCAATACAGGAGTAATGACGGGTGCTTGAATTTTGTTCATAGTCCTCAAACATTAGACATTGTCGCCACCTACTTTGTTTTTCTTGTCAGCAGTAGTCTCGCCGGTGGCGTTAGGCTTCTCCTGCTCTGTTTCCTGCGCGGGAAATAATGCTGCATACAGCATATCAATCTTACTTTTTACCTTGTCCACCTTTTGGTGCATGAGGTTCATATCCTCCGACATACAGACTATGTTCGCATTGATAGCGTCAAAGATAGTCCGCGGTTGTTGGTTGTCCTGGTTCGTTTCCATATTGTTAAATTATTATGATGTTCTATATATGTTACGCCCTGTTTGTTAGGGCGTTACGGTTTTCTCAATACGTTGCTGACGACGTCAATGTCGGGAGCAAAGAGCATACAAAAAGCGACTAAACTCATTGAGAATAGTCGCTTGGTAAATACCCCGATTTCGAGGGAATTACAAAATATCAATGATTATATAGTTCCCCGAATTTGCCTTCTATAAAAACAACGAAAAATACATCATCACGCATAAATCCTGCAAACACATTATTTGCACCATTCGCACGAAATACATCCAAATGTGTTATCTCTGGAGTAACGACCGATGGCATCTGAGGTCTCATTTTACTGACAGGTATAGGTTCTCTACCATATTCGTGCCGTCCAGATGTACGTATTTTATCCCAACCCAACTCGCCTCACTTTTGCAACCGCAAGATGAAATCTTTGTAAAATCCATCGTTCGCTTTGGAGTTGCGCAAGAAACGTGTATCAAGGTACTCGAAAGAAAATATCGGTTTTTCTTTTGCATACGCTTGCAACCTATTCAACCTTATCTCGGAAGTCTCTATCGGCTTGATAGTCTTCTTACTCATTACTCTACACGTGTTAGGAAATAGTCTTTTAAGACTTGTTTATCAATTACCTTGCCACGACTCGGAGTGCCTGCGCTTATCCATGGTCTCTCATTGTGTGTCATATTCATAAGACCAATGGCACTAAACTTATTGAACATCTCGAATACTTGATTGAAGATAGACATCTCTTCATCGCCCAATACAACGCTCAATGTTTCTACTGGCTTTATCCCTTCACCTCCATATTGTTTGTAATGCTCATATACAACAGGAACGACGGGACCATATTGCCATGCCTCTATATCTTCCTCAAACAAAGGAGTTCCAAAACATGCCAAATGAAACCCTTGTTCATAGTAAAGCATCTTTTGGAGTTTCATGTTAGTCATTAACTCTCCACTTTCTCCCACTTCTTTTGCTTTTTGCAATAGCAAGTTGGCAATTTGTAATGCTTTGTGTACCATTTTTTTCTATTTAGATTCAGTTATTCCTGCTGCAAAGGTACGACATTTATTTCAACCACACAACCACCACTTGCATTTTTTGGTAAAGTTTTAACACATTAATAACTATTTCTGAAACAAAAACAACCAATGAGTTACCGAGTATTCTTCTGTAACCGCGACTATTCACAATACGTCAAAGACCGCTCGGACAGGTCAAGCCTGTCTCCTTACAATACAGCACCTATGCTGCTGCCCCACTTGTTCAGTAGGGAGTTCAGTTTCTCGGCGGTTACTACCACACCCCCTTTCCGCTGCCTGTTCACAAAGTCTTTCAGCGACTGCTCCAACCTGTCTGCCTCCTCTTTGCTATTGGCATACACGTACATATCCAACTTATAAACTTGCAACATAGGGCACTATGGAATTGGTGGAACATCAGCGGGAGTGGCAGGCGTAGGGACTGATATACCTGCTTTGCCCATCATGGTGCGGGCTATATTGTAGTACCCCAACACCTTGTCTTGGTTCTGGTCAATCCAACCGAGGACACCCGGCACAGTGTCTTTTGCTTGCGTGAGTACAGGCACGCCCTGCGGGTCAAAGTCGGGCATATTGGGCATATCTTTCATAAAGTACTCGCATATCTCCGTGGCGGCTTTCACATCACCGCCGCACACGAGTAAGGCTGAACGTTTGAGCGCGTCCTTTGAGGTCGTCTGCAACAGCGTTACATCATACGAAGTCTTATTTCCAAACAGAGCCATAATCGTTATAGGATAGTTATATGTTGGTTATTGGATAGATATTCAAAAGAGGTAGTACCCCGCTCTCGAGGTACTACCATTCTCGGTTTAGTTGCCGCACGTATCGCAGCCGCACGGTTGCGGAGCGGAGTAGCGTTGCACACGCAAGAAACCGCAATTACCAACAGCGGAGTTCAGACCGCCATTGTTGTTCTGTGCAAGCGCATACGCATAAGCGTCTGCCAATGCCGAAGCCGATACGCTCGGATTGGAGGTAGCCTGCGTCATGACATCAACGTACTGCTGCAATGTCGGCATGTGTTGGTTCTGCCAGCCCTCGCGGGAGGTTCTCTCACTCAACATAAACTGCGATACAAGGTTGAGAGCGTCCTTGTTACCTGCGACTGCCTGCTCTGCTGCTTTGGCGCGGGACTCGGAGGCTTTGTTTACACCCCAAGCGGCTGCGATAGCAAGCAGTAAGGCTCCGCCACCGAGACCTGCTGCCAAGCCGATAGCGGTGGCACTCTGACCGTGCGAGCAATGTTGCTTCGTCATCAACATTACATCTGATGGACTTAATTCTGCCATAACTATGAGAATTACTTTCGCCTCTTACACCTTCGGCGGTTGGTATCAGAACACTATTCGTTCCGACACCGCAAAGGTACTGCTATTCAATAGGGCTGCCTAATAGTTATCCGTCTGTTATGTGCAGATATACAGGCATTTGCGTCATAGTTGGCGACAGGATAGTTACAGGCTGTTTCCATTTTGGAAATAACCAATTTTGCAAACTCTACTGAACAAAATATGAAAAAATGCAGTAAAAGAGTAGTATTTGAGTAGTAAAATTTGCATAGACGGATAAATTGTTATACCTTTGCGGTGCCATTAGAAATAATGACCTCTATACTTAGAGTAAAGTGCTGTCTTGTCTTTCGGGACGGGAGAACACTATAAAACGGAAAGGGCGGGCTTCTCACTGTAGAAGCCCCATTTTTTTAGAAATAATAGATTATGCAAGACAAAAAAGCAACTACAACCCAAGAGCAAATAGCATTACTACGGGAACGCGGTATGTACATCACCGATGTAGAACACGCCACACAAATGCTGTTGAGTGTAGGATATTATCGCTTGGGGTTCTATTGGTTCCTATTTGAGAAATCGCACAACTTAAACAGCAGAAATCATAATTTCCGCAAAGATACAAGTTGGGAAAAAGTAGAAGCATTGTATGATTTTGATGATAGATTTCGCAATCTACTATCATTTTATTTGCAGACCATTGAAACAGACATTCGCACATACATTACGTACACCGTGTCTAATAATTATAAGGAAGACCCGATATGGTTCGCACAGCCACATATAATGACACGCAAATTTCTTGAAGATTCACTACCCGATATTGTGAAGTCTGTGGATAAAAATGATGTTATCCGTAGGCATCGGATAAAACATCCTCAAAATAGATATGCTCCAGCGTGGAAAACTTTGGAGTTCCTCACATTTGGAGAAGTTCAGCATTTATATTTAGGCATTAAGGACGAAGAATTACGCCATCGGATTTTTGAGCGGTATCATATTACGAGAGAGGAAATTTTTATTTCGTATCTCAATGTATTACGTGAGGTTCGTAATGTTTGTGCACATAGTCATATTTTGTACGATAAAAAACTGCATCACGGTATAGTTGGAGAACAATCAAGGCTTGGATTGAAAAATGGCGAAGAATTTACAATCGTAGGCATTCTTAAATTGATTTACTATATGTTGCGGCAAATAGATGTTGCAAAAGAAGATGAAATGCGTAGGAGTGTGAACGCATTAGTTAATCGAAAAGAATATGATATAGTGCGGTTCGCAATATCTCGTATAGCATTTTAGTCTTCTACCCAACGGTAGGAGACATATAGAGGTTTCGGACGCAGAACCGGTCAATCAGCGTCCACAGCAAGCGGCTGCCAGATACGGACGGTCGCTTTTCTTTTGGGCCTATGCCATTGACAACTTGCGTTCAATAGCGTCTGCGAGGTCGCGGAAGTATAGCGAGGACTTGTGGAAAGCATAATAGGCGGAGTGGGCATTGGTAATGCAGTCATTTCTCTTTCTGCCGAGGTAGTCTCTGATAATGCAAGTGGGTATTCCTTTGACGTGGCAGAAATGCACAAACAACGCCCGCGCTGCCACGCACTCATCTGACTTGCATTTCGACAAAATGACTTCGGTGGATAACTCTGTCGTCTCCGAGACAACGTTCGGGATTTTCGCAAAAAGTTCACTTTTCATTTGGCTTCTTGATTAAAAAGTTGTACCTTTGCAGTTGCAAACGGAAATACCATATATGTCTTATTTGGCATATAGCCACACACAACCGCTGATAGTTTACAACTCTCTGTCAGGGCGCGGTTGTGTGTTTGTTTCTAATATTCATTCCGTTTGCAGACATTCTGAATGTTAGAATTTTAGGCAGAGAGTTGTTTTTTCTCTCTGCATTTTTTGCGTTACACTCTATTTAGATACTTCTCCACCTCTTTTTTGAACTCGTCAAACGTTCTGCAAACGACAACCTTATTGCCGTAGGATTGTAGTCGGGGTATCATCTCCTTTTGATGTTCCGAAAGTACGCCTTTCTTGCCGTTCTTCATTTCGATATACAGGCTTGCATACCCCCCACGCGGAATAGGGATATGGATGTCTGGCACTCCGCTTACGACGCCCTCTGCGTGCATGAGGCGTGCGGTAGTCTTGGTTCTGTACCCGCCATTGGGAATAGCATAGCACAAGGCTTTGGGGTAGGCGTAACGAAACCAACGGACGCACTCCACCTGCAAGTCGTGTTCCGAACTTGCAGCCTTGCCGCGATTGGTCTTGTCCCACATCGCACGCAACTCCTCTATGGTGATACTGTTATTACCCATACTCAA
>DLLA01000008.1:0-1471 GCA_002479035.1 Bacteroidales bacterium UBA7574 | reverse complement strand
CTCAATCAAACAGCGTTGGTTCATTCATAGGATAGGACAGACTCTGCTGCCACACCTCACAGGGTTTCTCGCCGCCCATAGCACAGCCGCCCATAGGCAGCCACTCTCGGCAGGTCTCGCAGATATGCTTCATCGGCTTTCCCATTGCTCACAAGCCGCCGTACCGCGGATAATACCGAACTCCCGCACACCACGCTTGCAACCAAGTGTGATAGGACTACCATACAAGTCCAAGTTCCACTGCTGCGTGTGCCACTCCGCAAAACGGCAGTCATCACAGACATGGGATGATATAGTATTGACTTTCTCATAAAACAAAAACTTGTACATTATCAAATAGTTACGCGGCACTCGGATTTTCGGATAAAACAAAAAAAGCGACTATCCACATTGAAATAGTCGCTTGAAAACAAACCACTCGTGAGTGGCTCTTGTTCCTACAAGAAAGTAGGGCGGTGCTTGCGCATTATAAAGAGTGGCGCAAGCGCGTGGAGGCAATTAGTAGGATTTGCCATCGCGAATTAAAAACTGCACCATTTCTTCGGCTTATGTAATTCATATCCTGATTGTTTTAGGATTACGGTATCTGGTAACAAACATTGCTTGAAACGCTTTTCATAACGATTCAAGTCTATCGCTTTTCCACACATTGTTCGTAAATTACTCGAATGTTGAAATGGTGGGAAATACACAAATACAGGATGGTTTTGTTCTTGCGCTATTTCCACAGCAGGTACCATATCACTATCTGCAGATACAATAATCGAAATATCGCAATTTTTCTTAAAGACATCTGCGATTACTTGCGTGGCTATTCGGACATCTGATTCTTTTTCTTCGTGCGTTTGTATAGTGTATCCGCAATTAAAACACTTTATTTCTTTTTTGAGGTATTTCCCTAACACAAGTTGAAACTTTTTATTTTCCTTGTTTGCTTGAAAAAAGGCATTTTGATTATGTGCTTTTTCCATATTGTCGGGGCGTGCAGAAAAGTACTTTACTGCAACAAGTTCTTGGTCTTCACGCATAAACATCTCGAAGAACTTGACTATATCAAGCCAATAGTATTTTCTCCAAGACATTTCTTTCTTCAATCCATAATAAAAATTGAAGCCATCTATATATACAATTACACGTTGTTTCTCCATAAAATCAGAAAAAATAAGCCACCTCTTGCAAGGTGGCGAGCCGTAGTATTTTCCACCTACGGGGGATAAATCTGCCGCAAAAGTACTGCTTTTTCTTGATATACACAAATAAACTCAGCACTTTCTTTGTATTTGAGTGATAATCAATCGATATGTTTTATATGATAGCGCGGCTACACCTGTACTCAATTGCTATATCTCCGCTATTTGTTTATCCTGCTTCCTTGGACAACTGCAACTATTTCAATATGTCAAAGACCGCTATGTAAAATAAGAAAATCTTTCGCAAATTTTCCTATCCCAACTCAAACCCTTTGCACGCC
>DLLA01000166.1 GCA_002479035.1 Bacteroidales bacterium UBA7574 | reverse complement strand
GCCGACGCTTGCGAGGCTGCCAACAACGCACTGATGACCGCATTCCAGGCTGCAAGTGCAGAGATGTACAACGCACAGAATAATGCGGGAGCAGGTGCACAGAACGCAGATTTCAGCGGCGCACAAAACAACGGTAGTTCTTCCAACTCGGGCAACAACGACGGCGGTGCCGAGGATGTTGATTTCGAGGAAGTGAAGTAAAACATACGCAACGTAACTGACACGTGGTAATCTACACGTAGTACTTTACACGCGGTAATTCACCAAAAAGGCTGTTTGACAAAATGTCAGACGGTCTTTTTTTATTTATGGTGGTGCCATTGATATTCGGCGTTTTGTGAACAAATATCGGCAATGTCGTACCAAATGATATGGATAAATTGTATTAAATCTAATCATAACGTATTAAAAAGTCGTTATCTGAACAAGCGTTCGATATTTTTATATTACCTTTGCGACCGAAATTGAGTGGTGGACTGCGTGGGGCATCTTGTTCCCCAAGAATAGGAGTAGGATATGTTTGATTTTTAAGTGATTAGTAAAAGATGGAATTGAAGCATTATCTGGAATATCTCCAGAGTACAATAAAGAACCGTTGGTCGGAGTTGGCTCTGAAGGATTTGGACGGAACGAACAGTTATACGTACGGCGAATTGGCAGCACAGATTGCACGTTTGCATGTTACGTTCAAGGAGTTGGGGATACAAGAGGGGGATAAGATAGCCCTTTGCGGGCGCAATTGCGCGAACTGGGGCGTGGTGTTCTTGGCAATAGAGTCGTACAAGGCGGTGGCTGTCAGCATCTTACCTGATTTTACGGGTGAGGGTGTGCAGAACCTTGTGAATCACTCGGACGCACGACTGCTGTATGTAGGTCCGAATGTGCGGAAGAAGATTGACCCCGCCGCTATGCCCAACCTGCTGGGTGTGGTGTTTATGGACGATTTCTCGCTCTACCACTCGGCAAACGGGGACGTGGAGAAGATATACAATGAGGGCGTGGATAAGGCTTTCAAGGCGAAGTATCCGAAAGGGGTACAGCCGAGCGATGTGAATTATCCGACCGACAACCTCAACGAGTTGGCACTCATCAACTATACGTCGGGGACGACCTCTTCGCCCAAAGGCGTGATGCTCAGCCACTTGAACCTGAGCGGTAACGTGGATTTCGCGCTGAAGCGTATTCCGCACAAGGCGGGGGATGCGGTGCTGTCCATGCTGCCGATAGCACACATGTTCGGGTTGATGTACGAATTTCTCTATCAGGTCTGCGATGGGGCGCAGGTGTATTTCCTGACGAAAGCACCCACGCCAAGCACCCTGATGAAGGCGTTTGCGGAAGTGCATCCGTTCATGATACTGACGGTGCCGCTGGTCATCGAAAAGATTATCAAGAAGAGTGTGCTGCCGGTCATCAACAAACCCGTGATGAAAGTGCTGTGGAACACCCCGGGTATCAGCAAGGTGCTGCGTAAGAAGGTGAATGACAAACTGATGGCTGCCTTTGGCGGCAAGTTGCGTTACCTGATTATCGGCGGTGCCGCGCTCAACGAAGAGGTGGAGAAATGTATGCGTGATATGCACTTTATCTACTGCGTGGGCTATGGTATGACCGAGTGTGCACCGCTCATCACCTACGAGGACTGGTGGCGTTATGCATACCGCTCTTGTGGCAAGGCGATTGTGGGCATGGAGTTGCGCATTGACTCCGACGACGCTGCCAAGAAAGAGGGCGAACTGCAGGTGCGCGGTGTGAATGTGATGATGGGCTACTACAAAAACGAAGAGGCTACCAATCAGGCGTTTACCGCAGACTGTTGGATGCGTACGGGCGACCTCGGTATCATCGATAAGGACGGTAATCTGTTCCTTCGCGGGCGCAGCAAGAATATGTTGCTCGGTCCGAGCGGGCAGAACATCTATCCGGAGGAGATTGAGGGCAAACTGAATAGCCTGCCTCAGGTGGTGGAATCTGTAGTGGTGGAGCGTGATGGCAAGTTGGTTGCGTTGGTTTATCCTGATACCTCCAACTCGGGCAAACAGCAGAAACCGCTGGCGGAGGTGATGGAATCGAACCGCCAACGCCTGAACAAGCAACTGCCCCAATACAGCCAAGTGGTGGCTATCGAGTTGGTGGACAAAGAGTTTGAGAAGACTCCCAAGAGAAGTATCAAACGATTTATGTACAAATAAATTGCGTTTAGGCACGATTTTTGTAAGAGAATAAAACGTGTATGAATTTAGAAGTAATGTGTGATTATGTAAAATTGAAATAGATTTCTGTTCTTTAAGAAATCTATAGTTTTGATTGTATGTTAAGAATAGGGTCGTCGGGAGGACGCCCCTATTTGTTTTATAGTGATGTTTGGCAAGTTTAATGGAGTTCTGTTATTGTTGTTGGTTAGTTGTTGGTTAGTTGTTGGTTAGTTGTTGAGCATTGTTTACTCATTATGACTATCGAAATTGATGGTTAATTAATGGTTTTAATTATATGTTTATCAGAGTATTAATGGCTATCTAATGGCGTTTTGATGGACTTTGATGGAGCATTTGTCCACTATGATTAACGGCTTATTAACGGTGATTCACGGAGAATAGATTTCTGTACATCATCTTGTGTATGTGAAAATAAATCAGTACTTTTGTCCCGAAATGTACCAATGATATACCCTAAAACAACAACTCATACTACAATGAAAAGACTTCTACTCTCCGCAATGGTGCTCCTCACAGCCCTCGCAAGCGTCAGTGCCCAAATGCCGGAAGGCGCGTTGAAGGGCAAGTTCTCCGTGTCCGCAAACAAAGCAGTGCGGTTCTCACAGGGCAACCTGCAGTGCTACCACGATTACCCGAGGGTATGGTTCTTTGCCAAGAAACAGACCGACTTTATCGGTCAGGTGGCAGTGAACGACACGATGGACCTCTTCGGCTGGAGCGGCAAAGGTGTCTTCCGCGAACCCAAATACGGTGTGGACTTCAACGGTCTCTCACAGTATTACGACGGCGATTTCGTGGACTGGGGCAACAATATCATCAATGGTGCTCCCGCCGGTACATGGCATACGCTGAGCAGCGCGGAGTGGTATTATCTGCTGTGCAAACGTCCGAATGCCGCCACCCTGTTCGCACTCGCGACTGTGGACACCGTGCACGGGCTGATTATCCTGCCCGACGACTGGACCACGCCCGACGGACTCACCTTCACCCCGAGTACCGAGAAAGGACTGCAGTCATCGGAGCAGAACTACATCTCGAAGACCGAAGACGGCTACACCCACAATGTCTATACCGCCGACCAATGGGAGGCATTGGAGCAGGCAGGTGCCGTCTTCCTGCCCGCTGCAGGGATGCGGTCGTCAATCACCATGTATGAAACCAACTATTGCGGCTACTACTGGTCGAGCACCAAGTATGTGAATATCTTTGAGCCGAACACCAACACCGATATGGCAGAGGCTATCCTGTTCAACCCGAGTCATGTCTATTCCCAATCGCCGCTGAACATCGCGGAAGGGCGTTCCGTGCGCTTGGTGTGCGACTATGTGGAGGTCATCGAGTCCACCTACGAGCCGCAACCTATCACGGTCTCAACCCATAAGCAAGTGCTCTTCTCCGGTGGCAATCTGCGCTACATACAATTTACCAAACAATGGGAATTTGCCGACCTGCAAACCAACATCATAGGTGAAGCCAATATAGTGGATATCACCACCTTGGGCGATACCATTGATTTGTTCGGCTGGAGCACCACCAACGAGGGTGCCCCATTCGGCATCAGTGCTTCGATAGAGAAACTCAACTACCGCGGCAACTTTGTGGACTGGTCTGTCAACGCCATCGGAACCGACACTGCCGGCACATGGCGCACGCTGACCAAAGACGAGTGGATACACATCCTCTTCTACCGCGACCGCGCAGCCGAATTGGCGGGCATGGGCGGTATATTGCTCAACGGCGATACCGTTAACGGGCTTATCATCCTGCCCGACAAGTGGGACTTCACAGGCATGCCTACGTTCAAGTCATTGGCAACCAACGGCATGATTACCGAAGCCGGTGTCTATCGCGACCGTGCTTTCTACAACCACTATCAGGACAACATCTATACCCCCGCGCTGTGGAACCGTATGGAGGCAGCAGGTGCGGTGTTCCTGCCCGCGGCAGGCGACCGCTATCTGGGTGTGAGCGAAGTGAATGTCCACGGCAACTATTGGGCAAGCACACCCCTGCTCACCGACAATGCCGGTGGTATCAATTTCAGCGGCTCTGCGTGGGGCTCCAATGTGTCAGCCGCAGGCGGCGGAATGCGCAACAACGGGCACTCGGTGCGCCTGGTGAAGGACATCTCGGAGGTTCCTGTATCGGCGTACCAACCGCATGCCATCTCGGTGGGCGAGCACCAATATGCTGCCTTTGCGCCTGCCAACTTGCAATACACCCAATCCACGAAGACTTTCGCATTTGCACCCGCGCAGCACTATATTCTCGGCAGAGACAATGTGAACCTCAGCAGTAGCAAAGAGGTGCTTGCCGACGTAGTGGATTTGTTCGGATGGAGCAGCGATGCCAATAATGTATTCTATGGTGCGTGGGGGACATCCACATCGCCGCATAATAATATATACCAAGGTGAGTTCCGCGATTGGGGGACTAACGTCATCGGCACCGACTCTGCCAATACTTGGCGTACGCCCACCAAGAAGGAATGGGAGTACATCTTCCTGCACCGCCCCAATGCCGCACGGCTGTTCGGTATGGGTAGCGTGGACACGATAAACGGTGTCATCATCTTGCCCGATGTATGGCACACACCTGCAGGAGTAACCTTTACGCCCAATACTGCAGATGCACAATATAGTCTGACCCTAACAGCAGACGGACTTACCTACACCCAAAATGGTGACAATAGTCCTTTTGACCTCAACCCATACACGTTGGAGCAATGGCATCTGATGGAAGCCGCAGGGGCGGTGTTCCTGCCTGCGGCAGGCATACGCATAGGCACCGATGTGAGCGTTACGGAGAGTCAGGGTTTGTATCACTCTGCCACGACTGTTCCCGCCACGAGTGAGGACTCACAAACAGACAGCGATACTCCGCAGACAGACCATACCATTATCTCATCGTATGCCTTGGAGTTCTTGGAGGGAGATGAAGACCCCTACAGTCTTGCTCCGCAAGCGCAAATGGAGTGGCACATCGGTATGGCAGTCCGCCTTATCCGATATTGCGAACCCGACCCGAAAACAGGTATTGCCAATCCTGCTATGGATGTAGTTCCGACCACTGAAGTGCGTAAACTCTTCCGCAATGGGCAGGTGCTTATCCTGCGTAATGGCCGCACTTACACCCTCACTGGCATCGAACTCGAATAACGATACACCACGAACACCCTATTATACTCTCAGAGACTGCCTGACAAGTGCAGACAGTCTCTGTTATGAGGGTTTATAGGGCTGCGTGATGGGCGATGTCTTTACTATAATGAGCTATTCCTTTATTGCAAACGGAGTGAATATCTCAGGTTTCTCCACACTCACGGCAATCGGTTTCTTTCCTTTGCGGTAGATAAGGCACACGTTTCTATTCTGCGATACCAACGAGTAGTATGTCCCGCATATCTCGCTGTTGAATAGTCCGAGATTGCCGAAGAACTGCCCCGCGCCACACAGCCGGATACCCGGAATGCCGCACGGGTATTGGGTTACCGAGTCCACATCTTGCACAGGCACATGTATTGTCCTGCATAGCATTTGTATCTTTATTTCTTTCTGATTGACAGTTACTTGCCTTGGTGTATGCACCACAGTTACTATCATCAGAACCACTAATAGTCCCGCAACCACCCCTTGCAGTATCTTGATACCTATGGAATAGTGGCTCACGGTTGCTCCGCGTACCAACGAAATGATTGCTACAATGATAATCACCGAAAACACAATCGTAATGACCTTTGTTGAGGTGCTCATGGCACAGCATTTAGAGATTGTTTCCATAAAATGTAGATTTTTAGAGTTTATAAAACGGTTCACTTGCACGTACAATATATTCTTTGTACTTTTGCCACTGCAAAGGTATGGCAATTGTGCGATATTGGCAAGCGAATATCATTACTAATTCTTACCTGATTGTTAATATCATGTTGTATAACTTGTTGATAATCAATATATGTATTTTGTGACAATGAAAAATAATTCCCTGCATGGACATATCATACTTTCGCTTGTCCTGTTAGGTACAATGCTTTGTTTATCAGACTCTTGTGCAGCCTCCGATTGCACGTCAATCACTATAAAAATGGCTTCAAATACCCTGTTTTTCGTACCCCTTGGTATAATGGGCATACATATCCCTGCAGAATGGCGCGATATTTTCACTATTGCCTGTGGCGTATGTATGATACTGCTCATGCTCCGCCTGTGGGAAGAACGTCAAAATCAGAAACTCGGTATTGAGTACATGAAGTATGAGGCGGAAAAGACCAAGTTGGCAGAAGCCCGCAGATTAGAGCAACTCCAAGCCAAAGCGGACAAGCAATTGGCGCAAGCCCACATCAAGCACCTGAATGCAGAACTCAATGCCAAGCGTGAGGCTATGCATCGTGTCTTGGTGGAGCGCATAGAGTTAGCCCGACACATACGCCAATACGCCCAAATGTCCAACGCCAACATTCCCATGTGGTTGCAGCAGTATTTGGATGGCTATTCCTTTGCCAACCCTGTCAAATGGCGGGCGTTCATGAAGGAGTTCAATCAGGCATATAACGGCTATGTGCCATATCTGCAACAACGTTATCCTGCCCTTACTGACAGCGACCTGCAATACCTCGTATTGGCTACTTTGGGCTTCGACTGTTCCGACATTGCCTGTCTGCTTGGCAAAACTGGCCGCACAATATGGAATCGCAGGGACATCATCAAGTCCCGCATATCCGACACCTCACTCCACCTTGAAGAATGGCTGTCCCATGTCATGGACGATTACAGGTCCCGCCAACTATCTCAATGGAAAATGTGAAAAAGGTTGCATAAGTGGAGAAAAAGTTGTAACTTTGTGCGTTTTTTAGTGTGCCTTTTCAATTAGAAACTTAATCAACAAAATAGAATAATACTACATGATGAAGCGTCACTTATTACTCTTGATTTTAATTTTGGCATTGCCGATAATGGCAAATGCCGATATGCTTACGGACATTTTGGGTGGAAACTATAACGCCAAGACCATGTCAGCGCACGAGAAAGACAGTGTGCTAAATGGCACAGAGACAGGACGCTATCGGCTTGATTATGAAAACAAAAAGCAACTATTCCGCCGCTCATTCATGGCGGACTACTACCTGATAGATACGCAGAAAGGGACACGCACCAAGTTGAGCGACGGCCCCGTGCGCGATGCTGTGCTTTCGCCTAACGGCGAGTACGTGGTCTATGCCAAGGCTGACAACAACCTATATATTAACAAGGTGCGCTTTGAGGGTGTGGAGGTGCCCATCACCAAGGACGCTAATCCGGAGATATTCAACGGCATAGCCGACTGGCTGTATGAAGAGGAGTTTGGCATCACGGGTATGTTTGCCTTCTCGCCCGACAGCAGAATGGTGGCATTCGTGCGCCTTGACGAGACGGGTGTGCCTACTTTTGAGTGGCAGAACTATATCGATCAGGCAGGGCAATACCCCACTCTGGATTCCCTGCGTTACCCGAAAGCGGGCGAACAAAACGCTTCTGCGACAGTCTGTGTCTATGACATTCAGACCAAAGCGATTCGCACCATGCAGTTGCCCGAAATGAAAGAGGCGTATATCCCTCGTATTCAATGGACTAACCTGCCTAACACGCCCAAAGGAAAAGAACCTGCTACGCCCGAATTGGCTATCTTGCGTCTGAACCGCGACCAGAACAAGATGGAGGTGCTGCTCGGCAATCCGAAATCCACCGTGACAAGACCGTTCTACCGCGAGGAGAGCGACAAGTACTATGTGGATTATGAAATGTTTGACTCGTGGCAATGGTTGCAGGACAACCGTGTGATAGTGTTGAGCGAAAAAGACGGTTACACACAGGCATTCTTGTACTCGGCACAGGGTTTCGAGCAGAAAGTACTGACCCCTGAGCAGCGTGACATCACACGGCTATATGGCTTCGACGAGACCACACAAACGCTTTACTACCAAGCGGCTACATCTCCAGAGGAGCGCCAGTGCTTTGCACTCAACATTCGCAAGAACGTGACCACCCCCTTGACCACAGAGCCGGGGACGCACGACCTGACCTTCTCGCGCAACTATAAGCAATACATCGACTGCTATCAGAGCATCAACACCCCTAATCGCTACACCTTGTACCACACAGGCAAGCCCGCAGGGCGCGTGTTACTGAACAACGACTCCGTGCAGCAGGCATGGCAGGCACTGGGTATTCCCGAAGTGGAGTTCTTCACGTTCCGCACGGAGCGCGGTGATGAGTTGCACGCATGGAAGATGATGCCTATGCACTATGAGGCTGGCAAGAAGTACCCCGTAGTGATGTTCCAGTACAGCGGTCCTGCCAGTCAGCGGGTACTGAACCAATGGCGCAAGCGTTTCGAGTATTACTTGGCGGCGCAGGACTACATAGTAGTATGCGTGGACAGCCGTGGCACCAATGCGCGCGGGCGTGCGTTCCGTAATGAGACCTATATGCACCTCGGATTGAAAGAGGCGGAAGACCACATCAGCGCAGCACAGTATCTGCAAACCCTGCCCTATGTGGACGGCAAACGTATTGCCATCACAGGCTGGAGTTTCGGAGGATTTGAGAGTCTGATGTGCCTGACCAAGCAACCGCGTGTGGCTGCCGGCGAGACACCGCTCTTCAAATGCGGCATTGCCATTGCCCCTGTAACCTCATGGCGTCTGTACGACTCCGCATACACCGAGCGGTATATGCGCCGTCCGCAGGTGAATGGCGACGGATACAATGGCAGCGACCTGACGCGCATGGCAGGCGATTTACAGGGCAAGTTGCTGATAGTACACGGCTTGGCGGACGACAATGTGCACGCACAGCACACCTTCCTCTACACCGAAGCATTGGTGCAGGCGGGCAAGCAGTTCGAGATGCAGATATATCCCGATGACAATCACTTCCTGCGCCACCGTAGTAACTACGAGCACCTTCACAGAAGACTGATGCTGTTCCTTGAGAACAATCTGTAACGGACAACTATAGAATTAAGGTATTAACAAAATAATAACGGTATGAGTAACAAACAAAATCGAAACATTCTGCCTATAGTGGTGATGTTTCTGCTATTCTTCATGATTGCCTTTGTCACCAACTTTGCGGGGTCTATGGGCGTCATTGTCAAAAACCAGTTCGGTGCGTCCAATGCCTTGTCGCAATTAGGCACGCTGGCTAACTTCATTGCCTACGCATGTATGGGTATCCCCGGCGGTATTATCCTCAAACGCAAAGGTTACAAGTTCACATCCTTATTGGCAGTGTCTGTAGGCTTCCTCGGTGTAGGTATTCAATGGCTTAGCGGTTATGCGCAGAGTTTCGGCGTATATGTACTCGGTGCTTTCGTGGCAGGTTTCTCCATGTGTTTGCTCAATATCGTGGTCA
>DLLA01000084.1:8251-11828 GCA_002479035.1 Bacteroidales bacterium UBA7574 | reverse complement strand
CAAACGCCACTTGCGGGTGCATAGTCTTGAAGCCGCAGATGTCGTTGTACTCCTGTATGGTGGTGATGTGTTGCTCTTGCAATTGCATTTTTGCCATATATAGTTGAGTATTATCGTTTTGCGCTGCAAAGGTACGATTTATTCCCTTACCGGCCAAGTCCCCTTGCCTAAGAAACGTAATGCGGGTATGTATTTCCGTAATCAAGGTATCTATAGTCAGGGCAACCGCATCAGAAGTTAGTATTTTTTATGATTTGCAGTAAATAGTCCGGATCCATTGCCGCCATAAACAGTTTTTTCCTAATACTTCGTTTCTTTTTTCCACTTTCTTCGTGGTTTTTGATAATTTGTAACGCCAATTTACGTATCATAGACAAATTGTGTGGTGCATACCCTGTCCTCACTCGAGACTATTCGTAGTAACTTTTTGGTGCGTATATATATCGTACAATCGTTCGATTTTGATGCGGTTGCCCTGGCTTAGTATCAGTACAACAGCGGTTGTGTATGTGAAAATAAAGTTATAAATTTGCAGCGTGAAGGATGTGACATATAATTAATAGATAGTATGGATACGAATAAGTTGATTTCTATTATTTTAGCCTGCATTATAGTTACTATGCTTGGCGGTTGTGAAACAATAGGTCATACAGACCCTACGCATGACCCCACAAAACTATGGCCGGCATATGATAATAATGTTAACAAATGGGGATATATCAACGAAAAGGGTAAAATGGTTATTCCTGCCCAATTTGACGAGGTTGCCGGTTTTTCATGTGGCTATGCCCGCGTCAAAAAAGATGATGTGTGTCACTATATTGACACAAGAGGCAAAATCAAGTACAGTATAAATCCCCCTGAAGATTCTCCCCGATATACCGGTATCCGATATGATTATATAGGTGATTTCCGATACAACTATGCATTGATAATGCATTATGGTTCAACTTGTTACTATGGCTTGATAGATAGAGATTTTGAATATGTGATACATCCCGGTGAATGTAGTGGATTACAAGAAGTTTCTGAAAGCGGATACGTTCCCTTTACAAAGGATGGATGGGGGGGTGGGGATATGTGACAAAAGATGGGGTTGTTATTCTGCCTAAGTTTGGCTATGCATCCTTGTTCCGAGATGGTTACGCTGTAGTGAGTGCAAAAATGCCGGACGGGTATTGGGGATTTGGCATAATAGATGCAGCGGGACAGTACACTATGCCGCCACGTTCGTTGTTGTACCAACCAATATCCTTGGGTGGCGGTCTGTTTGAGTATTTCGAATATGTTCCTTTAGACGGAGGAAGTGCTATAGGATGCGGGGTTATAAACAGCAGAGGGGATACTATTCACCCTGCCAAAGCAGCGATTGACTATAGTTCTGCTGTGGACAATGGTATGATTCCTGTCAGGAACGACATGCGGAATTCCTATTGGTACTATATGGATTATAATGGTAATATCGTACTTGACAATCAATTTATTACTGTCACACCTTTTTATGAGGGATATGCATGGGTGCGTGACAAAACATCCCGCCTACAACTGATAGATACAAAAGGAAATGTAGTGCTTTCAGACCCGAAGTGGGAGGGATGTTCATGGAAACAGGCAGATACCGGTTTCCACAATGGATTGGCACTTATTCGTCTCCATAAAAATGACACAACAAAGGCGATGTACATCAACACTAACGGTGATATTATTTACTCATGGATAGCATGGATAGACGATTCTCCTTCTCATTCTGACGACGAAACATACGAAATTGTCAGCAATCAAAGGGATGATACTATGGGATATATCAATGAAGCAGATATTATGGAAGAGTTCACTGAACAAACGCTGCATTTCTCTTCTACACGTTTCAAGCGTAATATACGTAATCCACATAAGAATGGTCGATGTTTTTGATAGTGGTTATGGCGGGTTGACTATACTGCGGGAGATTCGCAAACTCCTGCCGGAGTATGATTATCTGTACTTGGGCGACAATGCCCGGGCACCGTATGGCACGCGCTCGTTTGAGGTGATATATGAATATAATCCGTAGACTACTACTATGAAAAACACCAGAGTCGTATGCTATTTCAATTTCGGATGGAAATGCAACAGACAAAGTGACCTATCTGACCACTAAGTCAGCCGAGATATTCTCGGCTTCGTTGTTTCTCGAAGAACCTGTCATGGCACACCATATAGAGTTGTGACAGGTGTTGTGGAGTAAAGACAAAGAGAGGTCACCCGCACAAGGCAACCTCTCTTTTTGTTTTCAACGAATCATGCAATTCATCATTCATAATTCGTCATTCCTCATTACATCATCCCAACATCTCCACACTACGGTTCACGAACTTGGCGAGTGCTTTGCCCTTCAACTGACCGCTTGCCAACATAGCGATGTCAATCAGTTGGTGTACCTTGTCCGAAGCCTTGGCATACTCACCGTACTGCTCCTTGAGTTGCTGACGCAGAGCAGCCAACTCTTTCGTAACATTGGTAACGGCATCCTTCTCCTCTTGTGTGAGGTCAGCCTCCTTCTTGTCTTTCTGTGCAGTACGGAGGTCGTCCTCCTCTTTCTGCTTGGCGGCAATCTGCTCCAGCAGCGGAGTGGTCTTCTCACTGCAAGCGGTGTTGATGTCCTGCAACAGAGTTGTAACTTTCGGGTTGGCGGTGTTGATGACCAAGTTGTACTGGTCAGGCATCTGCCCGTAGAACGACATGCCTTGCTGATGAGCGGACATCTCTTTCATACGGCGCATGAACTCGTTCTGGGTCAGGAAAACAGGCAGGGCGTCAGCCGAGACAGCCTCAAGACTGACTACATAGTTGGTTTTATCGGTTTTTGGCAACTGAGTTTCGAAGGTGTAGCGCAGCGCATCTTCATCGGCTGCGGACAGGTTGACAGCGGCTTTGTCTGCCTTGCTGATGAGGTTTTCAATCACATCGGAGTCCACGCGCACGAAGCGGATAACGCTTTTCTTATCGTCGTCTGTGCCGTTGCCGTAACTCTTCTGTTCGGCTTGGCTCATAGCGTGTACGTCCAACTCTCCGTCCATCAGCAGCACATCATAGCCTTTCTCCTTGGCACGCTCGATGTAAGCGTACGAAGCATCGGCATCTTGTGCATAGAGAAGAATGAGGTCGCCGTTCTTGTCTGTCTGATTGTCTTTGACCTTTGCCTTGTACTCGTCAAGGGTGAAATACTTGCCCTCGATATTCTTCATCAACGAGAAGCCCACTGCACGGTCGTAGAACTTATCATCAGAGAGCATACCATATTGGATAAACAACTTGATGTCATCCCACTTCTTCTCGAAGTCCTCACGGTTGTTCTTGAATATCTCTGCCAACTTGTCAGCCACCTTCTTGGTGATGTGGTTGGAAATCTTCTTCACGTTGTTGTCACTCTGCAGGTAACTACGGCTGACGTTCAGCGGAATATCCGGACTGTCTATCACGCCATGCAGCAACGTAAGATACTGAGGTACAATGTTCTCCACCTCATCGGTTACGAACACTTGGTTGCAATAGAGTTGAATCTTGTTGCGGTGAATGTCGAGGTTGTTCTTAATCT
>DLLA01000084.1:490-8130 GCA_002479035.1 Bacteroidales bacterium UBA7574 | reverse complement strand
GCTCGTCCATCTGGTCGGGATACAACTCATGGTAGAACTTGTCATAGTCCTCGTCCGTGAGTTCGCTCGGCTTGCGTGTCCAGGCGGGGTTCACATCGTTGATGATATTGTCCTCGTCCGTCTCCACCTGCTTGCCGTCTTTCCACTCTTTCTTCTTGCCGAAAGCAATCTCCACAGGCAGGAACTTGCAGTACTTCTTCAGCAGACCTTCAATGGTAGCGTCCTCAAGATACTGCTTGAACTCGTCATTGATATGCAGCACTATATCCGTACCGCGGTCGGCTTTGATAGTCTCCTCCATCGTGTATTCGGGCGTACCGTCGCAACTCCAGTGAACTGCTTTGGCGTTCTCCTTGTACGATTGTGAGAATATCTCCACCTTGTCGGCTACCATGAACGCGCTGTAAAAGCCCAATCCGAAGTGTCCGATGATGGCTTCTGCCTTGTCCTTGTACTTGTTCACGAACTCCTCAGCGCCCGAGAACGCGATTTGGTTGATGTACTTGTCCACCTCCTCGGCGGTCATACCGATACCATGGTCGCGCACGGTGAGGGTGTGCTTGTCTTTGTCTATCAACACGCGCACACGTGTATCGCCGAGGTCGCCCTTGGCTTCACCTACACTGGAGAGGGTCTTCAACTTCTGCGTAGCGTCCACGGCGTTACTAATCAACTCACGGAGAAATATCTCGTGGTCCGAGTACAGGAACTTTTTGATGACGGGGAAGATGTTGTCTGACGTAACCCCGATATTACCTTTGTTTGCCATATTGCTTATTGTTTTAGTCGTTATACATTGCGCATTATGCATCAAGCATCACGCATTGCACATTGTACAAATTCTTTGCCAAAGGTAACAATCTGCCAATATGGCAGAGCATCATGCAAATTCGATGCCCGCAGATAGTTACCGGAGCAATAGTTGCAGGCAGCGGTGAAGTCCGTCGGTCCAGTAGGGAATGGTGATACCAAAGGTCTGCTTGATTTTGGTTTTGTCCAAGACACTGTAGTGCGGGCGGGGCGTTTGGTATTGGTATTCGCTTGACAAGATGGGGCGCAGGTTGCAGGTTCTCACCTTGTTTGCCGCGTCAGCAGGCAGCAGGGGTGCGGCTTGGGCAAAGATTTCGTGGGTGAAATCATACCACGAACATACGCCTTCGTTGGTGAAATGATAGACACCGGCGTGCCATTCGGGCGCGTTGATGGCGGCATAGATGGCGGTAGCGAGGTCGGCAGCATAGGTGGGGGTGCCCACTTGGTCGAAGACCACTCCGAGATTGTCGCGCTCTTGTCCAAGGCGGAGCATGGTCTTCACAAAGTTGTTCCCGTAAGCGGAATACAGCCATGCTGTACGAATGATAATCGCTTGTGGATTAGCGGCTTGCAATAGTTGTTCGCCTTCCAACTTCGTGCGCCCATACGCCGTGCGCGGGGCTACGGGGTCGTCCTCACGGCAGGGGATACAACCTTCACCGGAGAAGACATAGTCGGTGCTGATGTGTATGATACGGGTGTCCGCAAGTGCCAGGTTCTCAACGGCTTGCGCGTTGATGAGTCGGGCAGTGGGTTCGTCTGCCTCCGCACGGTCCACGTTGGTGTAGGCGGCACAGTTGACGATGAGGTCTATGGCGTGTTCGCGGACGAAAGCCAATACTGCTTCGCGGTTGGTGATGTCCAACTCCGCCACGTCGGTGAAGAAATAGGTATGCTGCTTGTGCTCAACGGATTGCACACGCATTTCGGTGCCTAATTGTCCGTTGCAACCGGTGATGAGGATATTCATAAGGGAATTAAAAATTAAGAATGAAGAATTAAGAATTGCTATTATGCTTTCGGCGAAATCCTTGTATGCTCGCGGCATAGTCGGCTGTCGTTGCCGTCTCGTTGCCGTGTCGTTGCCGTAATTGACTCGAGGTTACCCCGAGGTTGCCCTGTTATAGACTCGAAGTTGAGCCTGCAAAGACAACACTGAATTTACGGGTTAGAACGGGTTGTCCAAGTCGCGGAGCAGCGGGTGCCTTTGGTCTTTCTCGCTGAGGATGCGCTTGTCCTTAGGCACTTGCCAGTCGATAGCCAGGTCGGGGTCGGACAAGAGCAAGCCGCCGTCCGCCTCGGGGTGGTAGAGATTATCGCATTTGTACGTGAAGACCGCCACTTCGCTCAGCACGGAGAAACCGTGTGCGAAGCCGCGGGGGATGTAGAACTGGCGGTGGCTGTCCGCGTCCAGTTCGACGGCGTACCACTGCCCGAAAGTGGGGCTGCCCTTGCGCAAATCGACTGCCACGTCCAACACACGCCCGACAGCACAACTGACCAACTTCGCCTGTGTGTAGGGCGGTCGCTGGAAGTGTAAGCCGCGTACCACACCATACGAGGAACAGGACTGGTTGTCCTGCACGAAGGTGGCATCCACGCCCGCAGCGCGATACCGCTCCTCGTTGTACGTCTCTACGAAATAGCCGCGTGCGTCGCGGAAGACCTTCGGCTCGATGACCAATAGTCCGTTGATTGGGGTTGTTTTTACGTCCATAATGACCTTGCCTTTGTTGGGCACAAAGGTACGATTTTTTTTGTATATCGGCAAGATTTTTCTTAAATGTATTATTTAATACTTGTTGATTAGACAGAGGAAAGTCACGAATAAAAACAGAGCAACTGCCTAACAAAAGTCAGGCAATTGCTCTTGTATGTCTGTAATGCAATGCTTACAACTGTTTCAGCGTAGCCAGCAGGAAGTGGTAGAACTTCTGCACGGTGGCGATGTTCACGCGCTCATCGGGTGAGTGCGGGTGCTCGATGGTCGGACCGAACGAAATCATATCCATGCCTGGATAGTTGCGACCGATGATGCCGCACTCCAAGCCCGCGTGGATGGTGATGATACGCGGCGTGGTGCCGAACTCCTTCTGATAGACATCCTTCATCACCTCGAGGATATGGCTGTGCAGGTTGGGCTTCCAACCCGGGTAGGAACCCGTGAACTCGGTCTCTGCACCTGCCAAGGCGAATGCCGACTGGATAATCTGGCGCAGTTCCTCCTTGCGCGACTCCACCGACGAGCGGGTGAGGCACATCACCGTGATGCGGTTGTTCTCGGTGCCAATCATGGCGAGGTTGTTGCTGGTCTCCACGATGTCGGGCATCTCGGGAATCATGCGATATACGCCGTGCGGGCAGAGCGTAATGGCGTGAATCAGAAAGTCTTGCGTGTCTTCGGGCAACTCGGTCTTCGGGCACTCCACGTCCTCGGCGGTGAAACGGATGTTGTCCTCCACGCCGTCGTACTCGCGGATAAACAGGTCCTCATAGTCGTTTACCAACTGCTTCATCTCGTCCAACCCGTCTGCGGGAATGGTGATGACAGCCGATGCCTCGCGCGGGATAGCGTTGCGCAGGCTGCCGCCCTCCACGTATGCCATGCGTGCCTCGTAGTTGGCCACCGCGTCTTTCAGGAAACGGAACAGCAACTTGATGGCATTCGCGCGCTGCAGATGGATGTCGCAGCCCGAGTGACCGCCCTTGCAGCCCTTGATGCTCACGCGCAGAGCCACGTCGCCTTCCTCTGTCTCCACAGGCTCGTAGTCAAAGCGTGCCGTGGTGTCCACACCGCCGGCGCAACCCATATAGAGTTCGCCCTCGCTCTCCGAGTCGAGGTTCAGCAGTGTCTTGCCCTGCAGCAGTCCGCCCTTCAGCGCAAAAGCACCGTACATACCGGTCTCTTCGTCCACCGTGAAGAATGCTTCCAACGGCGGGTGTACCACATTCTTGTCTGCCAATATAGCCATAGCCGTAGCCACGCCGATGCCGTTGTCCGCGCCGAGGGTGGTGCCGTTGGCGGTTACCCACTCGCCGTTGTCCTCCACATAAGCCTCAATGGGGTCTTTCTCGAAGTCGAACACCTTGTCCGAGTTCTTCTGCGGCACCATATCCATGTGCCCTTGCAGAATCACCCCGGGGTGGTTCTCATAGCCTGCACTCGCGGGCTTGCGGATAATCACGTTGCCAATCTCGTCCACGATGGTCTCCAAGCCGAGCGAGCGGCCGTAGTTCGCCAAAAACGCGGAAATCTCTTCTTTCTTGCCCGACGGACGGGGGATTTGGGTGAGGCTGTAGAAGTTCTCCCACAGGCTCTTCGGTTCTAAATTCTTCATATTCTTAGTTGGTTAGTTCACCGCACAGCGGTATTTGTAATAGTCTCTTTACTTCCTCTGTATCAGTCGGGTATTCGCCAAACAGGTACATCATCTTGGTCAGCAGTGCCTCTGTGGTGATATCGTAGCCCGACAGCACACCCGCCTTCATCAGGTTCAGGCTCACCGCATACTGCCCCATCGTCACCGAGCCTGTGTTGCACTGTGTCTTGTTCACAATCACGATACCGCGCTCCACTGCACTGTGCAACTCCTCATACAGCCACTTGCACGACGGCGCATTGCCTGCTCCGTAGGTCTCCAGCACCACACCGCGCAACTCCGGCATCGAGAGTATCGCATGCACTACGGGTTCCGTGATGCCGGGGAACAACTTCAGTATCGCCACATTGCAGTCGGTCTTGTCCCTTAGGCGCAACGGTTGCGTATCATCGGGGTAATGTATCAACTGCGTACTGTATGTTATATGTACGCCCGCACGCGCGAGGGCGGGATAGTTGTACGATGCAAACGCTGCAAAATGCTCCGCATTGCGCTTGGTCGTGCGGTTGCCGCGGAACAACTGGTCCGCCATAAACAGGCACACTTCAGGCACCATGGCTCTGCCCTGCTCATCTTTCGCAGCGGCTATCTCAATGGCTGTCAGCAGGTTCTCCTTGGCGTCCGAGCGCAGCACGCCCACTGGCAACTGACTGCCCGTGAACACCACCGGCTTGCTCAAGTTCTCCAACATGAAACTCAACGCCGAAGCCGAATACGACATCGTGTCCGTGCCGTGCAGAATCACAAACCCGTCGTAGTCATCATAGTGGTCATACACCATGTGTGCCATCTTCTTCCAACTCTGCGGATTGATGTCCGACGAGTCCACCAACGGCTCAAACGGCAGCATATCCACGTGGATATGGCTTGTAAACAACTCCGGCACAAAGGCTTTGAAGGTCGCCAAATCGGCAGGGTGCAGTGCCCCCGTCTCAGGGTCTCGCACCATCGATATGGTCCCGCCTGTGAATATCAGCAATACTTTCATGGTTTTCTCTTTAAGGCATACCTAATTGATTAGGGCACAAAGTTACTACTTTCCCGCAACGTATGCAACCCTTGTCCTTATTTTTTATGCTCACCCCCATGCACAATCAGGGCAACCGCACCGAACTTTGGTACAAACAGAATGGATTATGCTATGTTTATGGAGTTATGGAGACGATGCATCTCGCGTCGTTCTGAACGAATAACATTTTGGTATGCCCCCATCAGCGTGTAACGGTGTAACGACTATATTTGTAAATTATATACACCTGCGCGCGCAGGCGGGTGTATATTATTAAAATCAGATGTTACACTGTTACACCGTTACACGCTTTCAGAATCGCGTCTTTGTCGCGTGTCTGTCGCGGGTCTGTCGCGGGTCATCACCCCTCCCCACGAAAGGCACTAATAAAGATATTATAAGAGATATTATAAGGTCAAAAAAATATGAGGGCACTCTCAGGGATAGCGAATACAGAGTGCCCTCGTGACTAATACAAAATGCAGAATAGCGTTCCATCACTACGGGAACTCTAATCCACTTCTGATACGCAATGCCTCCTTGCGGGTTGGCACTCTCTTCTTGGATGATTTCATCATACTTGCGGATGTGTGTTGTTTATGCCTCCTGTTCGTGCAAGTACCACAAACTGATGCTTGTCACAGGTCGTCGGCTTCACCATTATTGTTTTATTGTGAGCATTTGTATATCTGATAGTTTCTTTGTAACTTTGTCGGTGCAAAGGTAATACCAATTCTTATTATTGTCAAGGATTTGCGGGGACAAATACTTACTACATACCCGAAAATATATAGTATAACTCATTGATAATCAATATATGTATTCCAGCAAGAAAGTGAATAATTACTACAAGACACGCATATCCGTTGCGGTAATGACAGTATGTATAGTATGTTGCATTTCAACAAGTTGCAGTCATACATATCACCCGAATACACCTGCTATTGCACAGGCAGAACGCATGATTTGGACATCTCCGGACTCAGCAAGGCTTATCCTCGAGGGTGTGGCATACGATTCCTTGTCCGAAGATGAGCAAGCATATTGGCAACTACTGCATCAACATTCCGCAATCCGGCTTGGGCTTCCCGTATCGCCGGACTCTGTAATGGGCAATGTGATTACATACCTCACAGCACAGCATAATGACCGTTACCTGTCCGAGGCACTATATGTGCAAGGCGTAGCGTACTACCTGCAGAACCGTTACAATGAAGCCATGCAAAGCCTGAAGCAAGCAGAGGATTACATTGCGGCATTGGATACAGCGGAGCCTTATATCGGTATGATATACTATATGCAAGGTAATGTGATGGACCAAGGGGAAGAACTCTACCATATCGCACAGGAATGTTACATGAAAGCACTGCCCTACTTCCAGTCGCAGTCAGACCCACGGCGATTGGCGTGCTGCTACCGCGATATAGCCCGCACATTGGATTTTGCACAGGACAGTATGTGCCTCGCATACTATGACACGGCTCTGCATATCGCCCGCGATAGTCGCGATGTAGTGCTCTATATGGATATTGCCATACAGAAAGCGTCCTACAGCGGGGCGTACGATTCGTTGCGTGTGTATAGGCTATGCCGGTTCTCGGTGGACTCGATGCACAATCCACACTATGCGCCTGTTGTCGCCGAATACCTCATTGCCCGTGACCGTTTGCAGGAAGCGACTCCCTATATGGCTATGCTTGCACAGGATACCGTCGGCTCGAAGTGGCACGCACAGCAGTACAAGTATCTCCGCAGTTGGTGGGAAGCCAAGACCGGTGATGCCGCTACTGCATACGATGTGCTCCGAGAGATATACCGCGACCAATCGGAACAGATTGCCGAGGATGCCAAGGTGCGCACCTATACCATCGCCCGCCATTACGACTTGGAACGGGAACAGGAGAAATCACTTCGCCTTACGATTCAGCGGCAACGGCTGTGGATAACCGTCGGCTGCGTGTGTGCGGTGCTTGTTCTTATCGTACTTCTCGCCGCTTTTGTCATCAAGGCACACAGGACACACGAGCAACAACTCCGCCACGAACAGGAACTGACACGCATACGGTTGGAGGCGGACAAGGCACGCCTTGCGCAACAAAACGAACACCAACGCCAGCGCGCTGCGGAAGAGCGCAAGAGGGTACGCGCCCAGATGAAACAACTGAATGCCGACCTTGCCATGAAACGCGACTTTCTCCACCGCATACTTGCCGACAGGATTGAACTGGCAAAGCGCGTGAATCAGTCAGTCCCCGCGTCAAAGAAGCCTGTGCCGTTGTGGTTGAGCCCGTATATCAACCGTTACTCTTTGGCAACCGACAGCAGTTGGAAGGCGTTTCTCAAGGAATTCAATACGGCTTACAGCGGCTTTGTACCCTATATCCGCGCCCATTACCCAAGCCTCACCGACAACGATATTCAGTATATCATTCTGCTGA
>DLLA01000084.1:210-443 GCA_002479035.1 Bacteroidales bacterium UBA7574 | reverse complement strand
ACAGTGATATCGCCTTTGTGCTGGACCGCACCGACCGTACTATCTGGAACCGCCGCAATACCATCTGTGTCCGTCTCGGCAATGCTCATTTAGCATTGGACGAATGGGTGGAGCAACTGCGCGAAGAATATATTCAGAGTCGGGCGACGAGTACGCCAACCCCATAACAGCCCCTCGATATCTACTCGTTAATCACATACTAATATCATACTAATCACCCGTTAATCACCCGA
>DLLA01000084.1:0-180 GCA_002479035.1 Bacteroidales bacterium UBA7574 | reverse complement strand
TCACCCGATGAAGACACGAGAAGAAATGAAGATAGTTGTTGATATATTTCTGATAATTGATATTTTTGTGTACCTTTGTGGGCGTAAGTGAAGCATTTTTGTTACATAATACTTAACCTTTTTCTTTGCTGTGCGGGTGTGCTGTATGGGCAGGGGGTGTATGTGGTGCCGTCGTCGAAT
>DLLA01000164.1 GCA_002479035.1 Bacteroidales bacterium UBA7574 | reverse complement strand
TGGGCGAAGGCAGCCGACAAATGCCAACTCGGTTTGCTGGTAGGCGTAGGTGTGGGCTATATGCAGAGCGGTCTGCAACAGCAGACATTGAGCGAGCAGTTTACGGCCAACACCTCGGACGGCAATATCCTGTACACCGTCACGGCAGACAACGTCTCGGAAAGAGCAGGGCTGGTGCAGGTAGAAGTGCCTGTGATGTTCTCGATGATAACGCCGAAAGGTTTTTTCCTGAACGCGGGTCCCCGCATCTTGTTGCCAGTCTATACACCGTCCCGCCAGACAATCACCAATCCCAATGTGGATGCCTACTTCGAGACGGAGGGCGTGCATGTGGTGAATGAAATAGTGACAGGTGTGGTGAGTGATGCACAACAGGACATCAAAGCCACGACGGCGAACCACCTGAAAGTAAACATCCTTTTGGGTGCCGAACTGGGGTATGAGTTCCGCCTGCAGTCGGGTCATTCGATAGGCTTGGGTGCGTATGCAGACTATGGTCTGTGGAGTGCTTTCAAGGGTAACGGAGACGGTCGTGTGTTTGACCTCACCGCGCCCGAAGGTGCCACCAATGCCACAATTGACATCAACACGCTCACCAATGCCAAAGCCACCAAGATGGGCTACCTCGATGCCGGCATCAAACTCTCCTTCCACTGGAACTGGAAGAAGTGAGAGAGTAGGGAATAGAGATTAGATGTTAGAGAATAGAGGTTAGACCACTACGCTGTCAGAGGTGTAGTCTCTATAGTGTGAAAGATACGGGCTGTCTGTAGAAAATACGGACAGCCTGTACTTTTGTGCATGGATATCTTTTTTAGTTGGTGATTGTTGCTGCCCTAATACATGCCATACTATGCAAATTAATGGTTAATTCGCGGTTTTATATGTTTCTCAATATCTTAATGGTGATTTGACGAACTATAATGGAGAATAAATTCGAGATTAATTCATGGATAATTATATGTTTGTCAATGTATTAACGATAGATTAACGGCTTTAACGGAGAACTTGTCAATGGGCTGCATGGAGCCTTTCCCCGCTGTGCATTAACGGTTTATTGGTGGTGATTAACGGAGAACGGTGTTTCGTGTTTTTTTTCAAGAATATACGTGCTTGATACTCAGATATTTATATCGCTTTTATCGATTTGAATCAATGCGCCGATGCATTTTATTGATTTGAATCGTTGCAAAAAGACGTTTTCTGTATTATCTTTGCACCGTCTTACAATAATTGGAGAGAAACCGGTGGGGCGCAGGAAGATTGGGGATGGGGGAGAATATAATCGTACATTGTAAATTGTATATGAATTAATGGCAAGTTAGTGGTTAATTACATGTTTATCAGTGTCTTAATAGTTGTCTGATGGCGTTTTAACGAACTTTAATGGAGCATTTGTCCCACTATAATTAATGGCTTATTGATGTTATTATTTTGATGCGGTTGCCCTGCGATTATGGAGGGGGATTTGCAGGAGTGGGGAAAAAGTAGTAAATTTGCAGGTTGGAATTATGTTTCCAGGGCGTTTGGTGGGCGTTTAGTGGACTTTTGGCGGACGTTTGTGGAGCGTTTCGGGAACAGGAAAAAATATAAAAGAAGATATGGAAACAATGAAATATATGAGCCGCGAGGAACTGCGGAGACTGATTGCCATCTGGTTTGAAGAGGATATTCGCGACGGCGACCATACGTCGCTGAGTTGTATCCCGCCGACGCAAACGGGCTGTCAGCAACTGATTATCAAGGAGAAAGGTATATTAGCCGGTGTGGAAGTAGCCAAGGAAATCATCAGTTACTTCGACCCCGAGTGCAGAATGGAGCAACTGTTGGAAGACGGTGCAGAGGTGAAGCCCGGCGACATTGCTTTCAGGGTGTATGGGAAGGAGTTGAGTCTGCTGCAGATAGAGCGGACGATGCTCAACGTGATGCAGCGTATGAGCGGCGTGGCAACCACGGCACACAAGTACCAGAGTCTGATTGCGGACACGGGGTGCCATGTGCTGGACACGCGCAAGACGACGCCCGGGCTGCGGTACTTGGAGAAAGAGGCGGTGCGCATCGGCGGGGGAATGAACCATCGGATCGGGCTGTTTGACATGATACTGCTGAAAGACAACCACGTGGACTTTGCAGGGGGTATCACGGCAGCCCTGACACGCGCCCGCGACTACTGCAAGGAGAAAGGCAAAGACCTGCGTATAGAGATTGAGACACGCAACGAGGACGAGATACGCGAGGCGTTGGCAACCCGTATTCCCGACCGTATCATGCTCGACAACTTCACGCCCGAACGCACACGAAAGGCGGTGGAACTGATACGCGGGTGGGAGAAAGAGAACGGCAAGCATATAGAGATAGAGTCGAGCGGAGGTATCACCCTTGACACGATACGCGAGTACGCGCTGTGCGGTGTGGACTTTGTGAGCGTGGGGGCACTGACGCACTCGGTGAAGAGCCTGGATATGAGTTTCAAAGCCGTGAAGGCTTAGTAATAAGTAATAGTTAATAATTAATATCGTATGACAGTAATTGAGAAGTTGGCAGCGTTGCGTACGCTGATGAAGGAGCAGGGTTTGAATGCCTATATCGTGCCGGGGACAGACCCGCACGCCAGTGAATATATGGCTCCGCACTGGATGGAGATGTCGTGGATAACAGGTTTTCTCGGCGAGACGGGGACGGCGGTTATCACACAGGACAAGGCGTTGCTGTGGACGGACAGCCGCTACTACCTGCAGGCGGAAGCCGAGTTGGCGGGCAGCACGGTGGAATTGATGCGCGAGAGCGATGTGGACTGCCCCACGATACCCGAGTGGCTGTGCGGACATGAACACGGCACGGTGGGCGTGAATCCGGAGATGTACAGCGTGAACGGCTACCGCGCACTGCGTGAGGAGTTGGAGAATGGCGGTTTGGGATTGATGTCGATAGACTTGATACGTCCGCTGTGGACGGAAGGCAGACCCGCCATACCAACCTCGCTGCTGTACGAATACGGCGAGGAGTATGCGGGCGAGAGCGTGGCAAGCAAGTGGGCACGTGTGCGCGAGGTGCTGAAACAGAAGCATTGCGAAGCCATCGTGATTTCGGCATTGGACGAAATCGCATGGATGCTGAATATCCGTGGCAAGGACGTGGATTATACGCCGTGCCTTATCAGTTATGCGGTGCTGGAGATGGACCGCTGTACGCTGTTCGTGGCACCCGAGAAGGTGGATGCCGCTGCAAAGGCATATTTGGACAGGATAGGCGTTACAGTGCGCGGGTATGAAGAAGTGTTTGCATACCTTAACGGGCTGGAGGTCAATGGGATTATGTTCGACGGCAGCAAGGTGAACGAGCGGTTGTACGAGGCGATTTCCGCGAAAGCAGGCAAGCGTGTGAACATGACGCCGAGCCCTGTGCTGAAGATGCAGAGCGTGAAGAACGCCACGGAGATTGCGGGTGAGCGTATTGCGATGCGCGAAGACGCGGTGGCACTGACGCGGTTCTTCCGCTGGTTGGAGACAGAGGCTTTGCAGACCCCGCAGACCGAGATAACGCTGGCGGACAAGTTGCACGCGTTCAGGGCAATGGGCAAGCATTTTACCGACGAGAGTTTCTGCACCATCGCAGGTTGGAAGGGCAACGGAGCCATTGTGCACTACCATGCCGAGCGTGAGAATTGTGCAGCCATTGAGGGAAGCGGTGTGCTGCTGCTTGACTCGGGCGGACAGTATCTGGACGGCACCACCGACATCACCCGCACCGTATGGGTGGGCGATGCGGAGCAGATACCCGAGAACGTGAAGCACGACTATACATTGGTGCTCAAAGGGCATATCGCCTTGGCCAATGCGCGCTTCCCGAAAGGCACACGCGGCAACCAGTTGGACGTGCTGGCGCACCAGTATATGTGGGCGGAGGGTATCACCTACGGACACGGCACAGGGCACGGTGTGGGGCACTTCATGGGTTGCCACGAGGGTCCGCAGAACATACGCACCGACAACAATCCCAACCCGCTGCAGGTGGGGAATATATGCTCTGACGAGCCGGGGATTTACCGCGCCAACGAGTACGGTATCCGCATAGAGAACCTGATTACCGTGTGCAAGTCGGAACACGTGAGTGCACGCACCACAGGCGAGACGTACTATGAGTTCGAGACCCTGACGCTGTGCTACTACGATACCCGACTGATAGACCGCAGTATGCTGACAGACAAAGAGATAGCATGGCTGAACAACTACCATAAGTGGGTATATTGCGAGGTGGCTCCGCGCTTGAATGAGGCGGAGGCTGCGTGGTTACAGGAAAAGTGCAAAGCGTTGTATAGTAAGGAATTAGGGATTAGGGATTAGAACATATTAGTCTGATTATTATGAGTTTAGAGAGTATATTGACCAAGAAAGTGCAGGAGGCAGTGAAGAACCTCTACGGCATCGAAGTGAGTGAACAGCAGGTGCAACTGCAAAAGACGCGTCCTGAGTTTGAGGGCGATATCACGCTGGTGGTGTTCCCGTTTGTGAAGGCGGCACGCAAAGCACCCGCACAAGTGGCGGCAGAGATGGGCGAGGCATTGCAGGG
>DLLA01000139.1:746-8873 GCA_002479035.1 Bacteroidales bacterium UBA7574 | reverse complement strand
ATGTGATTAGTATGTGATTCAGCAAGGGATAAGCAAGGGATAGAAAACAGATATTGGATACATTTGCTATATGCCTAATGAGCCCTTTAATGCAAAATTAATGGTTAATTACACGGTAATTAATGTTCCAAATAGTGTTAGTTTAATTGTTTCTCGGATAGTATGCAAGTATTTCTCATGACCCTGACAATGGCACTCGTTCTTGGTGCCTTGGTATGTGCCTTGCCGCACGTTCTCTTCGGCATCTGGTGGGCGGTGGCTACGCTGTTCCGCCTGCCCGAACCCCCTTACGCGCCCTTTGGTTGGACGGCCCTCTCCCTTGTTCTTGCCCTGTGGCTTGTGATGGCGTACGGCTTCTTTTTCGGGCGTTTCCGCTTGTGGGTAAACCGCACCGACTATACGAGCACCGACCTCCCCGCTGCCTTCGACGGCTACCGAGTGGTACATATCAGCGACTTGCACCTATCCACCTTCGACGACCGCCCTGCGGCTCTGCAACGTGTCGTGGACTCCGTCAATGCCTTGCAGCCTGACCTCATCTGCTTCACGGGCGACCTTGTCACGATGGGCGTGGCAGAAGCGCAACCCTATACCGACATCCTCCGCGGTCTCCGTGCCACCGATGGTGTGGTCAGCGTCTTGGGCAACCACGACCTCCTCATCTATTCGCGCCTCCCCGAGCAGCAGCGTCTCGCCGAGGTGGAACGCCTCGCCGCTTTCGAGCGCGACACCCTCGGCTGGCAACTCCTGCGCAATCAGCACCTTACACTTACCCGCAAAAAACAAGACACCACAGGCATACAGACCCTCACCATCGTGGGTGTGGACAACTCTTCCTGCGACGGACAGGGCTTCCGCACTATCTACAGCGGTGACCTCCCTAAGGCGTTGCAGGGCACGGACGGCTTCCGCCTGTTGCTTTCGCACGACCCTTCGCAGTGGATGGCAGAGATAGTGGTCAGGACTCCCGTATCCTTAACCCTCAGCGGACATACCCACGCAGGACAGGTACGGCTCTTCGGGCACCCTCTCTCCGACCTTATGTTCCGTCAATCCGCCGGCTGGTACCACCATTCCGCTCATGATAACCACCCTACAGCCCAAGACAAGCCCCATCCCACCCAAGGTTTGCAGTACACCGCCCAAGATTACCACCACCCCACAAGCCAATCCCTCTATGTAAACGAGGGCATTGGCTGCACCGCACCCATACGTATCAACTGCCCCTCCGAAATCACCCTCATCACCTTACACTCCCCGTCCCCCTCTCATCCCTAATCATTTTATCAAGGATATCATGCGTCCAATCAGCCATAAAGAGGGGAATATTGAGAAGGTTTCCGTCCCTGTGTAAGTCCCTGCTGCTATAGCGCAGTCGCAATACAGGGTGATAAGTATCGTTATAAAGCGTCAGACTGCGACCGCTAACATTCTTCCCCGCTTTGACCTCAATAGGAATAATGTGGGTGTCATATTGCATAATGAAATCCACCTCCGCTGTATAGTCAGATGTCCAATAGCGCAGCGGCACATCCGTCTGATGGGAGAGACTTTGCAGCACATAGTTCTCCGCCAATGCCCCTTTGAACTCCTTGAAACCAAGTACATCGTTGTCATTGAGTATTGCCGAGGCTGGCATCTTTGCCAAGCGGCGCAACAGACCTATATCAGACAGATACACTTTGAAGACACTCAAATCGTCATAAGCGGATAGAGGCAGTTGTGGTGTTTTGTTGCGATGAACTTTGTATATCAGTCCGGTCTGTTGGAGCCACAAGAGTGCATCTTCATACTCTCGTGCCCGCGCCCCCGGGCACACCAACTGGTATATGAACTTGCGGTTCTCTTTTGCCAATTGAGAAGGAATGGAATTGTATATGTGTCCGATACGCGGGATGAGAGCTGCTGTGCTGTGTTTGGAGAAATCCAAACGGTAGTCAGTGAGAATGTCATCAAGAATACTATCCACCATGCCTATATCTTGTTTCTCTGCCATTACTGCAGCGGCAGCGGGCATACCTCCTGATACGCGGTACATATTGAAGTGTTGGCAGATACGCTGTTCCAATACTTCCGATATACGGGAGTCAAGAGGCAAAGCGTCCAAATACTCGCACATCGGGGCATCTGCGGTGTGCAGGTACTCACGGAAAGTGAGCGGATAGAGTGTCAGATGTTCCACCTTGCCCACAGGGAAAGACTTGCCTTGCGCCATACTGACGCCCAGCAGAGAGCCCGCTGCTATGATGGCTTGTTCGGGCATCTGCTCGCAGAAGTACTTGAGGGCGTTGAGTGCCTCGGTACATTCCTGTATCTCATCGAAAACAAGGAGTGTATCGGCGGACTGTATGGGGAAACCAACCACCAAAGACAGTTGTTGGACGATATACTGCGGGTTCTTGGTAGCAAAGATATCGGCATAGTTCTGCTCATCAAAATTGATATACGCTGTGCGCACAAAACACGTCCGTCCGAACTCTTTCATCAGCCATGTTTTACCCACTTGTCGTGCGCCGTCCAAGAGTATGGGTTTGCGTCCGTTACGTTGTTTCCATGCTTGCAGTTGCAGCAGTCTCTCTCGTTCAAAGTATGCCATAATCACATAATTAATCCAAATAATGTGACAAATCACACATTTTTAGTAGTTATTTTGTGTGCAAAGGTACGGATTTGTTTGTATATGTGCAAATAATTTTATGTGCATATAATAAGAGAAACAGTTGCAACTGCGAATTTTATACCCACAAAACATAGCGAATACAAGGGCTCGGCGGTAACATTGTAGAACTATAAATAGTCTTGTATATTTGCAAAATATGTTGTAATTTTGCAGCGCAAACTTGTTCTTGTAGGGATGTGTCCCTATATTTGTGTAGGTTTGTACATATTGATAGCGTTTATTGACGCTTTGTGTTTGGCGAACAGAAAACTTCGCAACTTTTCAAGTTAAGGTCAAAATCAAAGTGAGCAATAGATGCCTATTTGGTATGGCATGTTCATACTATCAGCGCGATACGGGTGTATCGTGCCCTTTTGTGGTATATACCACAAGGATTGGTATGCAGTCATATCCGCGTAGGTTTCCTGTTGTTTATTTGACCTTAAGGGCAATGCGAAGGCCTCTGTTTGCGAGTAAGCAACACGGAGGTCTGCGCTTTTTTATGTCCATATGTGAACAAACCGGGGCTTTTTCTGTGTGCGTAATGTTATACTGATACACAGAGATAGGTGCAAAAGTCTCTAACAACAAACCCAATAAAACAACAACTTCGGCAAAATGGTGTCCGCACCAACACTACTCTGCCGAAAAACTAAAACAAACAAATTTTATGTATTGTGTAAAATTAAATTCCGTCATTCATTCCACAACGGAAAGATGGCAAGTAGCAACTCTCAAAGAGTTCAAACAAAATCATGGAGAAGCGTGGAAATCTACAAACATCTCTCTAACCAATACGGATGAGGACCTATCATTGGTTTGCTTCATTTCGAAGATTGGTGAGGAAAACATTGAACACACAGAAATAATTGCGTGTATGCTCTTTTCTGTTCCTAATTTGATAGAGAAGAGTTACATCATTCAATGTATTACGTTAGCACTGGCTGAAAACCTTATTACCACCATAGATAATGGGAATATACAACCTCTCGCAGAGAAGTTTTACAACAAATGCTCCAAAACTCTACAAGACAAAGTAGATAGTTTCTCAGCACCATCGTACATATATCTGGAGGTGCAAGATGGCGATATTGAGGAATTTATGATAAATGATAGGACTATGATAGGTAACAGATATAAAGGGGGATATACTCATCATCCTGAAGAAGATATATACCTGCTTAAAATAGAGCAATTAACCTACGACGATATTTTATTGCTATGGCGTATATTCTTGCATAAAAGTGGTATAGAAAACAACAAGTAGTGTAATTATGAAACGTATTTTATTCTTTTTATTAACCTTATTGCCCGCAATGGGGCTATATGCCTACGATTTTAAGTATGGCGATTTGTGTTACAACATCACAAGTGATAGTACAGTTGAAGTAACTAATGAAAGTTGGAGTTTTGATTACAACTACCCAGCACTTTCTTATACCTCTATTCCTGAAGTTGTGACGAATAAGGGCAAAACATATCGTGTAACAAGTATTGGAGAGCAGGCCCTCAAAGGCTCTGACAGGCTTATCTCTATCACTATTCCCAATAGTGTAACAAGTATTGGAGAAAGTGCTTTCTACGGCTGCAGAGGTCTTACTTCCATTACTATTCCTGATAGTGTAACAAGTATTGGAAAACGTGCTTTCTACGGCTGCAGAAGTCTTACATCTGTCATAATTTCGGATGGGTATTGAGTATAAGTATAGGAGAAAGTGCTTTTGATGAAACCCCATGGTATGATAATCAGCCTGATGGTATCGTGTGTATTGGTAAACTTCTGTACAAATACAAAGGTACTATGCCATATAATACCTCTATCAACATTCCAGACGGAATAGTCTGCATCGTAGGAGGTGCATTTGCTGGTTATACCGATCTTACTTCCATTACTATCCCCAATAGTGTAACAACCATTGGAAGCAATGCTTTCAATGGTTGCATCGGTCTGACCTCTGTCACTATGGGTAATAGTGTAACGACCATTGGGAGCTGGGCTTTCTCCGATTGTACAGGTCTTACCTCTATCACTATTCCTGATGGCGTGAAAGATATAGAATGCTATGCATTTCGAAATTGCACAGGTTTGACTGATGTTACAATCGGTGATGGTGTAACAACTATAGGAGATAACGAAGTGCATTATTATGAACCGCAGGAAGCCTTCGCTAATTGTACAAATCTAACCTCTGTTACGATTGGAAAAGGAGTAAAGAGCATTGGTGCCACAACTTTCTCTGGATGTGACTCCCTGAAATCCGTATATTATCGTGGTACGTTAGCGGATTGGGTGGATATAGATTTTGGATATGAATTTTGTGATGACTACAAGTGTTATAAAGCAGGGGCTAATCCGTTAGAGTATGCAGATAGTCTGTTTATTAACAATCAGTATGTAACCAAAATTGCGTTCCCTAATGGAGTAACTAAAATCAAACCTTGGGCATTTTTGAAATACAAGGGTTTTCAACAGATTCATATCCCAAACCATCTAAAAACAATTGGACAAAATGCATTCTATGGTTGTACAGGTATTGACACATTGATTATCGGCAATGGAGTTGATTCTATTTATGACCAATTTGATAAATGTAGTGGCATTACCTACTTGCAATTAGGTAGTGGGGTGAAATCTATTGACTACGGGGCATTCTATGATGCGCAGAAGTTGAAACGGATTGTATGCTACGCCGTAGAGCCTCCGGTGGCACAAGTGCAAGATGGTTGGTACAATGGTAGTTTCTATAACTATAATATCCATGTACAAGTGCCTTGTGACAACCTCGAAGACTATGAGACGGATGCCGTATGGGGTTCGTTCAAGTACTTGGAGTGCGTAGGCGCAGACAATGTGGATACTGATGGCAAAGTGATTATCACACCGAGCGACAATGAGGTGGAGATAACATGGCCAAGTGACGGTAGTGCCGACACGTACAGCCTTGTCATCACGCAAGACGGCAAAGAGGTATGCACCCTTATCTTCAACAGCAACGGGCAACTGATGCGCATAGCCTTTGCGGCTCCCTCGCGCAACGGAGAGCCACATCATGCTCCTGCCGCCGTACTCACACAAAGCGGGTATCGCTTTACGGTAACAGGGCTCAATAGTGGTACGAAGTATGCATACGCCATTGATGTGAAAGACAAAGCAGGTACTTCGCTCAACACGTACAAGGGCACTTTCACCACCACCGTTGATGGCAAGTCCACAGATGTGGAGGGCGTTACCATAGACACTTCGTTGGAAAGCGATGCTCCCCGCAAGGTGTTCCGTGACGGGCAGGTGTATATCCTACGAGGTGGCAAGACCTACACCCTGACAGGCGTGGAAGTCAATTTATAATTAGTAATTTGTGATGTGTAACTAAGGGCTGCTCAATAGTTTGTTTGGGCAGCCCTTGTTGTATATCCATTATCAACAACTGACAACAACTAACCAACAAGCCGAATAAAACATATAGTATGTGCGGTTCTCTTCGAAATCGCCCTGTTTAGGGAGTAGTACACCCCTTGTTGGCTGGTAAATCTGCTACTTGCTGCATATATCCATGGCTATAGATTGGTGCTTTTGCAACAAATCGAAAAGTTTGTTTTTGTGCGTTTTGCCATAAAAAGCACTTTTGCAAAAGTTATTTTTGGCGTGAAAAGCACTTTTACAAAAGTTGTTTCTTGTAATTAAACAATGAGGGTAAAACAAGGTTGTGTATTTCGTTTTTTTGTCGTAACTTTGCGGGCAAATCAGATAGTTATTAGGCGATTATGACAGAAATACTGAGATACTCCATCCCTGCGCTGATTGTGCTGCTGGCGGCATGGGTGGTGATGCATAAACTATTCAAGAATGAAGAGCAGAAACGCCTTTGGGAACTGAAACGGCTGTCCCAAAAGGAGATTTCGCCCATCCGTATGCGTGCATACGAGCGGCTGTCCCTCTTGTTGGAGCGCACTACGCCCGAACACATGCTGGTGGATATGAATCTCGGCGAGATGACTATCCTGCAGGTGCAACAACGGTTGATGCAGACGCTGCGATTGGAGTACGACCACAACCTCAGCCAGCAGATATACGTGAGCGATGAGGTGTGGAACCTAATCACCAATGCCAAGGAACAGATGGTGGCGTTTGTGAACAGCATTGCGCAGCAGATGCCGCAAGGCAGCAGCGCGCTGGACTATGCCAAAGTGCTGATAACCGCCTATACCTCGAATGGGGAGACCGCCAATGACAAAGCCCTTCAGACACTGAAAGACGAGGCGCGCTCATTGCTATAAGACTGATGATGAAACGGTTGTCCGTATATATGGCACTGTTCGGTTTGCTCCTGCTGGCAGCCTGCGAACCCGAGACCACTTGTCACCAGGACATGGCGACAACCATGGTGGTAACCTTGCATGCCGACTCTACGGATGCAGAGGGCAACTTGCACACCTACGAAGCATGGGACAGCCTATATGTGCAGGGCATCGGCGCAGAGACAATGCTGTACAGCCCGACTGCTCTCAAACAGATAGGGCTTGCCTTGCGCCCCGATACCACGGAAACCGCCTATCTGCTACTTTACCACAACCAAACGGACACCCTTGTCATCACCCACACTCCGCGACTGCAATATGTCAGTCTGGCATGCGGCTGCGCTGTGTATCACACCATTACGGGTGCACGAAGCAGTGATGTGCGCGTGGACAGCGTGGCGATAATCAATGCGTCGGTGGAAACAATAGCACAGGAAAACCTACGAATCTACATGCACGAGTGAAACGAATAGGGTTGGGCATATTATGGTTGTGGTGCAGTCTGGCAATGGTAGCGAATGCACGCGAGTATGCTGATACGGCTGTCTATCAAGGACTGAGTATCAAGTTGGACCTGGCTACGCCTATCATAGAGGCAGCCCGCTCAAGCGGACGCATACAGGACTACGAGGTGGCGATGAATGTCCGCCTTGCCAAGCGTTGGTACCCGACATTGGAACTCGGTTACTCGCAGGCGGATTGCATATCCGACGGCGGACACCATACGGGACAAGGCGGATTCGGACGTATAGGCATAGACATCAGTGCCTTGAAGAAAGGCGTGGCCGAGAACTGCCTGATGGTAGGGGTGCGGGTGGGCACCTCTTACCAGTCGTACCAACTGACTGATGTGGTGCAGGCTGTGAACTATTGGCAGGCGGGGACTATTGATTTCCTCAACCGGCAACATTGGGATGCATGGGGAGAGATAGTGGCAGGCTGTCAGGTTCAGATTTGGAAAGGTTTGCAAATGGGTTGGTATATGCGTCTGAAAGTGCTCTTCACCCGTAATGACAAGAACGGCGGTGCTCTGCCGTACTATATGCCGGGGTTTGGTTTCCGCAACGACACAAATTGGGGACTGAACTACTACATCGGCTGGAAGATATAAGTTCCCTTTGTATCAGATTCGGGATTGGAGAAACGCCTCTATAGACTCGCCTGCAGGCAGG
>DLLA01000139.1:0-692 GCA_002479035.1 Bacteroidales bacterium UBA7574 | reverse complement strand
GGGTCTTGATACGGAGACGGCGACTCCAGACGGTGCGTTGGGTGAGCCCAAGCAGAAGGCAAATATCGGAGATGTCAAGTCCTAAGACTATCAAAGCAATGACTTGCATATCGGCATTGGTGAGACGCGGGTAGGACTGCCGAAGGTGTACTAACAGGTCGTTGTGGCAGCCGTTGAACTCAGCGAGAAAGTCCTGCCATTGTTCGGTGGAGGTGAAGATGTTGGTGTCGATGAAGTCCTTTGCCCATTGAGGTACGGCTTCGTCGTCGCGCTTGTGCAATATGGCTTCCTGCAGGCTCTTGCTGAGGCTGATACGCTGTTCCAATACGCGCTTGAGGGCATCGCGACGGAGTTGCAGTTCGTGGCTGAGGTTCTCTATCTGCTTGGCGGTGCGCTCACGCTCCACAAGCACTTGCGTGCGGCGGCGCAAGGTATAGACAATCACCAAGATAGCCAATACCAACACCTCGATGACAATGGCGGTGATGGTGATATAGAGTTGCTGTTTCTCCAACTGCAGTTGCAGGTTCTTCGCCCGCTCCACCTCATTGTCGTAGCGTTGGGCAATGACGTAGGTGCGCGATTCGCCCGCTGCGTCCGTGTCGGCACTGCGCTGTGTGTAGAGCGTGAGGAGTTGGGCGTAAGCGGCACGGTCGTTGTGGAGCAAGTGAAGGTACTGACTATGCCAAAGC
>DLLA01000046.1:216-3385 GCA_002479035.1 Bacteroidales bacterium UBA7574 | reverse complement strand
TCCCATTTATCCATGCGGTCGTCCCATTCGCAGTGGTCAATTTTGTTTTGAAGGTTTGCGATATACCTGCGCAGCGCAGCGATGCGCTGTTGGCGTGAGGTATTGACAGACGGGTTCATATCATTTGCCAAGGTGGATGTATCCAACGGCGTTGCTGTGGTGCGGGTGGGGATATAGCAACGCTGGCATTGTCCTGTACCACCGCAAGTAGGACAAGTATAAATCATGTGCATACTGTCTGTAACTTGACCTTTGCCGCGGCAAGTAGGGCAGAGGTGCGTACCATGACAATCGGGACACTCGCCCGGGGCATACGTGCGCAGGTTGAGCGTCCAATGCTCTTTGACTTTCCCTTTGCTGTCCAACACCGCAAACGTGTCACCATTGCACCAATCCCAATCGATGGTGTCATAGTCGAAACGAATGGAGTCTTGCGCGGGCAGTTCCTGATATGACTGACGCGGCGGGATTTGACCGTTGCCATCGTAGATAGTGTAAACGAATTTCTCACCACGAAACCAACGATGGCATGTCAGCAGGAATGAGACAGACTTGCGTCCACCCTTGCGTATGCTCTGATACCACTGAAATTCTCCTTCCAACCTCATAATTACCTCCTTCTAAACGATGTAGCACCAATAGGTGCTCCGCCTAATTTATGTCCGCGCATGGGCACATAGCAGGTGCGGCATATACCGGTACCTCCACATGCGGGGCAAGACTTGAACTCTTCAATTTTTCCTTTCGGATAGACATATCCCTCACCATGACAGGTCCGGCATTTGTGAGAGCCGTGGCACTCGGGACATTCACCATGACCATACACAGGGAAGTTGACCTGCCATTGACGGACGATGCGATTGTTCTCGTCTAACAGGCTAATGACATCACCCTGACAGACCTCCCAGTCGCCTGTGTCGTAACTCAATTCATACACATAGCCGCTCTTGAGCACAATGTTGCGATAGTATTGCGTGTTCTGTCCATAGCAGTCAGAAATCGCCAAATCAATGGTCTCTGTGCGAAGCCAGTTGGTGTTTTCGATTTGAAAAGCCGCTATCGGTACTCCCGCAAAGCGGACACTATTCTTCTTACAAAATGTTGCTCTCAGTCCCATATAAATTCCATTTTTCGGTCACAAAGGTAATACACGATTAACGGTTTTGTGGCAATTCTACAAGGTTGTAATTAAAAAAACTTTGTAAGTTGTTCAGGATAAGTGACTTTGTCGGCAGGCAAATTCAAAGAATAGATGCCTCCACGCTGCCCGTTGATGGTATAGTACTGCGCGAGGTCGGAAGGAAGAAAGTCGGTAAAAGCGCGGTTGATGTGGTGGATGGTTTCTATCAATGAATTGGAAGAAGTGTCAAGCAAGCGTTCAATGTTGGCGTGTTCTTTTTCACGGGTGAATTTGCTGTTAAGCACAGGGTACCAGCGATAGAGTTCGGCGCGATACATCGAGATGTCTTTCAGGTACATTCCATCGGGGTGACGCAAGAACAGCACATATACTAGCAAGCGAAGAGGCGTGAGCGGAATGATTTTGCCGTATTCGGTGAGTGTGACGGTGCCGCTATTTTTGCCCAGGCAGGTGGCAATGACGATAGGACTGATGGAGATAGAATGAGGGACAAGCAGTTGGATATAGCGATTGAAATCGCGCAGTTGCTTACGCAAGAAAGTATTGTCCTTGTCTGACTGTTGGCAAGAAGCAATTTGGTCGCGTATCTCCAGCAGTTGTGCCACGAGTTGCGGGTCGGCAGGGTGCTCTTTCTCTTGCTGTGTCGGGGGATTGCCTGTCGGCAAAGGCTCTACCAAGTGATGGATACCGGATAGTGTGCCGTGTTGCATACCACAGAAGGCGAGAAATGAGGGCGGGTATTGCACCGTGTGTTCCTGTACGGAGGCGTGGAACCAATCCACTTGTGCAGACAGTGATGCACTGTGATAATCAGTCAACTGGCGAAGGAAATCGCGTAGCACTTCCATAATAAGGTCTTCGCCGGTGAGCGAGACATCAATAGAGTAGAAGCCATAAGGTCGCTGATGAGGCTGCGTGGCAATACGGGCAATGAAACTGACTTCGTAGGGTTCGCCACGCCCTAATTGCCGTTGCAAAGCGGTGAAACGCCAGTTACGCTTCAACATCTCTTGCGAAAGGTCGTTTTGGACGGTAGGGACAATGATGAGACGGTAGGGGAAACATCCATCCAAATAGTTCTGAAGCAACCGTTCAATCCCTGCACGATGGTCGTGCACGTAGCGGTTGAGATGAAAGTTCCAACTACTCTCAAAAAAACAGAATAGCGTTCAGAGGCAAGCCAAAGTCATTGTCTCCCGATGCGAGCAGTAGCGACCGATAGAAATTGCGTATAGTTTTCATATATCAAAAAATGTTTGCATTCTGGTATATGAAAAAAGCGTGGAGTATTCCGGTACCAGTTCCACGTATTGAGGCTCTCGCATTGCCCATCATCAAAGAACCGGCAACGCAAAACCCACGCTGATACAAGCACAGCAACCGATATGCACAAACATATCAGTCGCGGGTACTTACATCTCGCGGTCGTTCTCGTTGCAATGCTCTGTTGATGATAAGAAATTTGCGAGATTTCAATACATCAGAACACAGGTCGATAACGCCTTTTTCACAAACGCTTCCATGCCTGCAGAATAATATCACCCAGACGATATACATACAAATCGCCGAAGCAGATATTTTTTCACAAGTGAGGTTTGCGGTGCAAAAGTAGGGAATTATTTGCACGTGTGCAAATAATTCTATGTACGATTTGCGAATTTACGATGTACTATTTACAGGTAAAGAACAAAACAAAGACAAGCAAAAAAACTGTTGTGCGCGACATGCGCACAAGGGATTGTAGCCTCCATTAATCACCGTTAATAAACCGTTAATTCATTTACAATTTGCGAATTTACGATGTACGAATGTGAGATTTAGAGAGGAAAAATATTGCGCAACATAATGCTACTATGTTGCTTATGGGCGGGCGATAATATCGCCCTGCTAAGAAACAATAATCCCACTCTTTGCTATGCTTTAACGACGCGAGCAAAACATTTCACTTTGCGCCGTTGGCGCATAACGACGCGAGCCGCGTCGTCTCCCATGCACAGCAAATCCACTCAGTTTGTGCCAAACTGCCCG
>DLLA01000046.1:0-129 GCA_002479035.1 Bacteroidales bacterium UBA7574 | reverse complement strand
GGACTTGCGGGGACCCCGCAGAGCATCCGCATCCCATGCGAAACTTGGTGCCGACTTATAGGATAAGCACTCGTTATCTACTCGCCATCCTCCCGTTATTCTCCCGTTAATCACATTGTACATTCAAAT
>DLLA01000184.1 GCA_002479035.1 Bacteroidales bacterium UBA7574 | reverse complement strand
GCTCTCCCGCAGAGACTATCCGCCAACTCAACAGTCTGCTCCGTGCATACGCCGAGAAGAACCATATCCCGTATGTGGACTACTACTCCGCCTTGGTCGATGAACGCGGCGGACTGCCCGAAGCGTACTCCAAGGACGGCGTACACCCTACCGCAGCAGGCTACGACATTATGGAGCCTATTATCACTGCCGAGATAAACAAACACCTATAAAGCAACAGACTCCCCCCACCCCCTCAAAGAGGGGGATTTTCACTATGGCATTACTGTGGGCTCTTTTGAACGTCACAATCAGCGCAACTGACGTTAAAGTAACCCGCAGCACTTACTCTGCGTAGAGCAGGTAGGGCTTACGCTGTTTCTCAAAGTGCTGCACGTCCGCCCGCCAGCGGGCGCGAATCTCTTCTTCGGTATGCCCGGCGATGATGTCACGGCGGATATAGTCCACCCCAACCAGTTTCTCGAAGAAAGGTGTGAAAAAGGCATTTCCGTCCCATGCCTTGCCATCGGTGGTGTCGGCATTGGCACGTACCACGTTGTAGGCATCTATCAGGTACCGCAACGAGAAATGCACCTTACGGGCATCGGTTTCCGAAATACCGCTCAGGTCAATGCCGTGGCACAGGTTGCCCTTCTGGGTGGAAGCCGCAGGTGTAAAAGAAAGCGTGTCTGTCGCCGTGGCGGAGTGATAGTCGGGGTGCCCGTAGCAGAGGAAAGGCTTGTCCGTACCGCGCCCCAAAGAAACGGGGGTGCCCTCGAACAGGCAGACAGACGGATAGAGGTAGATAGCCAACATATTCCGCAAATTGGGCGAAGGGGGTACAGGCAGGTTGTAGGTGGTCTGGTGGGTGTAGTTGAGACAAGTAATGACCGTCAAATCAACCTGCAGTGAATCATTCAGCCAGTGTTCTCCGTTTATCATCTGTGCCAGTTCGCCCAACGTCATACCGTGTACCACAGGGATAGGCAAAGCCCCGACACCCGACTTGTAGCGCATATCCAAGATGGGTCCGTCGATGTAGTATCCGTTGGGGTTGGGTCGGTCGAAGACAATGAACGGCTTGCCGCTATGGGCGCAGGCGTCCATGAGACGCATCATGGTGATATAGTAGGTGTAGAAACGCAGTCCTACGTCCTGTATGTCCGTGATGAGCACATCGAACAGAGCCATGGACTCTGCCGACGGACGATAGGTCTTGCCGTCGTAGAGGGAGAGAATGGGAATGCCGGTCTTCTCGTCCACGCTGCTCTGCACATGTTCGCCCTCGCGTGCCGTGCCGCGGAAGCCATGTTCGGGGGAGAAGACAGCGGTGACTTGCACACCGTGCGCAAGGAGGTGGTCCAACGTATGCACATCGCCCACCATACCCGTATGGTTGCTGAGCAGTGCCACGCGCTTGCCCTGCAAGAGGGGCAGATAGGCATCGGTGCGCTCCGCGCCTACGATGACGCGCGTCTGTTCAGCAGGTTGCCGCGGGTCTGCCGTGACAGCCCCGCAAAGGATAGTACCCGTCAGGGCTACCAAAAACAAAAGTATTCTTTTCATTTCTCTTTTCTATCTATGGTACAAAGGTAGGTGTTTTGGTTGGATTCTACAACCATGGTGGCACTTTTAGCAAGAGGCTGCCTGACCATGCTATGCCAGACAGCCTCCAACTATAAAATGCACGCTGTGCTATATCTTATTGAGCCTTGGGGAATTCGATAAGGGCAAAGCCGGCATTGACAGCGGCGGTATAAACCACTAACTTGCCGTCCACTTCGGCAGCGTTGCACTGTGCGGAGCAAGCCGATGCCGTGGTCTTACCCTCCGTGTCAAGGAAGTAGCCATACGTAGGCTCCCATGGGTTCTCCTCGGTGCTGTTATTGATAGCCTCTGACAACTTAACCAATGCGGCTTGGTTGTCCACACCGTCGGTGATGTCCATGATGTAGAGTACAGGACCGAAATTGTAGTGCATCGGTTGCGAGTTGGCTACGGTGAACATCAGATAGCGTCCGCGATTGTAGTTGATGATACGCGGGTCCACTCCGTGATTGGGTCGTGCGTCCGCTTCGGTGAAATCGAACTCCACGTCGTCAATGAGTTTCGTACCATTGGCATCCATCAGGCGAACAAACGGTACGTACGTACTGGTGAACAGGTATTTGCCCGCTTCCACTTGATTGACATAACCGTAGTAGGAGCATATATCTTCGAGACTGATTTCGTAGGGGTCGGAGAAGGTAGTGAAGTTGGTAACGTTGAATCGGTAAATCTTGTCGCCGGGCTCCTGCTTGCAGAAGAAGGCGTATCCGTTACCGCTCTCGTCGAGGTTGATAGACATATTGTCACCAAGACGTCCGTTGTACTTGGTGGTATCGTTGCCGTTCACACTGATGACACCATCCCACGTCCATACATCGGGCATAGCCGTCGGGGACGCATAGTGATATACCTTCAAGGGTGAAGCCGCACTGACGGGGGCTACAAGGTTGCAGATATAGATGTGTCCGTGTGAGAGACGACCGGCACTGACAACGTGTGTACCGCCCGTCACGCCCTCAACATTGAGCATAATCGGAGCGTTTGCGTTGTTGGCGAGAAGGTCAGCGACCTTCAACAGGCGCGGTGTGGGCGTCTCTGCTCCTTCACGGGAGACGATAAGCACATACTCACCATCGAAATCGCTACCGCGAACCTGCTCGCCTGCGAAATAGGCAGGTGTGGCACCCGTAGCGACAGAGAAGTCGTGTACAACGGCTTGTGAGAAGTCCACGCCCGGGGTAGGTCCGCTCTTGAAGGTGATTTCCATCTCCGTCTTGCGCCCCATGAACTCGATAATGAGTTTGCCCGGGTTGGCTGCGGTGAGGACATCGTCTTTCATCTCGGTGAATTGGTAGGTGGCACGTGCGGGGATAAGCGTGATAGACGAGAGGATAGCCTCCGCCTCATCGGGCATACCGAGCGCGAGAATGCCGTCCACCACTTGGGCTGTGTACTCGGTGCCGCCACGGGACTTCATGACGAGTTTGTCGAGCTGCGGGTCCGAGGTCGGGTCGCTGAGGTTGATAAAGACCTCATAGACCTGCTCCTTGGTACCGTTGATGACCTTCACGTCCTGCTTGAGTTGCTTGCCGTCCTCGGAGGTGTTGAGGGTGAAGTCGTAGGTGTCCTTGTCGAGTTTGGCACCGAGCGAGAGTTTGGCGTTGAACTGGATAGCGTTGACGTCGGTCTCGGCTGCTACGTTGTCGAAGGTGACGGTGTAAGCGGTGTTGTCCACCGTACCTGTGTAGGTGGAGTTTTTGATAGAGATAGACTTGATGAGCGCCTCAACGGTGTCATTGTTGTTCTCCTCCGGACCTTTGCATCCGGGTGTGCACAGCAACCCGATAAGGGCGATGCACGAAAAGAAAAGATTACGTTTCATATACATTTAACAACTAATAATTCACATTGGTATTAACCAAAACATTCTTTACCCATAAAAACAAGGAACACGTAATTACCGTGTAATTAACCATTAATTCTCCGCAGTAGCGGGTGTTTATAATTTATAACAATTACTCACGTATGGATGGTTTATCCGTTGCCTATCCCTTGCATAAGGGTTGCGTATCCCTTGCTGTTTGAATCGATTAATAAACGATAATAATTAGGGACTCCCCCGCCCCCCTCAAGGAGGGGGACAAAGAGAACCTTAAGCGTATTGCATGGATTATTGCCACTCCTTGGTTTGGGTGAGGGTGTAGCCCTTGGTTTTGTACAAGGTGATTTGCCCTGACGGCACAGGATTGACATAGTTGCGTGGGACAGGCATTTCACGCATACCTTCAGTATTACGGAGAATGTAGCCTTCTTTGAGTGCGGCATCTGCAGTGGCGGTAGCCATATCATTCACATCTGCACTTACAAGCACTATTTCAGGGTCAGTACCTTGGTAGTTATCTTTGTTGATATACGCACCATAACGTATGTCTGGATTACAGCCATTATAAAGATACCCTAATCTGTACCAACGCTTGAGGTCGTTGAGACGGAAGCCTTCCATACACAGTTCCACACGGCGTTCACGACGAATCTCCCAAAGGATGGCATCTATCGGACCTCCGTCTTTTGTTCTATCGCCCGGGTAGTATTGTGCATTGTACTCTATTGCTGTATATTTGGGGTCTACATACGCTATTCCATTTACAGCCGGTTGGTTGCCTGCAATAACCTGTAAGGCTGGTAAATTAACATCTTTACGAGCACGGATAAGGTTGATAGAACGGTCAAGTTCTGCATTGGAGAATGGATAAGATGCATTAAGCAAGTGGAGCTCATAAGCCGCTTCTGCATAGTTAAGCAACACTTCTGCATAACGCAAACAAGGTGCGTCGGTGATGTTCTTGGAGCCCGTCCACGTGGCTTCGGGTGCTGTGGCACGGTCGTCATCCATAAACTTGCACCACGAGTAGCCCGACAATGCATAGTTGAAAGGCTTGGTGTCAGTGCCCTTCAGATAATAATGAGGGCGAATACACATTGTAAGACGTGGGTCGCGATTGTTAAAGAACTCTTCCTCTGTCTTTGGAATATACGTTGGATATTTGTATTCCAAAGGCAGTCCGTCGGCGGTGAGGAAAGACTCGGCGAGGGACTTGCTGAGACCTGCCTGCGCCTCGGTGAATGAATAGGTGAGCGTGGAGTGCGCGAGGACGCCATCTTCATAGTGACGGTACATGATGATTTCGGGATTGTCGGCGAGGTTATCACTGACGAAAAGCGACTTGTAGGACGGCGCGATGGAGTATTTGCCTGAGTTCATGACGAGCAAGGCAGCATCGCGTGCGGCAACGAGACACCGCTCCGCCATATCGAGGTCGATATTATGGTACTTGAGGAACGTACCCTCGCGCAGCAGATAGCGGGACGCCATGGCTGCCACCACATAGCGGTTGACTTGCATCGCGCCATCGTTCTCGCGGACACTATCCATAGCATAGCGGAAGTCCTCGATGATACGCGCGTCCACGTAGGTGCGGGGGTCGCGGTCCTTGTAGAGGTAGTCGAGGTCCTCCTTTTTGCTGCTTGCCACAGGCACACGGTCGAACCAAGGCACATCGCCGTAGGTGAAGGTGAGGTTGCTGTAGTAGCAGGCGCGGAAGAAACGTGCCACCCCGCGCCAGTGATTCTTGGTAGCCGCGTTGGCATCGATGCGGTCGATATTCTCAAGCACATAGTTCGCCTTGCGGATATTGGAGAACGACCACGAGCCATCGGAAACAGGCACCGCCTCGGGACGGAGGTTGAGTTGCTGTTTGTCGGAGGCGAAGTCGTCGTTGGTGGTCTGCCCCATGAGGAACGGTCCGTGGGACGTGCCCGTACCATAGCCCGAGAAGACAGAGGTGTAGAAGCCGTACATGTAGGTGCGCGCCTGGTCCTCGTTCTGCCAGTACTCGGCATCGGTGAAGTCGTCGTAGGCAGGCTGGTTGAGGAAGTTTTCACAGCCCGTAAACGCCAGCGCAGAAGCGGCGACGAGGAGCGAAAGGATTATATGATTATTCTTCATAATACGTTGTTAGATAATGTTATAACGAGATTTGGAGACCACAACTGAGTTGGCGGGTGAAGGGGTAGATACGTCCCCAGCCCATGGCACCACCGTCACCGGTAGAGGTGTCGGTCTCTGGATCGATAGGCAGGTTACCAAGGTGGTCGAACTCACAGACGTTCTCAGCACTGAAATAAATGCGGAACTTGGAGAAGTGCATCTTGCGGAGCGCCTTTTCGGGCAGGCTGTAGCCGAGGGTGATGTTCTTGAGACGCAGGTAACTCATGTCGAGCAGGTAGCGCGTCTGGCAGAGGAAGTTGAAGCCTGCCGCCGAGTACTGCCCGGGTTGGTTGGTCTCAGTGAGACGAGGGTAGAAAGCGTCGGTGTGGTCGGGCTTCCAGTAGTCGGTCTGGTGGGCATAGTAGGTGCCCTCGGAGAAGTTCCACCCGGGTATCATCATGGTGCCCGTAGCCCAGTACTGACGCGAGCCGACACCTTGGAAGAGCAGGCTGAGGTCCACGCCGTACCAGTCGAGGCCAATCTTGAAGTTGTACTCGTAGCGCGGAGTGGTGTTGCCGATGCGACGCCAGTCGCCCGGGTTGGCAGCGGTCTTGTCGCCCCACGTGATTTCGCCGTCACCGTCGAGGTCCATATACTTGACATCACCGGGGCCGTACTTGTAGCCGTAGCCGCTCATCTTCTCGAAGTAGGACTGCGAGGCGATGCCGTCCACGAGGGTGCCGTCGGCATTGAAGTCATCCTCTTGAAAGAGGCGGTCGGTGATGAAGCCCCATATCTCGCCATATATCTTGCCCTCGTAGTTGCTGCCGTCGATGACGGAGGTGTTCTTGCGGGGGTGCTTGGTGACGATGGTGAGCGCGTCGGCGAGGTTGGCGGTGAGGTTGAGGCGCAGCCCGCAGTTGAAACGGTGGTGGTAGTCGAGAGAGAGTTCCCAACCGTTGGTGGTGAGTTGGGCTGCGTTCTCGTAGGGTGCAGTGGCTCCGAAAGTGCTCGGGACCTCTGTGCCACCCACTACCATGCCATCGTTGATACGGCGGTAGAGGTCGAAACTGACACCCAGTTCATCCTTGAAGAAACGTGTGTCGATACCGAGGTTCATGGTCTTGATGGTCTCCCATGTGAAGCCGTCGGCAATGGCGGTGGGCAAGGAGAAAGTAAGCATATTGGTAGAGCCGACAATCCAGCCGCTGTTGTAGGAACTCATGATAGCACGGAAGCGGTTGTCGCCGATGTCCTGGTTGCCGATAGAGCCGTACGAACCGCGAATCTTGAAGAAACTCCACCACGGGTTGAGGACTTCCCAGAAGTTCTCCTCGCTTGCCACCCAACCGAGCGAAGCCGACGGGAAGAAGCCCCAGCGTTGGTCGGTGGGGAAACGTGAGGAGCCGTCGAAGCGGCCGTTCAACTCAACGAGGTAGCGGTTGCGATAGGCATAGTTGGCACGCGCGAAGAAGCCCATGATTGCCCACGAAGAGTGGCTGCCATAGATGAAGTTCTCGCCCGTGGCAAGGGAGATTTCCGCCTTGTTCTGGTCGAGAAGGTCGCGCTTCTCGGCGTTGACATAGTCCACCGCCTTGTACTCGATGTTCATACCTGCAAAGACATTGAGGCTGTGAGCATCGTTCCACGTGTGCTTGTAACGCAGGACCGCATTGCCCGCGTGGTAGTTGCGGTGGTAGATGTACTTGTCAATCTTGTTGCGCGAAGTGGCTGCCCAGTTGTCCACGAGTTGCATACTGCCGCTCCAGAAATCCCAACCGCCCACAGTGCCACCGCGCTGGGTGATACTCTGATTGTCAAGGTTGTAGGTATAATCAAGGTCGAGGGTCAAGTCGGGTATGCCGAGGGTGAAAGTCGCGCCCACGGACATACGCATATAGTCCTTGAGGTTGCTGTTCATATTCGCCGCAGCCGTCTCGGTGACCGAGTTGCGGAACGGGTGTCCCTCGTAGGTGCCGTAAGGCATGATAGCAGGCCAACGGTAGAGGTAGTAGAGGGCATCGTAACTGGATGTGCCGTAGTTGAACGGTGTCTCAAGGTCGGTACGCGTGTAGAGAGCCTTGCTGCGGACGTGAAGCCATGGCTTGATTTCGGTATCAGTGGAGAAATTCACCGAGTAGCGGTTGTATTCGTCAGGGTTGACCTTCACGACACCGCCCTGCCCCATATAACTGAGCCCCATATAATAGTTGGTCTTGCCCGCCGTACCGCTGAAACTGAGGTTGTGCTGCTGCGAGAAAGAGAAGTCCTTGATGTACTCGTCAGCAGCGTTCCAGCCGCGATAGAAATGCGGGGTGCCTGACTTGATGACAAAGTCACGCCCCTCCACCATCTCGGGTCCGAGATTCTGGTTGCCGTACATACGGTCCCATTCCTTCATATTCTCAATATCTTCGGCATCCCATACGAGTCCGCATGCATTCGTAAAGACCGTAGTACCCGGTGTACGACGCTGGCGTGCCTCGAGTGCCATCTCCGCACCGACATACGACTTAGCCACCTCGGGCAGTGCCGTCGGGGTTGCCCACGAGAAGTTGTTGGAATAGTTGACCGTGAACTTGGATTGCGCTCCTGCACCCGACTTGGTGGTAATCAGTATCACACCGAAGGCGGCACGCGTACCATAGATGCTGGAGGAAGCCGCGTCTTTCAATACGGAGATGTCCTGAATATCATCGGCATTGACCATGGAAATGTCGCTAATCTCCACACCGTCCACCAGGATAAGCGGTTGGCTGGCATCGTTGCCCTCGTTGAGCAGTGTGCCGACAGCACCACGGATACGGAACTTAGGCGTGTCGCCCAACCGTCCGGAAGACTGCGTAACAGTCAGACCGGGAACGGCACCTTGCAGACCCGTACCCACATTGGCGATAGGACGCCCCTCCAACTGGTCTTCCACGCTCACGGACCCCACTGCACCCGTCAGGTTGGCCTTGCGCTGGGTGTCGTAGCCGACTACAACCACCTCGTCGAGCATCTTGTTGTCCTCGCGCAGCGTGACATTGATTACCGTGCGTTGGTTGACGGGTTCGGTGAGGGTGTTGTAGCCGATATAGGAGAAGCGTAGTTGCGCCTTGGCATCTGCCTCAATGGCATAGTTGCCGTCGAAATCGGTGATGGTACCCGTGGTGGTACCTACCACCAACACGCTGACACCTATCAGGGGTTCGCCTGCGCCGTCCGTAACCTTGCCGGTAATAGTAGCAGCATTGGCTACACAGAGGGTAGCCAATGCCAATAGTATGGTTGCTAATCGTTTCATTTGATTACTTTCTTGCCGTTAATGATGTACATACCTGCAGGTAGTTGGCTCTCGTCGGTGCCTAAGTACTGCCCCGTGACGGTGTAGATGCCCTGACGCATGGCGGGTGTGGTATCTGCACCTACCTCATCAACGCCCATCGGGAACTGAATGCCCTCACGTACGGGTACGCGCGTAGTATAGGTGTTGTTGGTGTTCGGCAGGGCATATACCATCAGTCGCTCGTTGGAGTTGGAGACGATGTACAGGTTGCCCGCTGCATCAAAGTCCACACCCATCGTGTTGCCGGTTGTGCCCCACTCGATGATGCACTTCTCGGTGAGGGTGGGTGCACCCGTAGTCTCGTTGTAGGTTACGTCCCATACCTTCACGGTACCCTTTTCCGCACCTACGGCTATCATATTGCCGTCTGCACTGATACCCATACCGCCTTGGTGGGCACCGTCGATGCCGTTGTTGGCGATATTGAAGTCTATCTCGCCCTTGGCGTTCACGTGAATCAGAGCGGGAACAGCAGCACCACTATTGAAACGGTACTGGCTCATAAAGAAGCCTCCGCGCTGGTCATAAGCCAACTCGCCACTACCATTCTTCATGTGCGAACCCGTGTTGGCATCATCGAAGAACATTGCCGATGGTGCCGTGGTCCAAGGCAATGCCTCTTGCTCACCGATATTGTATTGGTTGATATTGCTGATTATAGGCCCCATACTATTGTCGCGGTCATACGTATAGAGCACCTCGTCTTTGCCTGTGCCGAGTACCACGCAACTCATCACGGGATTGCATATCACATCCTTTGAACCCGATTTGACTTGCCCTGTGGATTTGCTGCGCTTGCCACTGAAGACAGGGGTGAAAGCACTGTCGGGTTTGGCGGGGTTCATCACATATACACCCGACGAACCGAAAGAGGAACTTGGTACAAACACATCGCCATCAGGAGCCACCGAGAGGCGTGCCAAGGCGAATTGGTAGGTGGCAGGTTCCTCTGCTCCCCACTCTACGGCACCTGTCCACGCCTTAGCCCCTTGGTTGGTAACATCCGTCAAGTCGTTGCCCAACACGAATATGCCTTTTTCCGAGTTGCGGAACGAGGGTGCCGTGCCTTCTGCGCACTGACCGCCTACCGAGTTGCTGACATATACACGTCCGAAATACGGGCTGGACGGGGTCTTGTCCACAGCCACACCGCGTGCGGCATAGAACTGGAACACCTCGTCATCCGTGCTGATTTTGGCGGGGTAAGCAATAGCGCGTGTGGCAGCCGTAATGCTGTAGTGGTCGAATTCCTTGCCTGTGAACGGGTTAGCCACCTTGTGCGAACCCTTGCTCATAGCACCAATCACATGTGTATCCACTATCTCATTGTCCTTCTCAATGGTGATGCTCACGTTGGTAGCGTCTTCATTGAGGCGGAAATAGAAGTTCGTGCCGTCGCAGTCCAACTCACCCGCGTAGATATTTGCCACCGGTGACGACAGCGATTGGAAGTGCTGCACACCCTCGCCGTCTGCCAATACGATGATATGAATGGTATATCCGTCCACCCATGCCATAGTGCTCATATAGGCAGCCTCTGCTTCGCCCAAACCTTCTGCGGGATATTGGCTGCTGACCTCTTGTGCCTTGTCCATACCCTCGGTAACGTCATACAGGCGGAAACCCACTTTTGCCTTGCCGTCGCTCACAGGGCGTGCCATATAGTAGTGCCCTGCGTAGCAGAAGAAACTGACACCTGCAATATCACACACCTTGCCAAACGGGTCAATGGTCAGTTGCTTGTCGGTATAATCTTCTTCTGTCTCTGCCATTGCAATGGCAGTCTTTTCGCCCTCTGCATCAGCATTGTACACAAGGCTGCAAACGGTCTTGCCTGTTCCTGTCATATAGCGGCTGCACCATGCCGAACCGCTGATGGAGAACGACTTGCCTTTTGCCGCCTCATTCTCAAACAGCACCGTGGGGTTCTGCATATTCTCGTCCCATATATAGAAGGTGCCCTTGTCTGCCACCTTACCTATCAGGTAGTTGTCTGCACTGAAGCCTATATCGCTCAGCACCACACCTTCGGGCATCGGCAGGGCGGTCTCGCCCGTCATGTCCGTGTTGTAACTCTTCACCACGCCGCCAATCAGCATATAGCACTTGCCATTGCGGTACAGCGCACGCGTCACGCCTGCGGGACATGCCGCCTTCTCGCCCACCGTCTCAAACTCATAGTTGTCCAATGCCATCGCATCGCTTTCCGCACACGGGTAATCCGTAGCCTGCAAGCGGATATTCTTCAGTTGCATCTTCACGCCTGCTATCTCCTCGGCTTTCACGGTTACCTGCGTCTCCAAGGTGCTGTATTTATCCTTGCTTGCCACTACACGGTAGTCACCGGGCTCGAGGTCATAGAAAGCAAACACACCGTTGTACCAGTCGTCGGTCGTCTTCTCGGCAATCTTCGTATCACCTTTGTACAACTCCACTTTCGCTCCGTTCAACGGCAACCACTGGTCATCGCTGTTGGGCACATACACGAACTTCGGTTGGTTGAGCACGTCCACCAACTCATTGCTTGACTTCACCCAGCCGCTAATCGTGGCGGTCTGCGGCAACTCGCGCTTGAACCACTTGTGGAAGTGCTGGTACATACGCAATGCCTCCAACTTGCAATAGTCATCGTTGCACAAACGGTGTGTCTCCGGCGCGTAGTCATGAAAACTACCCTCGCTCAGGAATCCCGGCACCGTCAGCGGACGCAGCACGCCCAAACCCATATCGTCATTGTAGAATGTCAAGTCACCGCGCAGGATAGGAGCCGGACTGGTCCATACCGTCAGCGGGTTGGTTATCTGTATCCCGCCGCTGCTGGCTGCCATCTGGTCGCTCTGTGCCACGGTCGGTTCGCCTGTCTTGCCGTGATACAGCATCAGCAGGTAGTTGGTCTGCGAGTTCAGTGCATTGGAGTGTATCGAGATAAAGTGGTCCACATTGTTGGCATTCGCCTCCTCGGCTATCGCACTCAGGTCACGGTCGTCGCCGTTCTCCAACTCTTTCAACTCCTCTGCCGTCGCATTCGGATAGTATTTCACATCGCGGATTCCCGAATTATTCGTCGTGCGCGACATAATCACCGTGGCACCTGCTTTCTCCAGCATATCGCGGAGTGCCAAGCCCTTCACGAGGTTCGAGTTGCTCTCCCAGTAGCCTTTCGGGTTGGTCCATACTTCGGGTACGGGTATCGTCCATATACTGCGGTCGTTGGCATCATGTCCGCCGTGCCCGGGGTTGATGTATATCTTTATGCCCTTCAGCCCCGCTTCTTGCTGTGCCTCATGGCGGGCTGCCAAACGCGCTGCCTGACGTTTCTTCTCGGCTGCCAGACGCACATTCTCCGCCTCAATAAACACTTGCTTCTCCACCGTACAGAGGTCACGGGTGTCGCGCCCGTCTATACTGCGCGCGATATAGCGGATATAGTCTATCTCGTCATGCCCCGTATAGAACTCCTGCATACCTGCCACATGGCGGTTGTCTATCCATTTCGGAGCATTCATACGACCCATTGACTGCACGTGCTTTCCGTCTATGTCGCACACAAACGTGCCATAACGTGCCGTCACATACACCAAGTGCTGCTCATCGGGCGATACGCTTGCCCAGAAATAACTGGCATCCTCGCCATTCGGCGTCAGCACATAACTCTGACCGTCACGCATAACCACCATCTTCCGGTCTTCAATCGTAACGCTCGTCTGGGCAAAGGCAACTATCGCTGCCACCAACCCTAAAAGAGTAAAGAATTTTCTCATACTTGTAGGTATTAGAATGTTAATATCTCAGTTTACTGTTTGTCTTTCAGCACATTGCCTTGCGCATCGTACACACGTCCGTTGTGCTCTATGCGCAGCACACCGTCCTCCATCCATTTGCGGCTTGCCGGTTGCATCGCATCTATACCGATAGAGGCTGTCTAACAAGTATCGTTTGGCAGTCTCTTTTTTGTAGAGTATGGTTGTGTATAAAATATAAAAGTTGTGTGTATAAAAAAAGGTCTTTCTGCCGAAAAATAAAGCAGAAAAACCTTGGTTATGTCAAAGATTTTCAGTAACTTTGTAGTGTAAAAAAGAACAGAACTGAAGCGACATAACCTATGGCAAAATTAGCAATAAAATCCGAGATCGCCAAACAGAAAGGTCTTTTTCCGATAGATATTGACGATTTAATTCCTCAAACGCACATAGTCCGTGCCGTAAACGCGCTGATTGACCGCTTGGATATCTCCGAATTGTTCGGCACCTACAAAGGCGGCGGCACCAGTGCTTTTTCCCCGCGCACAATGGTAAAGATACTGGTCTATGCCTATCTGTGCAATATCTATACCTCCCGCAAGATAGAGCAAGCCCTCCGTGAGAATGTTACTTTCATGTGGTTGTCGGGTATGCGCCGCCCCAACTGGCGTACCATCAATTATTTCCGCGGCAAACGCCTGAAAGAACACTTTAACAGTCTCTTCACCCAAGTGGTGGTTCTTTTGTCCGAACAGGGTTTCGTCAGTTTGAAGGTGCAGTATGTGGATGGTACCAAAGTGGAATCCTGTGCCAACAAGTACACCTTTGTCTGGCGCAAGAGTGTGGAGAAAAACCAATCCAAACTCAAAGCCCGTGTGGCTGCTTTGCTGCAAAAGATAGAGCAGGAGAACGAGTTGGAAAGCGGCGAGTTGCCCTCTCCTGAAAACATCAGCACGGAAGATTTCAGCCGACGCATCGAGCGTATCAAATCCGCTGTTGATGAGGCGAAGTTGGCAAAACAGCAGCAGAAAGCCTTAAAAGATGCCGAACAAAAGTCTCTTCCCAAACTGAAGGAGTATGACGAGCATCTGTCCAAGATGGGAGAACGCAATTCCTATTCCAAAACAGACGAAGATGCCACCTTTATGCGGATGAAGGAAGACCACATGATGAACGGACAACTGAAACCGGGGTATAACGTACAGCAATCCACGGAAAATCAGTTTATCACTCATTACGAGGTCTTTCCCAACCCAACGGATTATCTGACCAACATCCCGTATCAGGAGGGTTTTGCGAAACGGTACGGTTTTTATAGTGATGTGGTGGTGGCGGACTCCGGCTATGGCAGCGAACAGAACTATCAGTACTTTGAGCAGAAAGGTATTACGGCGTATGTCAAGTATCCCCTTTTCCATAAGGAGCAGCACAAGAAGTACCAAGAGAATGCCTTTCTGCCGAACAACCTGTATTATAACGAGAAAGATGATTATTATGTCTGTCCGATGGGGCAGCACATGGACAAGGTGCGGGACGAACAGCGGGTGAGTGACGGCGGTTTCAAGAGTGTGGTAAGTGTCTATCGGGCACAGAATTGTGAGGGTTGTCCGTTGCGGGGGCAGTGTCATAAAGCCCGAGGCAACAGACAGATAGAAGTCAATCACAGGCTGAACGCATACAAACGTCAGGCGCGTGAACTGCTGACAAGCGAAGAGGGGTTGGAATACAGAAGCAAACGTCCGATAGAACCTGAAGCGGTCTTCGGACAATTAAAGGCGAACGGCGGGTTTCGCCGTATGCGTTTGCGTGGTAAAGAGGGGGTGAGCCTTGAGTTTGGTCTTAAAGCAATGGCGCATAACATCCAAAAGATGCACAGAAGGGGCGCATAAGAGCCTTTTTTGCTTTTTTTGAGGGCAATTATTACTCGTTTGTCCGTTTTCGGAGGCAATTTACAAAGATAAAATCAATTACCTGTTTTTTGTCGGTTGGTGCTTTGCCGAATTGAGTATAGCACGCCTCCTGATAAAAACAAAAGACTGCCCAACAACTTTGCATTGTTAGACAGCCTC
>DLLA01000036.1 GCA_002479035.1 Bacteroidales bacterium UBA7574 | reverse complement strand
AATTTGAAGGATATACACAACTCAGATTAGTAAAGTCTGCTACACCTGTGTGTTGTATAGGAATGTATCAATTGCAAAATTTGAAGGATATACACAACGCTTTTCCGCTCGAAAACATCGACAAAATGGTTGTATAGGAATGTATCAATTGCAAAATTTGAAGGATATACACAACAAATCAGATACAAAATATCCAAGATTCAGTATTTCAAAGAACGCAAAGCCAAAACAACACTGCAAAGTTACTCTATTTCACTGACTTGCGCAAGTCTTTCTTCTAAATCATTAAGAAAAATGCAGATTATATTTGCAGATACCGATTATTTGTTGTACCTTTGCACCGTAAATATCTGAAGGATATACACAATAAGGATTATTCCGTTGTGAAAACATTCAGGGTGGGACATTGTCTCGCCCTTTTTGTTGCTGATAGTTTGTTCACGTGTGCCCACACAATTTTCAATTGTGTAATGTGCCCGATTATATGCAGGATTCTTGTATCTATGTGATTGCCAACGAGACTTTTTCTGCAAAAATTTGCACACCTCAATAAATAGTTGTACCTTTGCACGCTTTTTCGGCTAATGGGCTCCAAAGAAGCACTGCTGAGGGGACGGATGACGCTTGTCAACATACGCCTGCAAAGGTTCAGGAGACAGGGCGTGCCAACGTCGAGGACTCAGTACCTCGCCCGACCGAGTGAATAATTAAACCATTGTGATAATGTACGCAATTGTAGAAATGCAAGGCTTTCAGTACAGAGTAGAAGCCGGCAAGAAACTGTTCGTGAACCGTATGGACGCCGAGAAGGGCGCAACGGTAACGTTCGACAAAGTGCTGCTCGTGGACAACGACGGCGAAATCAAAGTAGGTGCTCCCGTAGTAGCAGGAGCAAAGGTGGTTTGCGAAGTGCTTGACAACGAGTGCCGTGGCGAGAAGATTCTCGTTTTTCACAAGAAACGCCGCAAAGGCTACCGCAAACTCAATGGCCATCGTCAAGACCTTACGAACCTTGTGGTTAAGGAGATTGTATTGGCTTAATGTCTAACCAACTAAAGTAGAAGAAAGGAAAAGATTATGGCACATAAGAAAGGTGTCGGTAGTTCCAAGAACGGCCGTGAATCAGAAAGCAAACGATTAGGCGTTAAAATCTGGGGTGGTCAATTTGCCAAAGCAGGCAACATCATTGTTCGTCAGCGCGGTACCGTCCACAACCCCGGCGAGAATATGGGTATGGGTAGCGACCACACGCTCTATGCATTGGTAGATGGTGTAGTTACGTTCACCCGCAAACGCAACAACAAATCCTACGTCTCAATCCAGCCGATTGCTGAGGCTTAATCGGCGAGAGAATACATACTACGTTCTCCTACCGAAAGGGCTTCGGCTTCTTCGGTGGGAGAATTGTTGTTTTATAATTACAAATTACTAATTATTAATTACAAATTAGTCTATGTTGACCCTCAAACAAATCTACGACGACCGCGAGCATATCATTGCCGGTCTCGAAAAGAAGCACTTTGCGGGAGCCCGCGACGCGATAGAGCAAGCCATTGCTCTTGACACTACCCGCAAGACTGCCCAACAGAAGAAAGACGCTGCTGCGGCAGAGATGAACAAGATATCCAAGTCTATCGGAGCCCTTATGGCACAGGGCAAGCGCGAGGAAGCGGAAGCAGCCAAGGCGCAGACCGGCACCCTCAAACAGGACATTGCCACCTACGACCACGAGATGGCAGAAGCGGAAACATCCCTCACCAATCTGCTCCTCACTATCCCCAATGTGCCTTACGACATCGTACCCGAAGGCAACGGCGCGGAAGACAACCTCGCTGTCAAGATGGGCAACTGGCCTAACCAAGCCGTCATCGACTCCTTGGCTGCGGGTAAGCCCGTGGCACTCCGCGACTGGCCTGCCGATGCCGACGAGGCTATCGCGCAACAGCGTATTGCCGACAGCGAGAAACTGCCACACTGGGAACTAGCTAAGAAGTACAACCTCATCGACTTCGACCTCGGTGTGAAGATTTCGGGCGCAGGCTTCCCTGTATATATAGGTCAGGGTGCGCGCCTGCAACGCGCCCTCATCAATTTCTTCCTCGCAGAGGCTGCCAAGGCGGGCTATACCGAAATCATGCCCCCTACGGTGGTGAATGCAGCCAGCGGCTACGGCACAGGGCAACTGCCTGATAAAGAGGGACAGATGTACCATTGCGAAGTGGACGACCTCTACCTCATACCCACAGCCGAAGTGCCTGTCACCAACCTCTACCGCGACGAGATACTCGATGAGAGCCAACTGCCTATCAAGAACTACGCCTATACCGAGTGCTTCCGCCGCGAGGCAGGTTCCTATGGCAAGGACGTCCGCGGTCTGAACCGTCTCCACGAGTTCAGCAAGATTGAGATTGTGCGCATCGACACACCCGAGCATTCGGCTATCTCGCATCAGGAGATGCTCGACCACGTAGAAGGACTGCTCAAGAAACTCGAACTGCCCTACCGTATTCTCCGTCTCTGTGGCGGGGACATCAGTTTTACGGCGGCACTCTGCTACGACTTTGAGGTGTACTCCGAGGCGCAGCACCGTTGGTTGGAGGTGTCCTCTACATCTAACTTTGACACCTATCAGGCGAACCGTCTCCATTGCCGTTACCGCCGTGCAGAGGACAAGAAAGTCACCCTTTGCCATACGCTCAACGGCTCGGCTCTTGCCCTGCCGCGTATCGTAGCCGCCATCTTGGAGAACAACCAGACGGAAGAGGGTATCCGTATCCCTGCCGCCCTGCAACCCTACATGGGCTGCGACATGATTCGCTGACAATCAATGTGTTGCTGATGAAATCAATAGTTGCAAAGGCCCTGTTGCCTATTGCCATAATGGCAACCGGTCTCACCTTGTTGTCCTGTTCGCACACCTCATCGCATGATGAGGGTGCCGAGCAGACATCAACAAATACACCCGTGAATATGAATACAAACAATGATTCTCTTTGGCAGAACGCTTATGTGCGTGTAGAACCTACGGAGTTGAAAGACAATGCAATAGACCTCATCAGCCGTCAGTGGATGTTGGTCACGGCTGGTAATGAACGCTCGTTCAATACCATGACCGCTTCATGGGGTGCCATGGGCGAACTCTGGCACAAGCATGCGGCGTTCATCTTCATTCGCGACACACGCTATACATACGAGTTCCTGCAACGCGAGCAGGCATATACGCTTAGTTTCTTTGCCGAAGACTATCGCCATGCACTGAATATCTGCGGCACACGTTCAGGCCGTGCTACAGACAAGGTCAAAGAGGCGGGACTCACTCCTGTGGCTACGCCTACGGGGATGATGACTTTCGCCGAGGCACGTATGATTATAGAGTGCCGTACCATGCTGCAGCAGCCATTGGATTTGAACTGTCTTACCCCCGCCTATCGTGACGAAGTGATGCGCAATTGCTATACCCGCGACACTGCCCGTCATCAGTTGTTTGTGGGCGAGATAGTCAATGTGTGGCTGAAGAAGTAGCCATGCTTCTGTCTTGCGGAAGGTAAGAGGGGGAAGTATATTTTGTAGGTATGAAACGCTTGCCGGCGTACATATTTTGCATACTTGTATGTGTGCCTTTGGTGTGTAGTGCAGAGAGTTCCATTGACTCTCTGCAACTGCAAGTGAGCCGCGGCGATACGTTCTATATGGCACGGATGCACGACATTTATGTCTATCCCCCGATGGTGTTCAAGAGCAAAAGGCAGGAACGCTTCTACTGGCGCACTGTCCGCGATGTGAAGAAGACCCTCCCCTATGCCAAGTTGCTCACACGAGAGATGGAGTATGCCGACAAGCAATTAGCCCTCTTGCCGGACAAGAAATCCCAACGCAAGTGGTGGAAGGCATACGAAAAACAACTCTTCAAAAAGTACGAGAACGACTTTCGGCACATGACCGCCTCGCAGGGGCAGATGCTCATGAAACTAATGGACCGTGAGAGCGACCGCACCAGTTACGAGATTATCCAAATGTACCGTGGCACATTCAGTGCCAATTTCTGGCAGTTCGTTGCCAAACTCTTCAAGAACGACCTCAAAGAGGGCTACGATGCAGCAGACAAAGACCGTATTGTCGAGCGCGTCATCAACCTTGTGGAGGCAGGGCAATTATAGCGACCGCCTTCGACTCTTCCTCGGGGTTTTGTGCTGCTAATTACGGCAACGACACGGCAACGAGACGGCAACGACAGCGGAGTTTTTCGAGACAATATCGGCACCTTACACTCACCATACCACAAACTTATGGCACAGCAACCAATATCCCCCGCACATCATTGCATACGCATCAGCAAACGCTTGATAATCTTCGTTTTATGTGTTGTTGCATCTTTGCCTTCCGTTGGACAGTTCCGCGATGACTTCTCCCATGCCGATACCTCTCACAGCGTATGGCATGGCGATTGGGAACGCTTTGCCGTCAACCGCCATGGGCAACTCCAGAGCCAGTCCTCTACCGCCGCAGAGAGTACCCTTTGGCACGAAAGCACTGCCTCTATTGAAGCCGAGTGGAGTGGCTGGGCGCGTATCTCGGGCACCTGCAGCGCCCACAACCTCATACGTTGTTACCTCACACTCAACGGCGACAGTCTGCAAGCCGATGCCTACTATGTGCAGATAGGAGGGGCTAACAAGAACATCGCGCTGTATGAGCAATACGATGGTACTGCCACCAAAGTGATTGAGAATGAGACACGTAAGAAGATACTCAACACTTCCGCTACGGTGGTACGTTGGCGCGTAACACGTGGTGCAGACGGTATCTTTCACTTGTATTCCCACGTGGAAGGAGTGGACAGCACCTTCATAGAGGAAGGTATCTACTTTGCCAATAGGGTGCGCAGCAAGTATTTTGCTCTTTATGTCAAGAACAGCAAGCAGCGCGGATACGATTTCTACTTTGATGATATTGCCGTGGCAGGCAGCCCGCAAGATATGCCTGTTCGCGCAGAAGAAGATGATGATACGCCTGATACTTCTCCCCAATCTGCTGTGTATCTGCTGACGGAGTCCATCTCACCCAATGGGGACGGATATGAGGACGAAGCGTGTCTCTCTTACTCCCTCCCCGACGACGGTTATTATGCCACGCTTAGTGTCTATACGCCCACAGGGGTGTTGGTTCGCCATGTATGCGAAAAGCAGTCGCTGCCCACAGCGGGCACTCTCTGCTGGGATGGCACAACCGCGCAGGGCACACCCGCTGAAATAGGGGTATATGTATTGGCTATAGAACTGAAAAATACGACAACCAAAGACGTACTACGCCGTAAGTTCGCTGTGGCCGTCACCCGTTGACATACCGTGCTTGCGGAATTTCTCCACTTCGATGATTAGCATGATGGCGGCAGTGATGGCAGAGAGCGTGTCGCTGAGCGGCAGACTCCACCAGACACCCAAGATAGGAGACGTGCCCAGATTCTCAAACAGTTGCGGGAGGAACAGCAGAAGCGGTATGAGGTATATCACTTGGCGCGTGAGACTGAGGAAGATAGACTTGCCGGACATACCGACAGAGGTGAAGAAGTTACCCGTGACCATCTGAAAGCCCACCAGCCACATCACCGCTACCACGATACGCATCGGGACAATGGACTGCGCGATGAGTTCGGTGTCGTGCGTGAACATACGTACCATCCACTCGGGCACTATCTCGCCCAACAGGAAGACCGCCCCCATGACACAGGTGGCACATATCGCGGTGAGTTTGAACGCCCGCAGCATGCGGTCGTACTGCTTGGCACCGTAGTTGTAGCCGACTATGGGTTGCATACCCTGATTCAAGCCCATGACTATCATGGCGAACACAAAGGTGAAGCGGTTGATGACGCCATAGGTTGCGATAGCCATGTCGCCGCCATAGTGCTTGAGTTGGTTGTTGATGATGATGACCACAAAGCACGAGGCGAGGTTCATGAGGAACGGTGCCATGCCAATGGACAGAGCCCTGAAGGTGATGTCCTTTTCGAGTCGCCATATACCGCGGTGGAAATGTATTATCTCTTTGGGATTCAGGAAGATAGTGAACTGCCACACTACGGCAATGGTCTGCGAGAGCATGGTAGCCAATGCGGCACCGCGCACGCCCATATCCAGTCCGAATATGAATATGGGGTCCAGGACCACGTTGGCAAACACCGCGACAATCGTGGACGCCATCGCCGAGCGGGGGTGCCCCATGGCGCGGAGCATGTTGTTGAGTCCGTAGTAGATATGCGTCAGGATATTGCCGAAGAGGATAATCTCCATATAATCGCGCGCGTAGGTGACGGTGACCTCGCTGGCACCAAAGGCGTAGAGAATAGGGTCGAGCCATACCAGTCCCACCACGGCTACGAGAAAGCCGAGCAGCACATTGAGCACTATCACGTTGCCCAACACCTTGCCTGCCGAACGGTAGTCCTTTTCCCCCAACTTGATTGCCACGAGCGAACTGGCACCCACCCCGACGAGACTGCCGAAGGCGGCGCATATATCCATGAACGGTTTGGCAATCGTCAAGCCCGACAACGCCATGGCACCGCAACCGTGCCCGATGAAGATGCTATCGACAATGTTGTACAACGAACTTGCCGTCATCGCGATGATGCCCGGCAATGCGTACTTGACAAGGAGGTTTCTGATAGGTTCTGTGCCTAACTCTGTGATATTATTTTGCGACATATATCTTCAAATACCTTTGCTGCGGGGTGTCCCTTTTGCATGGCAATGGGAGTGCCTTCGTCCCCCGCCTCACGGATAGACTGTACCAACGGGATTTGACCCAGCAGGGGTACCTGCAAATTCTGTGCCAAATCCTTACCACCGTCCTTACCGAAAATGTAGTATTTGTTGTCGGGTAACTCAGCCGGCGTGAACCATGCCATATTCTCGATGATACCCAGTACGGGGACATTGATTTTCTCGTTGCGGAACATATCCACGCCTTTGCGGGCGTCCACCAAAGCCACGGGCTGGGGTGTGGTGACCACTATCGCGCCGGTGAGGTGGAGTGTTTGGACGAGTGTGAGGTGAATGTCGCCGGTTCCCGGGGGGAGGTCGATGAGAAAGTAGTCGAGTTCGCCCCAGTCGGCGTCTTGTATGAGTTGTTTGATGGCGTTGCTTGCCATACCTCCGCGCCATACCACCGCCTGTTCGGGGTCAACGAAGAAGCCGATAGAGAGCATCTTAACGCCGTACTGCTCAATGGGTTGGATAAGGTCGCGCCCGTTCACGGTGACGGATACGGGACGGCAGTCCTCGGTGTGGAACATCTTTGGGATAGAGGGTCCGTGGATGTCCGCGTCCAGCAGCCCGACACGGTAGCCCATATTCGCCAGCGTGATGGCAAGGTTGGCGGCTACTGTGGACTTGCCCACGCCACCTTTGCCCGAATGGACGGCGATGATGTGCTTGGCCTGTATGGCGGGCTTGGCTTCCTGCGGCACAAGGTTTTGCTTGCGGAACTTGGTGTTGATATGCACGGCGGCGTTGGCATCGGCGTAGGTCTTGACCGCCACCTCGGCAGCCTTGAGCACCGACTTGAGGAAGGGGTCGTTGTCCTTGTCGAAGATGAGCGAGAAACTGACCTCCAGTCCCGAGATGCGTATGTCATCTTCGAGCATACCTGCCTCTATCAGGTTCTTGCCCGTGCCCGGATAGCGCACGTGGGCAAGGGCATCTATTATCTGTTGCGGATACATACGATGTACGATTTACGAATATACGATTTTCAAATTTTGGAGTGCAAAGTTACACAGAATCTTTGAAGTATGCAAGATGGCTCACTTGTGTAAGTCGCAAAAAGGTTGTAACTTTGCGCTCAGTTTGGAGATACTTTGAATACTATGCAGAGTTTATATACCATTATTTTTGCAGCCATATTACCCGCTTTTCTGCTGGTAATCTATATCTGGTTGCGTGACCGCTATCAAAGGGAACCTATATCCCAGATACTCAAAGGAGTAGCCTTGGGTGTGGTGTCGGCAGGTATTGCTTATGTGCTGGAGAGCGGGTTGCAGATATTCGGTTGGACGTTTGAACAACCAGTCACTTTCGTACAGGCAGCATGGAACGCTTTTATAGGTGCGGCTATGCCGGAAGAGTTGTCCAAGTTGCTGATGCTGTGGCTGTTGCTGCGCAATAACCGCTATTTCGATGAGCGGTTTGACGGTATTGTGTATGCCGTGTGTGTGGGAATGGGTTTTGCAGGAACGGAGAATATCCTGTATCTGCTGAGCAATATCAATGAATGGCAGTCTGTGGCAGTGGGAAGGGCTATGTTTGCCGTGCCCGGACACTTTATGTTTGCCGTGGCAATGGGATATATGTACTCGATGATTTACTTTGGTGATATGTCGTGGCGCAAGAAGAGCCGTATCTTCTGGGTGCCTGTGCTGTTTCACGGGGTGTATGATTCCATTCTGTTTATGGTGAATATGCACACGGTGTTCAGTACGATACTGCTGTTGTCGTTCTATGTGTTCTGTTTTATGCTGTTCCGTTACGGGAAAGGGCGTATCAGGGAGCACCTTGACAGAGACAGCCGAGACCCTAACCAGATAGCCTTTTGGAAGTGATGGCAAAGTACGAAGAAGTGATGGTCGGGCTCCGCAAGGGGCAGTATGCACCTGCTTATATGCTGTGCGGCGAGGAGCCTTATTATATAAATAAGGTGTCGGACTACATAGAGACGCATGTGCTGGATGAGATGGCCCGTGAGTTTGACCAGACTATCCTCTACGGCAAGGACCTTGCAGGGGCAGATGTGGCTCCCGTGGTGAGTGCGGCACGCGGTTTTGCCATGATGGGAGGGTATAAGGTCATCATCGTGAAAGAGGCACAGCAGATAAAGAAATGGGAAGCATTGGGGCTGTATATGGAGCACCCCCAACCCTCAACCATCCTGGTGTTTTGCTACAAATACGGTACTCCTGACAAGCGTCTGACACTGTTCAAGAACTGGGAGAAGCATGGCGGTGTGATGATGCAGTCAGACCGTCTGCGCGACTACCAAGTGGAGAAGTGGATACGTGATTATGTGACGCAAAAGAATGAGGAACTGCGTGCCCATGGTGACGGTGTGCAGATAGATGAGCGTGTGACCAAGATACTGGCAGACAGCATAGGCACTGACCTCACACAGATTGTAGGGGCACTCCAGAAACTGATTGACGGACGTCCCGAAGGGGTGAAGGTGATAGATGCCGCCCTTGTGGAAAGGAATATAGGAATATCCAAAGACTTCAATATCTTTGAGTTGCAAGACGCGCTCATCAAAGGCGATGTGGTGAAAGCCAACCGTATCACACAGTATTTTGCCACGTCCAAAGAGCACCCTATGGTCAAGGAACTGGGTATTCTGTACGGTTTCTTTGCCAATCTGATGATATACCACTATCTGCCCGACAAGAGTGAACGTGCCGTGGCAAGTGCATTGGGTATCTCGCCGTTCTTTGCCAAGGATTTTGCAGCGGCAGCAAGGAGGTATTCGGCAGGTAAGACGTTTGCCATCATCGGTTATTTCCGTGACACAGATGCAAGACTGAAAGGCATCAATAATCCTTCCGCCAAGGATGAGGATTTGTGGAAGGAACTGATATACAAGATACTACATTAAGATTGGGTACATAGTAAGACGGGTGCGCCCATTGTCTCTTACCGGAAATACAGGTAGAGACAATGGGCGGTTTGTTGTGGCGTTATCGGGTGTGCATGGGTTCGGGAAAGGTACGACAAGGTCAGCATTATCCTTCGGTTATCTTTCGGTTATCCTTCGGTTATGTATCGGTTATCCTTCAAGGAAGACAGCAGGGGAAATTAAAAATTAAGAATTAAGAATGAAGAATTGCATG
>DLLA01000014.1:4816-5574 GCA_002479035.1 Bacteroidales bacterium UBA7574 | reverse complement strand
CCGCGCCTTGTCGCCACCGTACATAGCGTGTATCTGGGGCACCGTGACATGGCTCTCGTCAATCACAAGAAGCATATCCTTCGGGAAGTAGTCCAACAGGCAATAGGGCGGCGTACCCGGCTCACGCCCGTCGAAGTAGCGGCTGTAGTTCTCCACGCCGGAGCAGTAGCCCAGTTCCTGAATCATCTCGATGTCGTAGTTCACACGCTCCTCAATGCGCTTGGCATAGAGCGGCTCACCTATCTCTTGGAAGTGCAGTACCTGGTTGGCAAGGTCCAGTTTGATTTGCGCTATCGCCGCCGCCTGCTTGTCGGGATTGGTGCAGAAGATAGTGGCTGGGTAGATATTGTAGGTGTCGAACTCCTCTATCGTCTCAAGAGTGACGGGGTCGAGGGTGGAGATACTGTCCACCTCATTGCCGAAGAACTCGATGCGCAGCAGGTAGTCGGCATACGCCAGTGCGATGTCCACCGTGTCGCCTTTCACACGAAAACGTCCGCGGTTGAGGTCGATGTCGTTGCGCACATACTGTGCATTCACCAGTTGGCACAGCAGGTCATCCATACGAATAGTCTGCCCGCGCGTGACCGTGCTGCACGACTGGCTGAAGTCCTGCGGGTTGCCTATGCCGTACAGACAACTGACCGACGAGATGACCACCACATCCTTCCGCCCGCTCAGCAGGGCAGCGATAGCACTCAGACGCAGACGGTCAATCTCCTCGTTGATACTGAGGTCCTTCTCGATGTAGGTGTCGG
>DLLA01000014.1:229-4733 GCA_002479035.1 Bacteroidales bacterium UBA7574 | reverse complement strand
GGCTGATAGTAGTCGTAGTAGGACACGAAGTACTCCACCGCGTTGTGCGGAAAGAACTGCCGCATCTCGCTGTACAGTTGGGCGGCAAGTGTCTTGTTGTGGCTGAGGATGAGGGTGGGGCGGTTTATTTGGGCAATCACATTGGCAACGGTGAAGGTCTTACCCGACCCCGTCACGCCGAGCAGCGTCTGCGCCTCCGCACCCGCACGCACACCGTCCACCAACTGGCGGATGGCTTCCGGCTGGTCGCCTGTAGGCTGGTATGGCGAAGTGAGATGGAACATCAATGCTCCCAAAGATAGATACCCAACTTTATCTGCCACTGGTCGAAGCGACCGCGGGTATAGACATCCTTGTCAGAGAACGACTGCGCCTGATAGGGGTTGATGATACCGAAATCATATCCCCCGCGGAGGAAGTAGCGGTCGTATTGGAAGCCTGCGCCCACGCCCCACGTCACATTCACGCGCTTCAAGGCACGGTCGCCCGCCCCCTCGGGATTAGCCTCCTTGCTGTAAGGCTCGGCGTTGTAGTGGTTGATGGTGCTTGCTTGCGAAGTTATACCATTATCATCCTGAACGTACTCTTTCCCCGTCATAGAAAGCCCGCACTGGATAGTCGGACCCGTGTAGAGAATGAGCCATGTGCGTTTGGCAATCTCAAACTTGTACTGCCAATCCACAGGCAGTTCTATTTGGTGATAGAAACTGCGGGTGCGTGTCTTGGGGTAGAGCGAACCCGTATATTTCTGTGTCCAGTCGGTGGAACCTGCGCCAAAGGTGTAGTTGAGTGCCATGGAGAAGCCGAAACCCTTCACCAATGTGGCGTCATAGACAAAACCAACCTTCAAGCCATTGTATATGGTGGTTGTGCTTAGTTTGGTGACATCGGTCTGCGTGGGTGCGTTGAGACGTGTGATGGGTTCGGCAAAACCTAACTGCAAACCAATGAATTGCGGCGGGTTGCTCTGTGCAAAAGTGGCACTAACGGCAGTGGCAAGTAGCACTGCGAGGATGGTTATCTTCTTCATAATCAGATTATTTTCTACGTTTCTTACTGCGAGGGGTAGCAGCCTCCTGCTCCTCTTCTTCGTCGTCGGCTGCGGCAGAGACTGCACCTTGCTTGGGTCGCTCTGTGCGGGCGGGGTGGAGGAATATGTCACTCGGTCGGCGCGGGCGTTCCGCCTCTGCCCAGAAGAATGCGCCAAGGCGCGTGTCCTGCTCGGCAATCTGGTCGAGGGGGTACATAGTCCCCGAGGTGGCAGTGGTGAACACCACATGGTGAATCTTGCGGTCCTCTATGTATAGTTTCACGAAACTGCTCTGCGTCTTGTTCACGCCGATATAGGTGCCATCGTCCTCGCGCGGGTAGAATATAGTCTCCGCATTGCCGCGCACATCCACCAGATACACCTCGTTGTCGCGCAGGTAGGCGAACATCTCCTTGCCGCTCAGTTGGTCGTATTCGTTGTTCCCCTCGCGCTTGATGGCAATGGCGTTGCCCGTGCCGTGGAGGTGGTCGATATTCTCGTTACGTACGTGTATGTCAATCAGGTCTGCGGAAATCTGATTGTTCTCGTTCCAACAGACGGGGTTGCCGAAGAGGGTGATGAGCGAGTCGCGCCCGTGATAGCGCATCGAGTCGCACACCGCTTGCACGTCATCGCGGTAGATACGCACATGGTAGAACGCCCGCACTTGCTGATAGGCAGTGTCTTGCCACAGAGTGTCGGGCTGCCAGGCTTGCATCACCGAGTCCACCATGATACTGTCGCGCGGCATGAGCGAGAACACTCGGTATGGCACCTCCTCGGTGTAGAGGGTGTCTGCGTGGAGGTAGGTGTAGTTGAGCGAGTCCGACCAATCCACCATCATCGCGCTGTCGGTCACATACCCATGCCGTCCGTCCTCCCACATCTCACTGTACTGCCCGTACAGGCTGAGGTGGTTGGTGGAGTCGTGGGTGGCGATATTGCCGATGCTCTGCCCGTAGCCCGCGAGTTTGTCGTAGTAGATAGTATCGCCCGTGAGCGTCTTGCCGTCGTCGTGCACAACCCGCGAGCGGTTGAGCAGCATCGAGTGCTCGGTCTCGGTGTTGTACCAGCCCTTGGTGGAGTGGATAGTAGTCTCCTGTTCATAGACAATCTGCGTCGGACCTACGAGGTCGGCGCGATGGGTGTCTGTGTTGTAGCACAGCGTGTCGGCAGTGAGCACGAACTTCGGATTGACCAGTCGTACCTTGCCTCGGAAAAGGGATTGGTAGTTGTCGGGCGTGTATTGCCCCCAACGTGAGGTGAGGGTATTGAGGCTGTCCCGTATAGACCCGCCCGAGAAGTAATAGGCGATATTGCGCATACGGTCGTAGTTCAGGCTGTCGGTGGTGAGGGTCGTCTGCTGGTGTATCAGCCGCACGCGGCGGCGCAGGCGTGCCATACGCGTGTTGCCGTTGTAGAAAAGCACGTCGCCGAACCCCTCAATGCTGTCGCCCTGCACCAGATGCACATGCCCGAAGGCGTGGAGCGAGTTCTCCTTGTCGAAGAAATACGCCGAGTCGCAGTACATCAGTGCCGAGTCGTGGCGGAAGCACACGTTGCCCCGCAGTATCTGCGCGTCGGGCAGCCGTTTCTCGTCGAAAGACAGCGTCTCCGAGTGCTCCAGATACACCATCGAGGTCTTCGCGGTGTCTTTGGATGTCGTCTCCTGCGATGTCTCTTCTGCCGCCGCCAACTCCCGCACAGCCTCCTGTGCATAAGCAGCAACGCCCATACACAACAGTAAAACAGCAATATAACAACGGGGTGCCGACACCTTAATCAACAGTGGGAAATGACTCAATTACGCAATAAATCGTACATCGTAAATCCCTTAGTGTACCCAATTCGGATACTGGAAGTCGCACCCGCGCCATGCAGGGTCTATGACCACATACACCTCTTTCTGCTTGTTGCGAATCCACTGGTCGATGGTCTCGGCTCCCAACTTCTGCTCCAGCATACCGCGTATCACTTGGAAGTCGTCCGTCAGGTTGGCTTTGTGGGCATCGCGCTTGGTCTTCAGGCGCACGATGGCGCACACCTCCTTGTTCTTTGTGCGGTCCATCATCACAAACGGCTGACTGACATCGCCTTCCTGCATAGCGTATATCTGCTTTGCCACCTCGGGCGGCAGGTCTTGGTACTCAAATTTGCTCGCACCCGTGTTGGCATTGGTCATCAGACCGCCGCTCATCACCGTGGACTTGTCCTCCGAGAAACGTGCCACAGCCGCTTCAAACGGCATCTTCCCCTCCACCAGCAACGTGCGGATGCTGTCCAACCGCGCAATGGCATTCTGCTTGTCCTCATACGACACGCGCGGCTTCAGCAATATATGTCGGCAGTTGATGCGCTCGCCTTTCTTCTCAATCAGTTGGATAATATGGTAGCCGTACTCCGTCTGCACGATACGCGACACGCGCTTCGGGTCGCTCAGGTTGAATGCCACATCGGCGAACTCCGGCACCAACTGCCCGCGACCTACGAAGCCCAACTCACCGCCGCGCTTGGCAGACTCCGTGTCCTCCGAGTACAGCCGCGCCAACATACTGAAATCCGCCTGACCACTCATCACGCGTTCCGTGAACTCACGCAACTGACCCTTGATACGCTCCGTCTCCTCCACAGGCACGGGCGGTTCGATGCTCAGCACCTGCACCTCCACTTGCGCGGGCACCATCGGCAGCGAGTCTTGGCTCAGACTGTTGTAGTAACGGCGAACCTCGGCAGGCGTCGGGTGAATCTTCTCCGTCAGTTTGCTTTGCATCTGCTGGATAATCATCTGGTTGCGCACCATCGTCATCATCTCCTCGCGTATCTCGCTGCTGGTCTTGCGGAAGTACTCTTCCATCTTCTCCTTGCTGCCAATCTGCGAGATGTAGTAGTTCATTCGCATGTCCACCTGATGGCTCACCGACGACTCGTTGGCTTCTATCGAGTCCAACTCCGCCTGATGCAGGAACAGTTTCTGTATAGCCAGTTGTTCGGGTATCACGCAGTATGGGTCGCCCGCGATGGGCTGCCCCTCATATTGCGCACGCAACCGCTCCTCCTCCACCTCGCTGCGGAGGATAGCCTCGTCGCCCACTACCCAAATCACCTCATCGATGATATTGTCCTGCGCCATAGCACCCACCGTCATCTCTTGCGGTGCCACGCAAACCATACCCGTCCACATCGCCCCCAACAGCGACCACCGATATATCCTATCTCTCATATTCTGCATTGTTCCTTATAATTTGAATTTGGTACTTACACTATTCTGTGTTGATACTTATACATTTAGCCCGCAAAGATACAACAAATTATCCACAATCGCAAGCCCGCACCTCATTTGCCATGCAAATATATTCCGCCTCTTGCATATATCCTGACATTTTTGTAACTTTGCCGCGTTAATTGCTCGTGCGAACACTTCGCAAATTTTCTCGGGATTTTGTGCTGTCTTCATCGGGTGATTAACGGGTGATT
>DLLA01000014.1:0-158 GCA_002479035.1 Bacteroidales bacterium UBA7574 | reverse complement strand
GGTGATTAACGGGTGATTCCCGTGAGGATGCCGATATTTTTATGGAGATTCGGTGTAATATTCTCGATTTTTGCTTGTGCAATCTACCCCGCGTTGTATAGATTTTGTGATAAAAAACAGGGATTTTTATGGCGTGTCCCTGTTGGTTTATAACTGAT
>DLLA01000146.1:9858-18854 GCA_002479035.1 Bacteroidales bacterium UBA7574 | reverse complement strand
TGAGAGAGTAGGGAATAGAGATTAGATGTTAGAGAATAGAGGTTAGACCACTACGCTGTCAGAGGTGTAGTCTCTATAGTTTGAAAGATACGGGCTGTCTGTAGAAAATACGGACAGCCCGTACTTTTGTGTATGGATATCTTTTTAGTTGGTGATTGTTGCTGCCCTAATACATGCCATACTATGCAAATTAATGGTTAATATGTGGATAATTATATGTTTGTCAATGTATTAACAATAGATTAACGGCAATTGACGGAGAACTTGTCAATGGGCTGCATGGAGCCTTTCCCCGCTGTGCATTAACGGTTTATTGGCGGTGATTAACGGAGAACGGTGTTCCCGTATTTTTTCAAGAATATACGTGCCTGATACTCAGATATTTATATCGATTTTATCGATTTGAATCAATACGCCGGTGCATTTTATTGATTTGAATCGTTGCAAAAAGTCGTTTCTTGTATTATCTTTGCACCGTCTTTTGATAGTGGAAGAATAGTGGAAGAAAAACCATGGGCGCAGAGGGGCGCAGGAAGATAGGCGGAGAATAATAATCGTACATCGTAAATGGATTAATGGTTAATTTATGGATAATTATATGTTTATCAGTGTCTTAATGGCTGTCTGGTGGCGTTTTGACGAACGTTAATGGGGTATTTGTCCCACTATACATTATTGGGCTTATTTATGTAGATATTGCGGATTTCGAGATTTTTGTGTAACTTTGCGGGCGATGGAGAGTGTAGGGAAGGCTGATAAGAATAAATATGTAATAGATATATACCGGATATGACGAAAAACAATTATTGTGTCATTATGGCGGGCGGTGTAGGTAGCCGCTTTTGGCCGTTCAGTAGGAATAGCAAACCCAAACAGTTTCTGGACTTCTTTGGCACAGGCAAGAGCCTGTTGCAGATGACGGTGGACAGGTTCCGCCCGTTGGTGCCGATAGAGAATATGCTGATAGTCACCAATGTACGTTACTTGGAGACTGTGCTGCAGCAAGTACCCGACCTGACCGTGGAGCAGGTGCTGTGCGAGCCTGCACGCCGCAATACCGCCCCGTGCATCGCGTATGCGATAGCACACATCAAGTCAATGGTACGTCAGCGAGCAGGTGTGGGAAAAGAAGTGCCATGGGACGATGACCGGCTGAATGCCAACATAGTGGTAACCCCGAGCGACCACCTGATACTGCAAGAAGACAAGTTCCAAGATGCCATCCGCCGTGGCTTTGAGTTCACCGGCGACCACGACGCGCTGCTGACCCTTGGCATGAAGCCCACACGCCCCGAGACGGGCTACGGCTATATCCAGGCAGAGAGCGAAGGCGGCATTGAAGAGGGAAGTATATGCAAGGTGCGTGCATTCACCGAAAAGCCTGAATTGGAGTTGGCGAAAGTGTTTGTGCAGAGTGGAGACTTCCTGTGGAACTCGGGTATCTTCCTGTGGAACCTGCGTGCGATACGTGCCGCTTTCCGTGAGTTCCTGCCCGAGGTGGTAGAGAAATTCATGGCGGGCGAGGACAGTATGGGTACCGACCACGAAGAGTCGTTCATACAAGAGATGTTCCCCACCTGCCCGAATGTGTCGATTGACTACGGCATCATGGAAAAGGCGAAGAATGTGTACGTAATGCCGAGCGACTTCGGATGGAGCGATTTGGGTACATGGGGCTCGCTGTATGAGTTGAGTGAAAAAGATGAAAACCGGAATGTTACGTTGCATGCCGATGCCATGTACTACGACAGCAAAGGCAATATCGTGACCATGCCCGAAGGACATCTGGCAGTGATTCAGGGGCTGGAAGATACGATAGTGGCGGAGTCGGACGGCGTACTGCTGATTTGCAAGCGCGATGCCGAACAGCAGATACGGCAGTTCTGCATGGACGCAGAGGTGAAGTACGACTCCAAATACAACTAAATCAATGAGTTACCTTAATTTTGACAAGACGCTTCTCATCAACCTTGAGCGCAGTCTGAGCAAAGAAATGATTCGCACCAACCGTGCAGGCGCATACAACTCCACGACTATCGTGGACTGCAACACGCGCAAGTACCACGGGCAGTTGGTGGTGCCGCTGCGGGAGCAGGTGCCCGAGGACAACTACGTGCTGCTCGGCAGCCTCGACGAGACAGTGATTCAGCACGGCGCGGAGTTCAATCTCGGCATTCACAAGTACGGCGACAACATATATTCGCCCAATGGGCACAAGTATATCCGCGAGTTTGATTGTGAAGTGATTAGCAAGACCACCTACCGTGTGGGTGGCGTCATCCTGACCAAGGAACGTATGCTCGTCAGTTTTGAGCCGCGTGTGCTTATACGGTACACGCTGTTGGAAGCACACTCGCCCACCACACTACGCCTGAAACCCTTTCTGGCTTTCCGTAGTGTGAACACCCTCACACACGAGAACGACCGCGCCAACTCGGACATGCGCGAGGTGCAGAACGGGCGGGCGTGCCGTATGTATGAGGAGTTCCCCGAACTGTATATGCAGTGCTCCAAACGGGTGGAATATACACATAACCCGCAGTGGTACAACGGGATAGAATATCAGAAGGAGCAGGAGCGCGGCTACGACTACAAGGAAGACCAGTTGGTGCCCGGCTGGTTCGAGATGCCCATGAAGCGTGGCGAGAGTGTTATCTTCTCGGCAGGCATCAGTGAGGTGAAACCAAGCACTCTGAAAGCCTTATGGACCAAAGAGTTGGCACGCCGCGTACCGCGGGATAACATGTTCGGCTGTCTCAAGAACTCGGCAGCGCAGTTCTACAAACGCGAGGGCGACAAGTGCTACTTGCTGGCAGGCTACCCGTGGTTCCATGCCACCGCACGGGAGGAGTTCATCTCGATGGCAGCATGCACCATGGGCATCGGGCGACCCGAATACTGGGATGCTATTGTCAACAAGACTGCCGTAGACGAGGTGCGCGCCTTCATGGACGGCAAACCCTGCAAACTCATCGGTATGGACGAGCCCGATGCACTGCTCTGGTTCGTCAAGGCAATACAGGATTATGCCTCCTACACCACCGTCGAAGAGGCAGCGCGTCTCTATGGGACACTGGTCGTGGACATAGTCAATTACATCCGCAAGCAGCAGCACCCGCGCCTTTTCCTGCACAGCAACGGGCTTCTCTGGGTGGACGGCACCGAGCGTCCCGCCACATGGATGAGTGCCGTGGAGAACGGTCGCCCCATCACCCCGCGCACGGGCTACGTGGTGGAGCACAACGCCCTGTGGTACAACGCCTTGCACTTCGCAGCAGACATGCTCCGACTGACGAACCACGAGCAGATGGCCGACCTCATGGACTACCAGGCGGAGATAACCAAAGAGGCTTTCGTCAGCACTTTCTGGAACGGCTTCTACCTCGATGACTACGTCACCGCCGAGGAACACAACAAGGAGGTGCGCCCCAATCAGATAATAGCGGCGTCACTGCCCTACTCACCGCTCGACAAGCACCAGCAGAAAGCGGTGGTGGACATCTGCACCAAGGAACTCTACACCCCCAAGGGGCTGCGAACCATCTCCCCCAAGAGCGGAGACTACCGACCTATATATATAGGTGGGCAGTTGGAGCGCGACCGCAACTACCACAACGGACCCGTATGGCCATGGACGATTGCTGCCTATGCCAAGGCGTATCTGCGTGTGTATCAGCACTCAGGCGAGAGTTTCATTCGCCGGTTGCTTATCGGCTACGAGGCGGAGATGAGCGAACTCTGTATCGGCACGCTCAACGAACTCTACGATGGCAACCCGCCCTACAAAGGGCATGGCGGCATGAGTTACGCACCCAGTGTAGCGGCTGTGATTGTAGTATGTAACACATTGAAGCAGTTTGAGATATGAAAGCGTTGATGTTTGGTTGGGAGTTCCCGCCGCATATCCTCGGCGGGTTAGGCACTGCCAGTTACGGGCTCACACGCGGCATGGCGGAGCAGGGTGATATGCACATCACTTTCGTCATACCCAAACCGTGGGGCGACGAAGATCAGTCGTTCCTCAAAATCATCGGTGCCAACAGCATTCCCATCGTCTGGAAAGACAATAGTTACGACTATGTGCGCCAACGCATGGAGGGACGTATGTCGCCTGAGGAGTATTTCCACTACCGCGACGGCATACGCTACGACTACACCCGCATCGGCACCGACGACCTCGGCTGCGTCGCATTCTCTGGGCGGTACCCGGACAACCTCTTGGAAGAAATAGGCAACTATGAGGCAGTGGCAAGTGTGCTCGCGAACAGCCTTGATTTCGACATCATCCACAGCCACGACTGGCTCACCTATCCCGCGGGTGTCTTCGCCAAGCACATCTCCGGCAAACCGCTCGTCATACACGTGCATGCCACCGATTTCGACCGCAGCCGAGGCAATGTCAACCCCACAGTCTATGCCATCGAGAAACGCGGTATGGACGAAGCCGACCATATCATATGTGTCAGCAACCTGACCCGCAACATCGTCATCGAGAAGTACCACCAGGACCCCGCCAAGGTCAGCACCGTACACAACGCCGTCGAACCCCTCAAAAACCCAGACAGTTTCGTCAAGACACCCCGCAAGGACAAGATTGTCACCTTCCTCGGACGCATCACTATGCAGAAGGGACCTGAATACTTCGTCGAGGCGGCTGCGCGTGTGTTGCAGAAGACCAAGGGCGTACGTTTCGTGATGGCAGGCAGCGGCGACATGATGGACAAGATGATTGACCTTGTGGCACAGCGCGGCATTGCCGACCGCTTCCACTTCACGGGCTTCCTCCGAGGCAGACAGGTGCAGGAGATGCTCGCCGAGAGCGATGTCTATGTCATGCCCAGCGTCAGCGAACCCTTTGGCATCTCGCCTTTGGAGGCAATGCAGGTAGGCACGCCCTCTATCATCAGCAAGCAATCGGGCTGCGCCGAAATCCTGAGCCATGCCATCAAGATTGACTACTGGGACATCGAAGCCATGGCAGACGCCATCTACGGCATCGTCACCTACCCCGCTATGTATGAGTCCCTCCACACGCTCGGACGCGAAGAGGTCAACAATATCCGCTGGTATGATGCCGGACTCAAAGTACGCCGTATCTACGAACAGGTCATTGACGGTGCCAAGTAACCATATCTTCATTATTATACCACCTCATGAGACTATTGTCTTCCTCTCCCCTTGTACTTCGCGTCTTTGTCGCGGGTGTATCGCGGGTCTGTCGCGGGTCGCACCCGCTCTTGAAAGACAATGCAAAGATACATCATCTTCCTCCTTTTTGTTGCGCATAGTGCGCAATATAATACGCCGAAGATACGGCGCGCCTTAATCCGGCTCGGTGGTATGACAGGGTAGCAAAGGCTGAATTGTTGACAATCACAAGCGATTGTTGCGATAGTACGGACAAACAAGAAGACCGTCCCCCAGAAGAGAACGGTCTTTGTTGTTTCTTTCACATAATGGAGACGGAACTTATTTCTTGAAGTAGCGGTTATACAATCCTTCAAAGCCCTTACCATGACGCGCCTCGTCTTTGGCCATCTCGTGTACGGTGTCGTGGATAGCGTCGAGGTTCAACTCTTTGGCGCGAGTAGCAATGCGCAGTTTGTCCTCACACGCTCCTGCCTCTGCCATCATGCGTTTCTCGAGGTTGGTCTTGGTGTCCCAAACCACTTCGCCAAGCAGTTCTGCAAACTTCGCGCAGTGTTCTGCTTCCTCAAAAGCATAACGCTTGAAAGCCTCGGCTACTTCAGGATAGCCTTCGCGGTCTGCCTGACGGGACATCGCCAGATACATACCTACCTCTGTAGCCTCTCCCATGAAGTGGGCATTGAGGTCTTTCTTCATCTGCTCGTCGGTATCCTTGGCAACGCCAATCACATGTTCGCAAGCAAAGGAGATGCCTGCTGATTCATCTACTTCTTTCCAAGCAACGATTTGCTTGCATTGCGGGCAACGCTCGGGTGGTTCTGCGCCTTCGTACACGTATCCGCATACGGGGCAAACGAATTTCTTCTTCATAATTTCTGATTTTGTTAGGTTAGATTACTTGTTTTCTGTTGTCTTTTTAGCGATAAATACTCCCTACTTATGGGGAATACTCATCCCTAAAATCCGCTACAAAGGTACAACATTTTTCCCGAAACCGCAAACGGGCAGCCTGTTTTGTAGCAAGAAAAAAGAAAAGCGGCCCGGCAACTCTGCCGAACCGCTTCCTAACAACATTATGTGTGTTATATTTTAGAATTTGTAGCGTACGCCAAGGGTGATACCGGTATAGAGACCATAGCCGTAGAAACCGGCTCCACCGTTGCCGAACCATGCACCGATGTTAGGGCGATAGTCGAATGACAACTCCAGCGGGAACCAGAAATCATAAGCCACACCACAGTGACCTACAACACCTGCATAACCCGTACCTCCCCACCAGAAACCTGCGCCACCACCGACGCCAAGGCACCAGTTCCACTCACCTTTGTTGTTCCAAGGGATAGAAGTGTTGAAGGGGTTAATCCAATCGTAGGTACAGGTAGCACCGATACCCCAAGCAAATCCAGGGAACTCAACTGCCAAGTCAATCATGTTGGCAGCACCCAGATTGTGCTGATACGAAACTGACAGACCATAACCAAGGTTAGCACCGATAGCACGAGGTTGTGCCACTGCAGTTGCTACGCCGAGAACTGCCATAACAGCCACTAAAAAGAGACTTTTCTTCATAACACTATTACTTTAATTAGTTAAAACATTAATTATTTGCTCGTTGTATTGTGTGCGGCTCAACGTGTGGGGACATGTCGCACAGAAATATCGCACAAAGGTACAAAATATTTGGGATACTTGCAAATAAATGTCCTTTTTTTCTCCATTTATGCTCATGCGTACGGGTGCAGGGTGCTATTTGACTTCGTTGAGGAGGGGTTTGGCGGCAAAGAAGTCGCGGATGTTCTGCAGAGTGGTGGTGGCAATGTTCGTCAGGGCTTCGCGTGTGAAGAACGCCTGGTGGGACGTGAGCAGCACATTATTAAAGGAGAGCAGGCGTGCGAGTACGTCGTCCTCGATGATGGCATCGGAGACATCCTCGTAGAAGTAGCCGCCCTCTTCCTCATAGACATCGAGACCGGCAGAGCCGACATGGCGCGACTTGAGCCCATCGATGAGGGCTTCGGTGTCGATGAGTCCGCCACGACCGGTGTTGATAATCATCACCCCTTGCTTCATCTTGGCGATGGCATCGGCGTTGATAAGGTGATGGTTGTCCTTGGTGAGCGGGCAGTGCAGCGAGATGATGTCCGATTCGCGGAGGAGGGTGTCGAGGGGAACATACTCCATGTGGTTCTTGGCTGCGAAACCGTGGTCGGGATAGAGGTCGTTGCCGAGGATACGCATGCCGAAGCCTTGCAGGATTTCGATGAGGACCTTGGCTATTTTGCCCGTTCCGATGATGCCAATGGTCTTGCCATAGAGGTCAAAGCCCATGAGCCCCTGCAGGGAGAAGTTGCCATCGCGTGTGCGAGCGGCAGCCCGCGGGAGGTGCCGGTTGAGGGCAAGGATAAGTCCGAGTGTGAACTCGGCAATGGCATGGGGCGAGTATGCGGGTACACGGACTACACGAATGCCCGCTTGGGTTGCCGCGGTGAGGTCCACATTGTTGAAGCCCGCACAGCGGAGGGCAATGAGACGGACTCCGAGCCGTCCCATCTCGGTCAGGACATCGGCCGTGAGGGTGTCGTTGACAAAACAGCAAACGACCTCGGCACCCTGCACGAGGAGGACGTTGTCCATGTTGGGATGGGCTTTGTAGTATTTGATTTCAAAGCCGTAAAGGGGTTTGCCCTGTTCGTCGAGGAGGGCGTTGACGGTGTCGAAGACTTGTTGGTCGTACTTTTTAGTACCAAAGAAAGCGATACGTTTCATTGCTATTTTATCAAATAGAATTGTGCTCCTGTCGCGTGAGCCAAAGCCCCATCGGTGTCTTCCCTGTCGCCTAATACAAGACATTGTGACGGGCGTACTCCCATACGCTCTGCGACAACGGTCATCAGTTGGGGCGCAGGCTTTAACCCGCCCAATGCAGGAGCGGCTGCTACCCAATCGAACATACTGCCCGACAATCCGAGAGCCTCTAATTTTTCCTCCACCATGTCATAGTCGGAGAGTACCACTACACGTACGCCCATACGATGACACGCTTCTACAAAGGGTACTACCCACGGGCGTGGCTTGTACTTACGTAAGACATTCACCATCAGCGGCATATAGCACGTGAAGTACCACCATCGCACAAAACTAACCGTACATAAGCGATGGCGTATGATATTCTCAAAGAATGCTTTGTAGAATGAGTCTCCATCCCCAAACCATTGTCCGCGCATGGCTTTACGCACACGACGCTCTTTCAATAACAACGGAGCCTCCAGCCAATCCCCAACGGCTATACGCCACGCCATGCCGCGTTTGCTATACAGCGTGCCATCCAAGTCCATAATAACCAGTTTGGTTTCGGGACGCAATATTGAGGCTGAAATTTCCATTGCACAAAAAGCCTACAACAATCGTGCCATTTGTCCAAACTCGTACCAAAATGCTGAAAACCACTTTCCGCAAACATTTGCGGAAGGCAAAAAGAAGAGAGACCACCCGATTTAGGTCGGATAGTCTCTCTTGCACTTGGGTTAGCGGGAAGTCTGTTACATCATTCCGCCCATACCGGGGTTGGGCATGGCAGGAGCAGGAGTCTCCTCCTTGATGTCGGTAATCACACACTCGGTGGTGAGGAACATACCTGCGATGCTGGCAGCGTTCTCCAGTGCCACACGTGTTACCTTGGCGGGGTCAACCACACCGGCAGCCTTCAGGTTCTCATAGACATCCTTGCGGGCATTGTAACCGAAGTCGCCCTTACCTGCGCGAACCTTATCTACCACTACGGCACCTTCCTTGCCTGCATTGGCAACAATCTGACGCAGAGGCTCTTCGATAGCACGGCGGATGATTTC
>DLLA01000146.1:0-9742 GCA_002479035.1 Bacteroidales bacterium UBA7574 | reverse complement strand
CGGATGTATGCCACACCGCCGCCGGGGACAATACCCTCTTCAATGGCAGCACGTGTTGCGCTCAGAGCGTCGTCCACACGGTCTTTCTTCTCCTTCATCTCGACCTCGGAAGCCGCGCCCACGTTGAGTTGTGCCACACCGCCTGCCAATTTGGCAAGACGCTCTTGCAGTTTCTCCTTGTCGTATGTGGACTTGGTAGCCTCAATCTGTGCCTTGATTTGTGCTACACGAGCCGCAATAGCCTCCTTGTTGCCGGCACCGTTGACGATAGTGGTGTTCTCTTTGCTGACATTCACACTCTCAGCGGTACCCAGCATATCGAGGGTTGCGCTCTCAAGTTTGATGCCCTTCTCCTCACTGATTACCGTGCCGCCGGTCAGGATAGCGATGTCTTCCAACATCTCTTTGCGGCGGTCGCCGAAGCCCGGAGCCTTGACGGCGCATATCTTGAGTTGTGCGCGCAGGCGGTTTACTACCAGTGTAGTAAGTGCCTCGCTATCAACATCTTCTGCGATAATCAGCAACGGACGACCGCTCTGCACTGCGGGCTCCAATACGGGCAGCAACTCCTTGAGGTTCGAGATTTTCTTGTCGTGAATCAAGATGTACGGCTTGTCCATCTCGACCTCCATGGTCTCGGTGTTGGTAACGAAATACGGACTGATATATCCGCGGTCGAACTGCATACCTTGTACCACGTCTATGGTCGTGTCCATACCTTTTGCCTCGCCGATGGTGATAACGCCGTCTTTGCTGACTTTGCGCATAGCGTCGGCAATCAACTTACCGATGGTCGGGTCGTTGTTGGCGGAGATGGTAGCCACTTGTTCAATCTTGTCAAAGTCGTTGCCTACCACTTCACTCTGCTCCTTGATGTTAGCCACAATCGCGCTAACGGCTTTGTCCATACCGCGTTTGAGGTCCATCGGGTTTGCCCCTGCGGTAACGTTCTTCAGACCTACACTGACGATGGCTTGGGTCAGTACCGTAGCCGTCGTGGTGCCGTCGCCTGCCTGGTCGCCGGTCTTGGAAGCCACCTCCTTAACCAACTGAGCACCAAGGTTCTCGGCTGCATTGGGCAACTCTATCTCCTTGGCAACCGTTACACCGTCCTTCGTGATTTGCGGAGCACCGTATTTCTTGTCAATGATAACGTTACGCCCTTTCGGACCGAGCGTTACTTTTACTGCGTTAGCCAACTGGTCAACACCTTTCTTGAGCGCGTCGCGCGCCTCAATATTATAGGTTATATCCTTTGCCATAATAGAAATTTTTAATTTTTAATTCTTAATTCTTAATCACCCAATCACTGCGAGTACGTCGCCTTGCTTCATGATGAGGAACTTCTCGCCGTCGAACTCCAACTCTGTGCCGGCATACTTGCCGTACAGCACTTGGTCGCCTGCCTTCAGTACCATCTCTTCATCTTTGGTGCCTTTGCCTACGGCGATTACCTCACCGCGCAACGGTTTCTCTTTCGCGCTGTCGGGGATGATGATGCCGCCGACGGTCTTCTCTTCTGCAGCCACGGGCTTGATGAGCACGCGGTCTGCCAATGGTTGAATCTTGTTCATAGTATTCATACTTGTTTTGTTTAATCTGCTTGTTTGCGGGACTGACTCATGATAATCCCGCAAAATGGTATGCAAACTCTGTGCCAAAAAGGGCAAGTGCTGCCAATATGTCAGTAAACGGTGCAACATGGGTTCGACAAGGTGAGCATTATCTTTTGGTTATCTTTCGGTTATCTTTCGGTTATCTTTCGGTTATCCTTCGGTTATCCTTCGAGGAAGACGGTGTAAGTGATTAAGAATGAAAAATTAAGAACGTAGATGGGAATTAAAAATGAAAAATGAAGAATTAAGAATTGTATGCTTTGTGGGGGAGGCGGGGCGTGAAATTAAGAATGGTGTGATGAGGATTGAGAAAAACAGGCATCATGGAGCGGCAATGCGCAATTTTGATGCGGTTGCCCTGTGAAGTGAAAAATGGATTTGCGATATTCAGAAAAAAGCATTATCTTTGCGGGTTAAATGTGCGGATGGATGAGAGGGTAGGGGTTAGGGAGTAGAGGTTAGAGGGTAGGGATTAGGGATTTAGGGAGTAGGGAGAAGATATTTAGAGAGTAGGGAACTGGGGAGAAGAATATGAAACAGATAAACCAAGAGAGATATGAAGAGTATTTGTTTTTGTTTTCAGATGCATGCGCCGTATCGGATAAAGAGGTATCGCTTCTTTGAGATAGGGCAAGACCATTATTACTATGACGACATGCAGACCGAGGAGGATATAACGAACCTCGTGAGGGTGTCGTATATGCCTCTGTGTCAGACGCTTGCGGAGATGATACGGTTGTCGAAAGGGAAGTTCCACTGCGCGTTGTCGATTTCGGGCACGCTGCTGGAAATGCTGGAACAGTTTGCGCCGGAGATGATAGACACCCTCAAGGAACTGGCGGCAACAGGCTGCGTGGAGTTTGTGGCTACGCCCTACGCCTACTCGCTGGCAGAGGTCTATAGCGAGACGGAGGCTGCGGAGCAGTTGCAACAGCAACAGGCGATGGTGAAGGAGTTGTTCGGAGTGCAGTCGAATGTGGTGTTCGGGACGGAGTTGCTGTACTCGGACGAGATTGCGATTTGGCTGCAAAAGCAAGGTTACAAGGCCGTTATGACGGAAGGTGCCAAGCACGTGCTGAGTTGGAAGAGTCCGAACTATGTGTATAGCAGTGCATCGGCTCCGAAGTTGAAAGTGCTGTTGCGGAATGCGAATCTGAGCGACGAGTTGTCGTTCCACTTCTCAGACCCTGCGTGGGGGAACTACCCGATAGACGCGGAGAAATATGCAGGCCAACTGGCGGCTATTCCCGAGGAGGAGCAGGTGGTGAATATATGGGTCGGTGCGGAGACATTCGGTATGCGCCAGAACGCCGGAACGGGGATATTCGAGTTTCTGAAGGCGTTGCCGTACTTTGCGTTGGAACGCGGTATAGGCTTTATGACGCCGACCGAGGTGGTGAAGAAAGTGGCTGCGACGGACAGCGTGGTGGTGCCGTACCCGATGACGTGGGCAGGCGAGGCGAAAGACCTGAGCACCTACAATGGCAACGACCTGCAGCAGGAGGCGATAAAGAAATTGTATGCCGTGGCGGAGCGCGTGCACCTATGCAAAGACAAGCAGTTGAAGCGCGATTGGCTGATGCTGCAAGATGTTAATTACCTGCACTTTATGAACCATATCGACCAAGGTGCGACGCATTTTGAGTCGGCTTATGACGCGTTTATCAACTATATGAACGTGTTGGCGGATTTCCTGCAGCGCGTGGACGAGCAATACCCGACAACGGTGGAGAATGAGGAGTTGAACGAGTTGCTGAAGACCATCAACAACCAGGAGAAAGAGATAGCCTCGCTGGAGAAAGAGATAAAGGAACTGAAGAAGCGCAAACGCGAAGAAAAGAAGAAGTAACAGACAGAGAGTGAGGCGATTAGCGCGAAATAGCGTGTGGCGGTACGTTGTCATTTTGGCGATGGCGGTGTGCGGCATAGCGGGTGTGTCTGCCAAAGACAAGCCCGTGCAGACGGTGATGCGAGCGTGGCAGTTGGACCCATGGACGGGGATTGCCGACACGCTGGCGGGGGTGGATTCGTCGTATATGGATATGCCGATGCGCAGCGTGCTGAACGACTATTCCATCTCCAACGTGACGAACTCGAACATCGTCTCGCCCGTGCAGTCGCGGGTGTATTTCGACCGGCAACGGCGTGCGGATTTCATCTTCGCGGACGCCTATACACCTTATATAATTGCGCCGCAGAATGTGCGGTTCTACCACACGACGACCCCATATTCGACCATTGGGTACAAGAAGGGCTTTGTGACGAACTTGGACCAGAATGATTTGAGTTTCTCGTTCACGGGCAACATCAACCGGCGCACGAACCTGGGTGTGACGATAGACTATCTGAACTCGTACGGGCGGTTCGAGTCGCAGGAAGGGAAGACCGTATATGGCTCTGTATTTGGCAGTTACAACGGTGACCATTACTCGTTGCAGGCAGCGTTTACGTGGAACAAGTTGAGCAACTTCGAGAATGGCGGCCTGCTGAACGCAGAGGATTTGCAGGGTAGCCTGAGTCCGGAGGATATGCCCGTGAAGATGCAGGGCATGTCGGGATTCCGATACCTGTCGGGGTACCTCAACCACTACTACAGCATCTGCGTGGAGCGCGAGAGGACGGTGCACTACCGCGAGCGCGACGAGGAGGGGAAATGGCAGAAGAAAGACTCGGTAATGATTGAATATGTGCCGGTTACGACATTCCGGCATGTGTTCGAGGTGACGGACGCCACCAAACGGTACGTGGAACAAAGCGCAAGTTCGGGTATCACGGCTGGAGTGTTCCCGACGACGCTGTACCGCAATCCGACCTCCACGCGCGACACAGCGGCATGTCTGACGATAAAAAACACGCTGGCGGCGACGTTTGAAGAGGAGTTTAACACGCTGCTGAAGTTCGGAGCGATGGTGTATGCCATGAACGAGTGTCAGCGGCATGTGTCGGCAATAGGGCAGTCGGAACGGATAATAGACTTGGAAGAGACGTTCAACAACCCGCTGGGTGCGGTGCTGGCAACACCCATACACCTGATGCCTGACACGCTGTTTGGTGAGAAATGGACGAACAACACCTACGTGGGCGGGGCTCTGTACAAGCACCAAGGCAAGTATGTGCACTATGGGTTCGACGGGAATGTGTGTCTGTTGGGGTATAAGTTGGGCGAGTTTCAGGTGAACGGGCACTTGGACGCGGGCTTCCGGCTCGGCAAGGACTCGATGACCGTCACGGCGAAGGCTTATGTGAAGAATGAGACGCCCGATTTCTACCTGCAGTACTACCGCAGCAACCACTATGCGTGGGACAATGACTTCCAGAAGACCTACCGTTTCTACGTAGGCGGGCAGGTGGCGTACCCGACAAAGTGGGTGACAACGCGCTTGGGTGTGGACTTTGAGAATCTGACGCGCTATATCTATTGGAGCGAGAACGGCATGCCGCAACAGATGGACGGCAATGTGCAAGTGCTGGCGGCGAACCTGCAACTGAACCTGACGACGCCGTGGGTGAACCTCGACAACACCGTGGTGTATCAGCACTCGTCGTCGGCGAATATGCCGCTGCCCGCGCTGACGATGTACAACAACCTCTACTACCACGGCACGTGGTTCCGCGCCATGGACGCGCAGATAGGTGTGGATCTGCGGTATTTCACGCGCTACTATGCGCCGTTGCTCAACCCCGCGTTGGGGCAGTTCTGCGTGCAGAGCAAGACGCAGGTGGGCAACTATCCCGTGATGAGTGTGTATGCCAACTTCTACGTGCGGGCGATACGGCTGAAGTTCTTCGCTCAGTATCAGCACTTTAACGCATCATTCATGAACAAGCAATACTTTGGAATGCCCGACTATCCGTTGGCACCCGATATGTTTCGTGCAGGGTTGGCGTGGCATTTCTACAAATAATATATATAAGGTATAGATGGAACAAACTCAAAACCTACATACTATTTTTGCATACGCCCGGCAGGAGGCTGAGCGATTGGGCAACAACGAAGTGATGCCCGACCACCTGATGCTGGCTATTCTCCGTTTGGGTAGCGGCAAGGCATTTGAACTGCTGATGCAGGCGGGTATGAATCCTGCCGAACTGAAGCAGACTATTGACGACCGTTTGCGCCAAGACACGACGGCAGATGTGAAAGGATTGTCGCGCTCGGCGGCACGTATCGTGCGACTGATGGGCACGGAGATGGAAGCGTACCACGCCGAGGTGTGCGGTTCTGTGCACCTGCTGATGGCGATGCTGCGCGAGCGAATCAACTATCCCGCGATGTACATAGAGCAGCACTATGGTATTGACTATGAGTGCATTGAACGTATCTACCCCAAGCCAAAGCCACTGCCGCAGGATGGCGGTTCGTTGGATTCGGACTTCGAGGAGGAAACGCCGCAGATAGATTTTCAGGTGATAGAGATGGGCAAGAAGAAGTCCAAGTCAGACACTTCGGCGTTGGACAAATACGGTCGCGACCTCACGGCACAAGCCCGCAACGGCGAACTCGACCCCGTAGTGGGCAGGCAGGTGGAGATAGAACGCGTGATACAGATTCTGTCGCGGCGCAAGAAGAACAACCCGATACTTATTGGCGAACCCGGTGTGGGCAAATCGGCGATTGTGGAAGGGCTGGCGTTTCGTATCGTGAGCGGCGAGATTCCTGCTTTGGAGGGCAAACGTATCGTGTCGTTGGACATCGCGTCTATGGTGGCGGGCACCACCTACCGCGGGCAGTTCGAGGAACGTATGAAGGTCATACTCAGCGAGTTGCGCAAGCATCCTGAGGTGATACTTTTCATCGACGAGATACACACCATCATCGGTGCGGGCAATGCGCAGGGGTCGTTGGACGCAGCCAATATCCTCAAGCCCGCACTGGCGCGTGGGGAGGTGCAGTGCGTGGGAGCCACCACGACTGCCGAATACAGCAAGTCGATTGAGAAAGACGGGGCTTTGGAGCGTCGTTTCCAAAAGGTGATGGTGCAACCCACCACTACAGACGAGACCTTGGCTATCCTGTTGCGCCTGAGTGAGGCGTATGGGGTGTTCCACCACGTGCAATACACCGAAGAGGCGTTGCGTGCGTGCGTGAAGTTGGCAGACCGCTATCTGACAGACCGTGCCTTCCCCGACAAGGCGATTGACGCGATGGACGAGGCGGGGGCATACAAGCACGACCACACGCCGGTGGCTCCTGCCGCAGGTGATGCCGAAACGGCAAAGCCGCTACCGCAAGTGACAGAGGCGGATATTGCCTATATCGTCAGTCAGATGTCAGGCGTACCCGTGCAGCGTGTGGCGAAAGCCGAGGGCGAGCAACTGCGTCACATGGGCGAGGTTCTGAATCGCCGCGTGGTAGGGCAGGAAGAGGCTGTGAATGTGGTGGTGAAGGCTATTCAGCGTTCCCGTATGGGGCTGCGCGACCCCCGCAAACCCATCGGCACGTTCTTCTTTCTTGGTCCCACGGGAGTGGGCAAGACGCACCTCGCGCAATGCCTGGCAGAGGAGATGTTCGGCAACAAGGATGCCATTATCCGGTTCGATATGTCCGAATACATGGAGAAGCACACCGTCAGTCTGTTGGTTGGTGCACCTCCCGGGTACGTGGCGCACGAGGACGGCGGCAAACTGACCGAGGCGGTACGGCGCAAGCCTTATTCGATAGTCCTCTTTGATGAGATAGAGAAAGCGCACCCTGACATCTTCAACGTCCTGCTGCAAGTCATGGACGAAGGGCGACTGACAGATAGGCAGGGACACGTGGTGGATTTCAAAAATACCATCATCATTCTCACCAGCAATGTGGGCACGCGCCAACTCAGCGAGTTCGGTGGAGGCATAGGCTTTGGTGCTGATAATCTGAACGATAAGTCGTCCGAGCGCACCCTGATGAAGGCATTGCAGCGCACTTTCCCGCCCGAGTTCGTGAACCGTCTGGACAACGTAGTTGTATTTCATTCGCTCAGTGATGATAATTTGGCACAGATATTGTCGCTTGAATTACGCCCCTTGGAGCAACGCCTTGAGGTGATGGGCTACAAGTTGCACCTGAAAGACGAGACCCGCCGGAAACTATTGGAGCAGTCGCGCGACAGGCAATACGGTGCACGTCCCATCAAACGCGCCATACAGACGCTGGTGGAAGACCCGATTACGGATATTCTGCTGGCGGGCGGACGCAAAAGCAAGACGCTCACCGTGTAAGGGGTACGTGGTATAACATATTGATATATAAACAAAAACATAACTATAAGAACTATGGCAAGAGAGATTACAGATGCCAATTTCCAATCGGTTTTGGCAGAGGGTAAACCCGTTGTGGTAGATTTTTGGGCACCATGGTGCGGTCCGTGCAAGATGATGTTGCCCATCGTGGACGAGTTGGAGAAAGAGTATGAGGGGCGCATCGTGGTCGGCAAACTGAATGTGGACGAGAACGACGCTACCTGTGTAACGTATGGCATTATGAATATCCCCACAATGCTGTTCTTCAAGAACGGCGAGTTGGTCAATCGCCACGTGGGTGCCGTGCGCAAAGCCGAATTGCAGAAGTTGTTCGACGCGCTGCTGTAGGCAAATACCAAAGGCAACATTCTGCCTGTAGAATGTCATTGTAATGGTGCAGAACAGATGGTTCTGCGACAAAAATTTGCTTTTGTTTGCACAAGTCGCAGATTTGTAGTACCTTTGCAGCCAAATTGCCTCTGTGGGCAGTTTTGTGCGTGTCCGTATGCCTCATATCCATTATCGGGGCGATAAAAGCACTGCATAACATCCACAAAGACAATATAAATAAGGCAACCTCTCGGAAATCTCGCAGAGATTTCCATCCTCGCTCAAAAACTCGTTTTTGAGCGAAGCGCGGAGGCAATGGCGGCAATTATGGCGCAGAGCGCCATCCGATGCCGCCCATTTGCCGAACGCGCAGGGTCTGGTAGCTCAGCTGGATAGAGCAACAGCCTTCTAAGCTGTGGGTCTCGGGTTCGAATCCCGACCGGATCACCAACAACAAAACGAAAAGTACAACCGTACATGTGCCTAAATCGTACGCTGTGCCTTGTACTTCGTTAGAAGATTTATGCGTCAACTTAAAATTACAAAATCAATCACGAATCGTGAGTCAGCCTCTCTCGACAAGTATCTTCAGGAGATTGGTCGTGAGAATCTGATTTCCGTGGACCGTGAGGTGGAATTGGCAGGTCGTATCCGCAACGGAGACCGTGCTGCGTTGGAGGAACTCACACGCGCCAACTTACGTTTCGTCGTTTCTGTGGCTAAGCAGTACCAGAACCAAGGATTGAGCCTTCCCGACCTTATCGACGAGGGCAACTTGGGGCTCATCAAGGCTGCCGAGAAGTTCGATGAGACACGTGGCTTCAAGTTCATTTCCTACGCCGTTTGGTGGATTCGCCAATCTATCCTGCAGGCCCTCGCCGAACAGTCGCGTATCGTGCGTTTGCCGCTTAATCAGGTAGGTTCACTCAACAAGATTAACAAGGCTTATCAGCGCTTCGAGCAAGAGCATGAGCGCAAGCCAAGTGCCGAAGAATTGGCAGAAGTGTTGGACATACCTGTGGACAAAATCGCCGATACCCTCAAAATGTCCGGGCGCCAAGTGAGTGTGGATGCGCCTTTTGTCGAGGGCGAAGACAACTGCTTGATTGATGTCATGGTCAACGAGGACTCTCCCAACGCCGACCACGGACTCATCAACGAGTCGCTCTCCCGCGAAATCGACCGCGCACTTTCCACGCTGACCGAGCGTGAAGCCAAAATCATCCGTCAGTTCTTCGGTATCGGAACCCCCGAGAAGACACTGGAGGAAATCGGCATTGAGCAAGGACTCACACGCGAGCGCGTGCGCCAAATCAAGGAGAAAGCCATCCGCAAACTGAAGACCAGTTCGCGCAGCAAGGTGCTCCGCACGTATTTGGGCTAACACTCGCACACATCTTAAAAACCGTTTTGCTAAGGGCTGCCTGAGAGGGTGGTCCTTTTTTTGTGTGATAATTTCAGATGAGTAAGAATGGTATTATCTTGTTTGTGGAGGGAGCCTATTTATAAATTTTCAAATTTCCCATAGTTTTCACCCGCATTCCCCTCGTATTAACCATGAACAATTAGTATGT
>DLLA01000004.1 GCA_002479035.1 Bacteroidales bacterium UBA7574 | reverse complement strand
AGCATCCCCCTCGTGTAAACCTTGAACTAAAAATGTATTAATACTATGTTTTTAGTATGTCGTTAGTATGTGATTAGTATGTGATTGGTATGTGATTTATATATTTTTATCGTTAGGTTATGCTGACAATACACCTTCACGCCTTGACATTCCGACTCCAGTGGAGGAAACCATACACGCAGTTGATGCACCAGAAGACGTACTGGGCGGTCATGCAGTAGTTGCCGGCACGGAGCCAGAGGAGGACATACAGCACGTCAATGAAGAGCCACAAGTACCACTGTTCGCGGTAGGCAAGTACCATCAGCACCTGTGCCGCGATGGCGGGGACGGTGGTGAAAGCATCCAGATACGGCTGCGTGTCGTCGGTATAACGGCTTAACAACCAACCTGTAAGCCATGATACAGCAATAACAAACACCAAGAGAACGGAGACAGCCTTGACGGACAGGCGGCGTGTACGGATTTCCGCTGTCGCAGATTGGGACGAACCGGTGGAGGTATTGGAGAGTGTATCCGATGTCTCTTTGTGTATCAGCCGTTTGCGCCATGCGTAGATGCCATATATCTGTGTGACAAAATAAAAGACGTTCATGGCAATACCCGCATAGAACCGCTCCAAATAGCAGAGGTACGTGTAAGTGAGTATCTGCCCGAAGCCGAAGAAAAAAGTGAGGATATTGCCCTGCGAACACAGCACCACGGAACAGATGCCGAGCACTCCGCTGACGAGCGACCACGGGTTGTCGGGAAGCAATACAAACGTAACGACTTGCACGGCTATGCCTGTAATCAATAGTCCGTACAGATATATCTTTTCTTTGGCTTGCATATAGGATAATCTATAGTATATCAATGGTTATGCTTGGTATGGGAGACGACGCGGCTCGCGTCGTCATTAAAAAGCAATCGCCCGTTGTCGTTCCACTCTCCATAGAGGATACCTTGGCGGGTGTTGTCGATGAACTTCTGTAACCGCGCACGGTATAGTTCGGGGCGGCGGTGCTTGTTGAAGACAATCGTGTCGATGCGCACACGCCTGTATAGGTCGGGCAGTTGCCGGTAGTTCGCCCACACTATGGGGTCGGCTTGCAAGGCAGCGAGGACATCGCTATCCTCCGAGTAACCACAGGGACCCCTCTCGGGATAGACGGCTCTGCCTGCGTCAGTCATTAGCCCCAAGTGTTCCATACGGCGACACCGTGCAAGGTTGAGCTCCGTCCAATTGCTGCCTTTGCGACGCGGACAAAAACGCTGTGTTTGTACACCGTCAATAGTTTTCGTAGTACTGTCAATCCACCCGAAACATAGTGCCTCCTCCACGGCATCAATGTACCAAAATGTGCCGTTGTCCACAGGGCGACCGCGCTTCACCTGCACCCAGCACTCTTTTTCCGACTGATGATGGGCAGCCAACCACGCACGAAACTCCTCTCTGGACGCGGCTGCCAATAGGTTTGTTACTTGCATAGGACGGGACTATTTCTTGCCGGTCGGCTTGGGGAGCAGTGCGGCAGGCTTGGAATCCACCTGCGGCACGGCGAGGTGGTCGAAAGTCTCCTCGAAATCCCAGTTGGCGCGCAACTTGAGTTTCTTGGGGAAATAATAGACCGGTTCCGGCTGACGCTTGGAGAGCCAGTCGCCCGTTGTCCAACGCCCGTCGCCATTGAAGTCAATGTAGAGGCGCAGGTAGTAGGTGGTCGGCGCGAGGTAATCGAACTTCGTGCCGTCGGGCAAGGCGGGCAGTTCTCGCAGTACCGCGTCTTTCTCGTTGAGCAGTTGGATACGCGCCCGCGGGTCGTACTGCGCCATACGCACGAGGATATTGGCGTATTCGTCGGTGGATTTGAGTTGGATATTCGCCTTCACGGCATCGTTGCACACGCCGTAGATGTCGCGGCACGCGGCGGAGTCTATCTCCAATACATACGACTCGGCAGGTTCCAACCTGGCTATCACGCAGGTCTGCATACGTATAGAGTCCTTTTTCATTATCCGTATCGGCACGGGTGTCAGCACGGTATCGACCTTGTGCGCAAGGTGAATCATATCACTATGCACCGAATCCAACGGGAATGCCGAATAGATGCGCAATGTGTCGTATATCTCGAACTTGGACGAGGCGTTGGTTTTGAGTTCCAGTTTGCGTTCGCGCTTCTTTCGTTCCTGCGCCTCACGCGCTTTCTGCGACATACGCGGACGGCGATACACCGCCAATATCGTGTCAGTTTGCGGCACGAGATTATAGAGCGAATCGGAGGTTAAGTAGGTCATTTGCAGGTAAATGCTATCCTGTGATATAGCAACAGAGTCCGTGAGCCAATAGGTGAGTGTATCCATGTTTGGCGATGCCTGCAATAGGGTGTAATCCAACCAGTTAACCCACGCGGAGTCAGAGCGGGTGCTATCCGCTTCACTCGGGCGCATAGCGCGTATAGCGGGCATGCTGTCCTGCGGAGTGGCGAATATCAATGTGAAGGCATGCTGCTCTTCCCGATAGACACCGCGGAAGTAATGCCGCTGCTTGTCCTCGGTGAAGTACCACAGTACAAGGTCGTGCGGCTCGTAGTAGCGCACCTCGTGGGTGTGGACAGAGTCTATCTGTCTGGTAAACAGCGTGTCGCCTGTGGTGAGGTCGATGCCAACGGTGTCGCGCCACAGCGTGTCGTGCTCGGCAACGATGTCAAGGTAAGGGGTGAGCATCGTGTCAGAAAACGCGAGGGCTTCTCCGGGTTGGTAGAGGTAATCGCGGCTGACATCGTTGAGTGCGAACAACCGATAAGCACCGTTGCGTATGTTGTGAATGACGAAATAGCCGTCGTCATCGCTGCGGGTGATGCGGGTAAAGGGTAGGGTGCTCAATGCCGAGTCCTCGGGATTGCTGTGGATGCCGACCACCACGCCCGACACAGGATTGAGGTCCTCTGCATTGATAACCAATCCTTCTATGCCCAGTGAGTCAATATAGTCGCCCGTGGAGAAGGAGAATACATAGTCGTGCAACGGAGTCTTCTCGTTGTAATCGCAGATAGCGGCACCGAAATCTATGGTGTAAGTGGTGGAGTCCAACAGGTCTTCCACGAAAGTCACCGTCAGTGTCTTGCCGAATGCCTTGACCTCGGGCGGACGTTGTTGCGGGGGAGAGAACAGAACATTCTTCTGTATGTCGTCCAATTGGATGTACTCATCGAAATGAATCTCCACTTTCTTGCCGTGGAAATTGAGGGTGCCGCTCACGGGTAGTTCCTTTGTTACCGCAGGCGGTATGGTGTCACGCGGACCACCTTGCGGTCCGCCGCCGCGGTTGGCACAGGCGGTACAGAGCAGGGCGGCAAAGAGACCTATATATATAAGGTGTCGTCGCATTGGGATTATCGTTTGGGTTCAGGTATGGCAAGACATTCATATCCCTCGCTTTGCAGCCATTCAAGCACCAATGGCAGGGCACACAACAGGCGGTCTTGCGTCTTGACAGAGTCATGAAAATTGATGATACTTCCGTTACGGGTGTAGTGTTGCACCACCCACAGCATATCTTTTGCCGTGTAGCGGGCGTTGTAATCGTGGGTCAGCACATCCCAAAGGCAGATTTGGTACCCTTGTTTGAGCAGGGCATACTTCTCTGCATAGCGCATACGCCCGTAGGGAGGACGGAACAAACGGGTATGCAATACCTCGTCGGCATGCTCCACATTCTTGATATATGTGTTTGTGGCAAACCGGAAGCCTTTCAGATGATGGTAGGTGTGGTTGCCGATACTGTGTCCTTCCGCCCGCACACGTGCCACAATATCAGGGTGTTGCGCGGCATTGTCGCCGACCATAAAGAACGTAGCCTTCGCCCCGTATTGTGCCAATATATCCAACACTTGCGGGGTACATTCGGGTATAGGACCATCGTCAAAGGTCAGATATACGACCTTTGACGATGGTGTTATCCGCCACGTGACGCCCTTATACAGGCGTTGCAGCCACGTTGGGAACTGATATAGCAGGGGTACCCGTATGATAATTATCTGCTATTAACGTTTTCTACAACTCCCAAGCCAGTGCCGATGCGCCGAGAATAGCGGCATCGCTCTCCTTGAGGTCAGAGAAGATGACCTTTACTTTGTCTTTCCAGTGCGGCAGTACGTTGGCATTCATGGCTTCCACTATCGGTTTGAGAATGAAATCTCCGCTCTTTGTCAAGCCGCCAAACATGATGATAGCCTCAGGCGACGAGAAGGCAATAAAGTCTGCAAACTTCTCTCCCAACATGCGTCCCGTGAAGTCGAAGATACGTTTAGCCACGGCATCTCCCTTGACAGCAGCATCGTACACGTCCTTTGAGGTGATACTGTCGATGTCCAACTCGCGCAACAGGGTAGGTTCATTCGTGGTCATCACTATCTCTTTGGCAGTACGCGCCACACCATTGGCGGAAGCATACGCCTCCAAACAGCCTTTCTGACCGCAACCGCACAGGCGGGCATTCTCGCCGCGCACGGCTTTGGTATGCCCCAATTCACCGGCAAATCCGTCGTGTCCATAGACCATTTGCCCGTTGATGACGATACCCGAACCGACACCCGTACCCAGAGTAATCATGATAAAGTCCTTCATGCCGCGGGCTGCGCCATAGGTCATTTCGCCCATAGCCGCGGCATTCGCATCATTGGTAATGCGGGCAGGTATGCCAAACTGGTCGCTCAGCAACTTGGCAAAAGGCACTTCGCCCTTCCATGGCAGGTTGGGTGCATACTCAATCATGCCCGTGTAGTAGTTGCCATCCGGTACACCGGCACCTATACCGCGTATCTGTTCCATGCCTCCCAGCGGCTCCACAATCTTGATAGCCTCATCGTACAACGCTTTGACGTAGTTGGTGATGACGGGGTAGTCTTGTGTCTTGATAGAGGTACGCGCCAACACGTGCCCGCGTGCGTCCACGATACCTAATACTGAATTGGTGCCTCCCATGTCGAGGCCCATTACATACGGCTTTTCCATATAAGTAGTAGTTTGATAATTAGTCAGTAGGAATATCTTTATTCACGTTCTTGCTGCCGATGAGGGCGTAGAAGAATATGTACAGGAGTCCGATAATCGGCACGATATACGACAGCAGATAGCCGACATGGTCAGCCAACATGTTCTGGAAGAACGGCAAGATACCGCCACCGCAAACCAATGCCATAAAGATACCGCTGGCAGCAGGTGTGTACTTACCCAATCCTTCTGCCGCGAGATTGAAGATAGCCCCCCACATCACGCTGGTCATCAGACCGCAGAGGAACATAACTATCATGCTCACTGGCAGTTCCACACCTTTGAAAGTTACCACCCATGTCTCGGGGAAGAACATCACGCAGAGCAACATCACAATGGCTGTAGCCGATACGGCAGCCAACATCGTCTTGCTGCTGACCTTACCGCCTACGGCACCACCCAACAGACGTCCGCACATCATCAGCAGCCAATACAAACCCACTACCGTGCCGGCAATGATAGGACCTACGGCAGGATTATCCGACATATATAGGTTTGCCGTGTTCGGAATACCCACTTCCACGCCTACATAGAAGAAGATTGCCACGGCACCCAATACGAAATGACGAAACGACATCGGGCTGTATTTTCCCTTTTGTGCCTGAGCGGCTGCACGCTGTGCGGCAGTTTCAATGTGCGGTTCGGGGATATTGGTGAAGAAGATAACCAAGAAGGCTACCACAAATATCAGCATGGCAGTGAGCATAGCAGGTGCCGCGTCCGAAACGTTGGCTGTACTTGCCTGTCCGCCAATCAGATAACCCAAGAAGATAGGAGCCAATGTACCGCCAATGGAGTTGCATGAGCCGCCGAACTGAATGAGTTGGTTACCGCGTTTTCCACCGCCGCCCAATGTGTTGAGCATAGGGTTGACCACGATATTGAGCAAACACATGGAGAAACCTGCCACGAAAGCACCGAGTACATATACGCCGAAACTCTGCGCATAACCGCTAAGCCATTGAATA
>DLLA01000130.1:3615-8836 GCA_002479035.1 Bacteroidales bacterium UBA7574 | reverse complement strand
TGGTGGTCATTTATATGGATTTCATGCCGCTTTTATATGGATTTCATACCGCGGCGGATGACCATTTGGGTGGGGAGAGTGTTGGGAACAAGAGGGAGGCGGAGGATGTTCTTGATAAGACCCTGTTCCGCAAGGACGGTCTTGATACCCGACGGGTTGCCCTCCACGAAAAGCAGGTGGATGATGTGGGCATAGCGTTGCTGCAGTGCCATACTGTGTTCGTGTACCAAGCGACCTATGTCCTCGGGGAATGCGTTGCTTGCCACGCTGATGAGCCCGTCGGCTCCCGCATTCATCAGTTCGCAAGCGATACCGTCATCACCACTGATGACAAGCAGTTTGCCATTGGCAAGGTCTATCAACTCGGTGATTTGCTGCACGTTACCGCTGGCTTCCTTGATACCCAGGATACGGTCGGGGCAGGCTTCGTAGATGCGCATGACGGTCTCGGGGAGCAGGTTCACGCCCGTGCGCCCGGGGACATTGTAGAGGATAACGGGGATTGGGCTCGCCTTTGCAATAGCCGTAAAGTGCTGACAGAGACCCTCTTGCGATGGTTTGTTGTAGTATGGGCAAACGGATAGGATAGCCGCAAAGTCGGATTGCAGCACGTCGCGGAGTTGATTGATGCGCTCTATGACAGCGGCAGTGCAGTTGCCGCCCAAGCCGAGGACGAGGGGCACACGACCTGCCACTTGGCGGACGATATGTTCGCGCACAGCATCCTGTTCGGCAAGGGTGAGCGTGGCGGTTTCGCCCGTGGTGCCGAGTACAACGAGGTAGTCGATGCCTGCGGTGGGTGCGGCAGGGGTGCGGCTGTTTAATTGTTTGTCTATCAGACGGGTAAGAGCGGCAAAGTCCACACTGCCGTCTTCGCAAAACGGAGTGATAAGGGCAGTGCCTAAGCCTTTTAGCGAAGTATTATTCATTAGTTGTGAAGATGTGGAGGTACTTGATGATTTGCGAGAAGAGGTAGTCGGGCGTGTCCTGCGCGGGGGTGTTGATGGTGAGGTCGTAGATGCCGTCGCGGGTGTAACGGCCGACCTTGAACGCCGCGCGGATATACAGTGCCATGTAGAGCGAGACCAACGTGGGCTGCTGCGTGAGGTCGATGAGAAGGTCGTATTCCTGTGCCGTGATGGCGCGGAGGACCTCCTTTTTGGGGCGGGAGAGCAACGCGCAAACCTGTTTCTTGTCCGGCACGGCGAAGACGTCCACCTGCTTTCGGGTTGCGGGCGTGCTGTCGGCTGTGAGTTTGTGCACCAAGGCGGAGACGTCGCCTCCGTCGTGGAGAATGGCGATGCGGCAAGGACGGTCCCAACGCGGCATCACGACATTGCGCGCAGGGCGATGCTGTTGTATGTAGTTGAATATCTGTTCTTTGAGTGACATAGGCATGTGGTTTACGTTATTTGCGTTGCTTTCGTAGTTTACGTAGATAGACGATGATTACGAAGGGTTGAGCATTCGGAGGAAATCGTCCTCTGTGACAAGCGGGATGCCGAGGTCTTCGGCTTTCTTGCGCTTCTCGGGACCCATGTTGTCGCCCGCGAGGATGAACGAGGTCTTCTTGCTGACCGAACCGACGTTCTTGCCGCCGTTTGCCTCAATCATTGCCTTGTACTCGTCGCGGCTGTGGCGGGCGAAGACGCCCGAGATAACGATGCTCTTGCCTTGCAGGATAGTGGTGGTCGGGGTGGCGTCTTCGGTGCTCTCCATCTGCACACCGGCAAGACGTAAGCGATTGACTATCTCGATGTTACGGAAGTCGTTGAAGTAGGCGATGACGTTGTCGGCTATTTGGTCGCCGACATCCTCGATGGACGTGAGTTGGTCGTGCGTCGCCCACTGGAGTTCATCAATAGAGCGGTAGCGGCGGGCTATCTTTTTGGCGGTCGTCTCGCCGACCATGCGTATGCCGAGGGCAAAAAGGACACGGCTCCACGGCACCTGTTTACTGGCTTCGATGCCCGCGAGAATGTTTTGCGCCGACTTGATGCCGAGACGCTCTTGACGGGCCAAGTCGTTGAGTGTCAGGTCGTAGATGTCAGCGATATTGTGCAGGAGCCCTTGCGAATAGAGCAGGTCGATGGTCTCTTCGCCGAGTCCGTCGATGTTCATTGCCCTGCGGGAGACGAAGTGCTCTATCCTGCCTTTGATTTGCGGCGGGCAGCCTTGCTCGTTGGGGCAACGCCATGCGGCTTCGCCTTCGACGCGGACCAGAGGGGTGCCACATTCGGGGCAGACCCTCGGAAAGACCTCCCCAACCCCCTCAAAGAGGGGGCTTTCAGAACTCCCGTTGAGCCCCTCCTCTGGAGGGGTTGGGGAGGTCGGGTCTGTTTCTTTCCCCACTATCTTCGGAATGATTTCACCACCTTTCTCCACCCATACCATGTCGCCCTCGCGGATGCCGAGAGAACGGATGAAATCCTCGTTGTGGAGCGTGGCGCGTTGGACAACGGTGCCCGACAGTTGCACGGGGTCAAGGTTGGCGACCGGCGTGACGACACCCGTGCGTCCGACCTGGTAGGTGATGCGGCGGAGACGGGTGAGTTGGCGTTCCGCGGGGAACTTATAAGCGATAGCCCAACGAGGCGTCTTGGCGGTGTAACCGAGTGCCTGCTGTTGCGCTAAGTCGTTCACTTTCAGAACGATGCCGTCAGTGGCGACAGGCAGGTTCTTGCGCTCGGTGTCCCAATGGGCGATGTACTGCATGACCTCATCGACGCTGTGGCAGACGCGAATGGCATCGCTGACTTGGAAGCCCCATTGGCGGGCGAGTTGCAGACGCTCGTAGTGGGTGGTGCCGGGGAGATTGTCGCCCAGCATATAATATAGGTATGCGGTCAGCCCGCGGCGTGCCACCTCGCGCGGGTCCTGCAGTTTGAGGGTGCCTGATGCGGCGTTGCGGGGATTGGCGAAGAGGGGCTCCTCTTGCTCCTCGCGCTCTTTGTTGAGACGCTCGAAAGCCTTCCACGGCAGCAGTACCTCGCCGCGCAACTCGAAGAAATCGGGCAGGTCGGGGCGGGTGACTTGCCACGGGATAGACGGAATGGTCTTGATGTTGCTGAGGACATCGTCCCCGCGCACCCCGTCGCCGCGCGTCACGGCGTGGGTGAGAATGCCGTGCTCGTACCAGAGGGAGATACTGAGCCCGTCGAACTTGAGTTCGCATACAATCTCCACATTGTCAGGCAGTTTGCGTACCCAGTCCTCCACCTCCTCGCGCGAATACGTGTTGGCGAGGGAGAGCATCGGGTAGCGGTGCGTGACCTGCTCGAAGCCTTTCTTGGCGGTGAGGTCGGAGCCTACATGTTGGGTGGGCGACTTGGGGTCTGCCATCTCGGGATGCAGTGCCTCGAGGTCCTGCAGGCGACGCATCTTGCGGTCGAACTCCTCGTCGGACATCGTGGGGGCGTTGAGGACGTAGTACTTGTAGTTGCTGTCCTCCAGTTCGCGTCTGAGGTTGAGAATCTCATCGCGTTCGGGTTGCTCTATTTGGTCGAACAGGTCCATCGTTTTTACGATAAGTGGATTTGACGATGATGGTTCGCTTCGCTCACGATAGTGGTGTTACGATGGCGGCTTTGCGATATTTGGATGTTACAATGTTGGGGCATCTATGATTGGTTGATATTCAACATTCTTTTTTCATTTTTACGCATAGAGACTATCAAGGCTTCTATCTTACATTCCAAAGACGTACACAATGAATGTAACTCTTTGAGTATGGCAGCATCCAAATAGCGGATGTCCTCCGCGATGTACAGCATACTTTTTACCTCACCGCATGAGCCGTAAGCGATGTTGAGATAACTGATAAACGTTTTATTATCAGTAGTGAACTTATGCCGCTGAAATCCTTCGGCGATATTGTTCATAACAGATACAGAAGCCCGTTGTATCTGGTCTCTGAAACCATAGTCTTTTACCTCTTGTAGAGATGCGTATATCTTGCCTACCAGAGTACGGGCTAACTGCCATATAATCAAATCTTCATATCGATATACCATTGCTTTTTGATATTTGTAGATTGCTTTATTGAAACTACTTTATATACATCGTCTCAGCCCCCTATCGTTTAATCCACCATCGTTTTACCCACTATCGTTTATCCACCATCGTTCAATCCACTATCGTCGCAGACCATCTATCGCACAATCAGTTTGGTAGACAGGCAAGCGCCTTGACCATATATATTAAGGATATAGATGCCTTGTGAGAGTCCGTAGATATTCTGTTCTACGGAGGTTATCTTGCCTTGCGTAACCACTTGCCCGTCAACGCGATAGACAATATAATACCCGCCTTCGGCATTGCGTATGCAGGGTGTGGCACCTTCGTAGAACACCTCGTAGTTGTTCAGCGAAGGCTCGGTGTGGCGGGTGGTGGCGTTGCTATCCAGGCGCAGCCCGACCAGTATGGGGTCATGGTCGCTGCAACGGAACATACTGAGGTCATCGGAACTGTCGTAGGTGTAGCGGTCGTGCTCGTCGGAGTTGATGTGGTACGCCACCATGCCCGTGACTTGCGGGTAAAGGGTGGAGTTGCACAGCGCATGGTCGAGGTAGCCCGCCTGACCGTGGAAGGTGTAACTGTAACTGCTGTCGGCATGAAAGGCGCGATGCATATCTATCATCCCCCCCTCGCGCAGAATGGTGATGGGGTCTTCCTTGGCGTAGGCGTTGAGGTCGCCCATGATGAGGAAGTCGCTGTCTTCAAAATAGACGGTCTCCTTCTGGTAGTTGGCAAGGACGGACTGTGCTTCCCGCTTGCGGTCGCCGTTATAGGTGCCCTGACCGTCACCTTGGTCGGCATTGTCACCGCTGCCGCTGCCGCTCTTGGCTTTGAAGTGGTTGATGGAGAAGATGAACTTCTCCCCCGTGGCTTTCTCGGTAAAACCCTGCGTCTTCTTGCGGTTGGAGACGCCGGTATTGTTGTGGCGTATGGTGCCGTGCGGGGCAACGACATCGCTGCAATAGATGTACCCCGACTTGGTGTAAGTGCCATTGACGGAACTCCCGTCGTTGATAGCCACGTAGTTACGACCTGTGTTGCGCGTGAGGTCTGCGGCTATCTCGTTCATGGCATCCTGACCTTGTTGCACCTCCACCAGCCCGTAGATGTCGGCGCGTATCAGGGCGAGTGCCTTGCTGATTTTGGTACGCTGCTTCTGATGCTCTGCATTGTCTGCAGGTCCCATGCCGCGTGACGAGAAGTT
>DLLA01000130.1:0-3546 GCA_002479035.1 Bacteroidales bacterium UBA7574 | reverse complement strand
AAGGTAGTACTCGCAGTTCATAGCGCATACCAACAGGGTGTGCTGCCCGCGCATATCAATGGCACCGGTGTCGTAGCCCTTCTCCAATTCGGCGCGTGTATTACCCGCCCACGTGCACGACTTGAACTGCACGCTGCTCGTACTGCTGACATAGACCGTGAGGTTGAGCAGCCGTTCCCCCATACGGTGGTAATCGTCAATGCCCGTCAGCGTGATTTCGCCTGTAGTATTGGCAGAGAGTATCTTGTTGTACTCTGCCGAAAGCGGAAGAGCCTGGTTAGTAGGTGAATAGGTGCGTCTCGGTGAGATGATAAGTCTGCCGTTGTAGTAGTTGTTGGTAACGTAGAATGGCGTGGTAAACTGTATGGTCTGCCCTCGATACGGATTGAGGTCGGAGTACGTCCATGCCTGCGGGTCGGCGATGGTCACCTTGGTTTGTGCGGAGAGATTGGCACCGCCCAATACAAGACACAGCCACAAAGATGCAGAAAAGACTATGGAATGTAGAGTAAAAATACGATTGAACATACGGATAAATTGCTATAAATTACTTGATTTCTATACCATTAGCACTATACGTCTTGCCCCCTTGGCTGATAAGCAGTTGCCCATCTTGCAGGTACTTATGCGGAATGTCGTCGGGAGCAGACGCGGTGGTGGTGAGGTCTGTAGGGATTGTTTGGCGCACACACCATAGTTGCATAACATCGTGTGAACGCATGACGATGGCATCCAATGTAGCGGGTTGCTGTGTGGTCAGCCCTGTGCGGAAGGCATCCTCCACAAGGATAGGCGCGAGGGTGGCAGATGATGCCATGTTGCCATTATCAATGGTGACATCATCAAAGCGGACATAACGGCAGACCCATGCGGAATCCACCGAGGCGGGTGCGCCATCGGGGGCGGAAGATATAAAGGGTTCGGGCAGACAAGTGACTTTGTCCTTCTCTACGTGCCAAGGGGAGATTGGGGAAAGTTCGGGGACACCATAGTAGTTCCAAAAGCGTCCGACTACGCCCGTGAGGACATGCCCATTCTCCAAGCCCGAGCCATAACGCTTACCGTCTGCCGTGCCCGAGTCGTAGATGAGCATAGAGCCTGTGGCATCACGGACAAAGATATAGGTGTCATATTTCTTGGTGACTACGACCGTGTCCAAATAGACCGTGGTATAGTCCGCCGAATGTACGGCATCGGCTACCTTCAGGGGTTTCACCACATGGAGAAGGATAAGGGCTTCGGCGGTGATGTCACCCGCACGGAACAGGAGTGTGTCACAGAAAGTACCTGCGGCAACAGCGTGATAGGAGATGGTGAGTTCGTCACCATCACGGTCAATCTGCGTGGTAGAGAGGGAGAAAGGTGCGCCGTGTTTGAGGGAGACTTCGATATCACGGTCCAATCCGTTGGCATTGACAGTCAGTGTCTTGGCTCCTGCGATGTCATCGCCTTGCATACACACGGTGCCGAAGTTGGTGAGGGGTGCGACAATGGCAGTGGTGTCACCCAAGGCAGGTACACAACGGTATATGGACACAGGAGTCTGGCTGCCCGCATCCTGATAGCATCCAAACAATGAATGTGTGGCATTGTACTGGAGGTACTTGCCGAGACTATTGCCGAGGTTCATGACAGTAGCCTGACCATCAGGCGCAACGGTGATGTCCCAATAGCCATAGTTGCCGTAGGTCTTGCTGTCGGTGAGGTAATTCCACGCGGCAAGGGTGTTCTTGGTCTTGCCACCGCTGGCAACCAAGTAGGCTTCCTCATAACGAATTTCGTCCTGAATATAGAAAGCGGTCTGCCCGTTGAGTTCGGTGCGGTGCAAGGTGTATATGGCACGGTCGTCGGGTGCCACCTGCGTGCGGTCGGAAGTGTATCGGGCGGGGATAGCATGGATATTGTTGCGCGATACGGTTTCGTCGAAATAACCCATGACATAGTTGACACCTGATTGGTGTACACCTATAATAATCTGTTCAGAATCAGACAGTTGGGTTACGTCAGTGACCAACTGATAGGTATCCACGGTAAATGGATTGTTGCCGCCTGCTTTGCTGCGAATCGTGACAGAGTTGAGGTAAATGGCGTTCTCGGTACAGGTAATCCAAAAGCGGATTTTGCCTGTCTCCGCTGTCTCGAAACGGAGGACCGAGTCGCGGTTGTGCACACCCTCGCCCGATTGTGCGGGCTTGGTAATGACAAGGTCGTGAGGTGCATTATCGCCCACTTGTATATGGATAGTACCCTGCCCTTTGGAGGAGTTCTGGCAGAAGTTGAGCGTGATTTGCCGTACATCGTCGAAGGTCAGGACGGAGGTTGCGCCGGCATCGGAGGTCTTGGCGGTGACACCTGCACCACGGCTGTAGAAACGACCTTGGGCGTCAGTACGTCCTTCGGAGTAACTGTTCGCGGGCTTGTCGGAGAGCCAGCCGTCGGACTTGTTGTCGCAAGGCGTGGAGCCCACCTTGCTCTGCCAATCGGCAGCGGTGAAGGTGTAGGTGGTGATGCCTGCTGTGACGGAAAGGCTGCACAACAGGAACAATATGGTCAGAAAAGAAGTTAATCGTCTCATTGTGAATATATTGGATTATAATTCAGGCATTTCGGAAGGGTTCAAGTAATCGCAGGTCATCATATAACACCCCTTTTCGCCAAGGCGGCGGTAGGCTTCGGGGGAGTTGATGGTCCATGTAGCCACCTGCAACCCTATGTCGCGGCAACGTTTCACCCAAAGTGCATCCACATCGTCGTTGCGTACAGAGGGGTTGATACGCCATCTATTGCACCACTCGAATTTCTCTTCATCAAAGGCAGAGAAGCACAAGTACTGGCATTGCAGTTGCGGATAGTGTGTGCGTATGAACTCCAAGGACTTCTGCATGGATGTCAAGATGATGGCACGCTCAAGCATGTGGTGCTTCTCGATGAGGGCGTAGAGCCCCGCAAAGCGTGACATATCGTTGTTGTTGATGCCCGTAGCCCACTTGAGTTCGATGACAGGAAAGACATTGTAGTCTTCGCATATCTGCAGATAAGCATCCACGGTACATAGGTGCCCTGTGTAGGTGGTATCACCGCGTGTTTGCATGTAATTCTCGGCGAGGAGTGCCTCCAACGTGTTGTCAGCAACCACCAAAGAACCTCCGACCCGTTTGGTGTCCTCATCGTGAGAGATGACATAGTGCCCATCAAGGGTGGTGCGGACATCACATTCCAATCCCGCATAGCCATAGTGAGTGACGCCATTCCGAAACGCCTCCTCGGTGTTCATTACTCCCATAAAACTGCCACGATGCCCGACAAATACGGGTTTCCACGCATAAAGACTTGCTACTACACACAGTGTGCAAAGGGTCAGGATAGTTCGATTCATCTTGTTGTGCTGTTGGTGGTTGGTTATAAGTTAGTTGGTGGATAGGCGACGGAACTCGGCAAGGACAACGGCGGTAGCAATACTGACATTGAGACTCTCGGAAGTGTCTGCGCCCAGAGGATAAGGGGGTATGAGGAGGGGGTGCGTGACAAGGGCGCGTACCTCGGGGG
>DLLA01000102.1:4805-5977 GCA_002479035.1 Bacteroidales bacterium UBA7574 | reverse complement strand
TCAAATCAATGAAATGCAAGCAAAGTCATTGACTGCTGTCAATACGTTGTATCTATTGTGTTGAATACAAGCAAGATATTTGTTTTACTTAGAGCGCAAAAACAGGGTGTTTTTGAGGTATTATTTACTCAAAATCAGTATCCGACGGCGGATATCGTCTTCGTATTTTGTCACTTTTTGAAAAGCGTACCACAGACTATTGGGTGAAACGAGCCAGCCTACAATGGGCGTGAGTACGTCTGCAAGCATTGGCATACTGCTCCATTTGCAGGGCCATGTTTGCCCAAGACGCTTGTGGGCTTCGATTTCGATGACAATACGCAAGTAATCGTCTTTGACGAAAAAAGCGTTGCCTGTTTGGACAGAGGCTTGAAGTGTTGCGTTTTCATCTAACAGGATTGCCATCAGTTGGTTTTGTTGCTCCAAAAGGTTGTGCAGTTGCTGTTTGTTCTCTTGCCACCTGGCTTGAAAAGAATCGGATACATTTTTCATACGAGTAGAAATTATAGGGTTAATAGATAAATAAAAACCGCACCTCATTAGCGAAGGTGCGGTGTAAAAATACAAGGGAACAAATAATATTCACAACCTTATTAAGAGAGTTGTGAGAAAAATATTATTGTAAAGAGGTATAAATTTACCGATATGAAAAACCTATTCTATCATACGATTTCCTGAAATAGAAAACAGGGGCGCATTTATTGTATATGGTGATATACATGATATAATCAGATTTGGATTCAGCGGTCGCGGTAGGCGGTGGGGTTGAGACCGAGGTTGTGGGAGACGTAGTGGCTGAAATAGGCGGGAGAGGAGAAACCCAACATATCGGAGATGGCAACAAAAGACAAAGACTTGTCGCGCAAGAGACGCGAAATCTCCAAAGAAGTATAACGGTTGATCCAAAAATTGGCGGAATAGCCGCTTACTTTCTTGGAGACTTCGGACAGGTACTTGGCAGTTACACAAAGTTGGTCGGCATACCACGTAACCTCGCGGTGCGTGCGGAACTCGCCGTTTTCCAAGAGCGACAGAAAGCGGTTCATAATAGAAGCGTACTGCGTGGAGATGTCGTCCTCCCGGTAGAGCGTAGCATGGAAATCGAAGAACTCAAGAATGAGCGTCTGCATCGTGCTAATGAGCATTTCGTGATAGAAACGGTGCTCGGTGTG
>DLLA01000102.1:1647-4760 GCA_002479035.1 Bacteroidales bacterium UBA7574 | reverse complement strand
AAATCGTTGTAGCAGCGGTGGTATTGCTCTTCCGTAAGGTGCATAACGGGGTTGAGAAACAACGCCAGTTGCCCCTTGGTGCCGTAGTTGGACTGCGGGGTGCAGAGGTTGATAAAAGCCGATGTGGCATAGATGACCATGACACGGAACTGCTCATCGGGCTGTATCTTATCCATCAGTTTGCCTTTGCGCACGATGAGCAAGTCCCGTTCGGTCATAGTCTTTTCTTCACCATTGAAGACAAAGCGGCAACTGCCGCCGATACAGAGGGCGTGTCCGAGATAGTCTTCATATTGGGCGGTGCCGAGTCCGCTGAGAGTGTCGGTGATGATGATGGAGTCCATAAGGCTGCGCGTTGGTTACTTCGTGTAAATTACTTTCGTGTAGGTTACGTTGTGTACGTTACTTCGTGAGGGTGCGGGAGAAAAAGGCGGTCAGTTTGGCGACTGCTTGGTTGACATATTCGGGGACGTAGTAGGTCTCGATGTGCTTGGCTCCCGGAATGAGAAACAGTTCCTTGTCCTGCGTACCCGTAGCATGGCTGAAACACTGCTCGGTCATATAGAATGTGTCGGCATTGCTGCCTGCCATCATCAGAAGCGGCTGATTGATGAGGTACATACCGTCGTTGGCATCAAACGCAAAGAGGTCGATGAGACTGCTCTTGGTATAACGGAACGTAGAGTTGGGGTGTGCGTGGGTTTGGAGATAATAGACATAGCCGTCGCGATAGAGGTCGAAAGGCAGTTGCGCTGCCTGCTCGGGTGTAACGCCGCTCATATCGCCCACGTACTCGGGTGCTGCACCCAAGGCTTCGCGTTCGCGTGCGGCACAAGCGTCCGCCAAACGCTCCTGCACCTGATTGATTTGTGTATCCATAAAACCATTGCGGCGTACAAGTCCCGTATTGAACATACTGAGCGTAGCAACGGCACGGAAACGCTTGTCGGTTTGCGCGGCACGCAGCGTGTATCCGCCTCCACCGCAGATACCGAGGATACCCATACGGTCGGCGTCCACACCCGGGTACTGCGCCAGAATGTCAGCGGCACGGTGGATGTCCTCTACACGAAAGGCAGGCTTATCGGTATTGCGCGGTTCGCCCCCACTGGCACCCTGGTAGGCGGCATCAAAGACCAGGCAGATATAGCCCTGTTCCGCCATACGCTGTGCATACAAGCCCGCCACCTGCTCCTTGACACCGCCGTTTGGGTGCGCAATGACCAATGCGGGGTAATGGTTCCCGGGCGTGTAGCCCGCAGGGGTATAGACATTGGCGGCGATGGTCAGTCCGTTGAACGGGTAGGTGATAGCGTGAAGATTGACTTTGCCGTCCTCGTTTCGGGTGATAGCACCCTGATAGACCAAGCCCCAAGGGTTGCTGTTGTGGCTCTTGAAAGTGCGCATATCCACGTAAGTGAATGCGGCGTTGTTGCTATTGGTATTCATATTGTCTTTTACATTTAGGGTGCTGCACAGCATAAGCAGCATACACAGCATCGAGGTTATTGACTTTGTGTTCATAACTGCGTGTTGGTGGTTCGCTTGTGCGAACGTTTATGGTTTACACGTTGGTGGTTATACGTTAATGGTTTCACGTTAGTGGTGTTACGTTGGTGATGTTACGTTTATGGCTTCGCGTTGGGTTATCCACAGGACATCCACAGGGAAAACAATGTGTAACGGTTAGTCTTCGATTTTCCAGTTGAGCATAAACTGCTTGGCTTGCTCGTAGTCCATACGGAAGATGCGCTCCTCTTTGTTGAGGGCACGTATCTGCGCCATCTCCTCGTCGGACAGGGTAAAATCAAAGATATTGATGTTTTCTTCGATGTAATCGTGGCGGGTGGCACCCGGAATAACCGAAAAGCCCTCTTGTATATGCCAACGGAGGATTATTTGTGCCGCTGTCTTGCCGTGGGCTGCGGCTATGGCGTTGATGACCGAATCGCGAAGCAGAAGTCCGTTGCTCATTTCGCCGCCGAGCGGGAACCAGCACTCCATCTGAATGCCATACCGGTTGGCTTTCTCGCGCCATTCGAGGCGTTGTGCATAAGGGTGCAACTCGATTTGCATCACGGCAGGCATAATTTCCACACTGTCCACGATAGCATGGAAAAGGGAATCGCTTGCATCGAAATTGCTGATGCCCAAGGCACGCACTTTTCCCTCGCGCACGGCTTTCTCCATATCGCGCCATGCGCCGCGGAAATCACCCATCGGCTGGTGGAGATAGAGCAGGTCGATATGGTCGGTTTGCAGCCGATCGAGCATCTTGTCGATAGCCTCCATAGTAACGCCTTCACCGTATTCGGTAGGCCATAGTTTGGAGGTAATCCAGATGTCTTCGCGCGGGGTGCCGCTCTCGCGGATAAAGTCATTGACGGCTTTGCCCACACCGCGCTCCACGCGATAGGCGTGTGCGGTATCAATGTGCCGGTAGCCTTGGCGGAGTGCATGAAGCACGGCATCGCACGCCACGCTGTCGCCGGGGACGTTGTAGGTGCCGATACCGAAACGCGGCATCAGAATGCCGTTGTTGAGAGTTACGTAGGGTATTCCGTCCTTGATGACCTCTTGGGCGGAAAGGGGTTGAATAGTAGCCATAGTGAAGATGATTAAGAGTATTTGTATAAAATGATTCCGTTTCATATTTCTTTTCGTTTAACGTTTGATGATTTTTGACCCGCCGAAGACTTCGCTCATCGGCATAGTACTGAGGGCGGTGTCGATTTGTTTTACCTCGTCATCGGTGAGCAGAATATCCGCTGCACCGATGTTCTCTTTGAGCCGGCAGAGATTGCGTGTACCCGGGATAGGGACAATCCATGGCTTTTTGCAGAGCATCCACGCCAGAGATATTTGTGCCGGTGTAGCGTGTTTGGATTCCGCCAAAGCGTTGAGAAAATCGAATAGTTGCCGGTTCTGCTCGAAACTCTCGGGGCGGTACTGCGGCATAACTGCCCTGTAATCCGTATTCGCGTCAAAATGTGTGCCAACCGCATAGTTGCCGCTCAGCAGCCCGTTGGCAAGCGGTGAGAAAGCGACAAAGCCGATACCTAACTCTTCGAGGACGGGAAACAGGTTCTCGTGCCAGCGTGCCATCATTGAAT
>DLLA01000102.1:1439-1615 GCA_002479035.1 Bacteroidales bacterium UBA7574 | reverse complement strand
CCATCATTGAATAGCGGTTCTGTACGGCGGCTACGGGGCAGACATGGTGCGCACGGCGCAGGTAGTCCTCATTGGCTTCGGAGATACCCCAATGGAGAATCTTGCCCTCGCGGATAAGTTGCCCCATCGTGTCTGCGACTTCCTCGGGCGACACGTGCGGGTCGATGCGGTGCTGG
>DLLA01000102.1:0-1373 GCA_002479035.1 Bacteroidales bacterium UBA7574 | reverse complement strand
CGATATGGTCGGTGCGCAGGCGGCGCAGAGAACCCTCCACGGAGCGGCGTATGACCTCAGGACGCGAGTCGGGTACGATGTCGTGGTTGGCGATGTCATCGGGGCGGGCATAGCGTACGCCGCATTTGGTAGAAAGGACAATGCGGTTGCGGTAGGGGGAGAGTATCTCGCCGAGCATCTCCTCGTTGTGGTTCGGGTGTTCGGGCGTGCCGTAGAGCTCGGCGGTGTCGAAGAAGGTATAGCCCATATCGATAGCATACCCCAACAACTCCGTCATCTCGCGTTTGTCGGCGGGCGCACCATAGGCATGGCTCATACCCATGCACCCCAATCCGACTGCGGACACGCGCAGTCCGCTCATTCCTAATGTTCTGAATCTCATTATATAAGTGTTGTTTTATAGATTTCCGACAGTTATCTTGCGGGTATGGGTGCCGTCCGAGAGAATATAGATACCGCTGCGCATATCGTCTGCCGAGACCAACTGCCCTTGCAGGTTGTATATCCGTGTGGGTTTCCACGCCGTGTCTTCGGTGGTGTTTTCGATAGCCGTGGGGGACCATTGCCCGTTGATGAGGTCTATCCATGCCTGCACGCCCGATGTGGAGCCTGTGGTGCCAAGCCCTTGCAGATGTTCGGCTGCGGGGGTGAGGTCTACTATCTTTTGCAGTGTCTCATCGCGATAGGTGGAGGCGTAGGTGCAGAACGGTACCACAGTCTTGCCCGTGAAATCGTATGTCTCGGCAAAAGTGGAGATAATCATCGGTGCGGTGTGCCACCATACGGGGCAGCCGATAAAGATGATGTCATAGTCGTCGAAATTCTCCACTTTGTCTTTAATGGCAGGGCGTTCGTCATTGTCCCGCTCGCGCAGAGCCACTTGCGTACACTCGGTGTAGTTGGTAGGATAGGGTGTCACGGGTTCGATACGGAAGAGGTCGCCCTTGGTGATACGCTGTATCTCCTGCGCCATACGCTGTGTGGTGCCACCCCACGAGAAATAGGCAATCAGCACTTTCCTGCCGCCGAAATATGCACCGCTTGGGTCGTCGTCTGCCAGCGGTGAACGGTCGGCAGAGTATGCCGCCATATTCATAACGGATAGGAACAGGGCGAAAAACAAAGGTACAATTCTTTTCATTGTCTTATCGATTTTATGGTTCATTGTTCTTGTTTTGGTTTCCGCCTGCAAAATTACAACTTTTTATCAATCTACCATTTACGAAAAAAGCGGGTGTTCTCTATATTTTTTCCGATTCGTGTTATTGAATGAAGAAAATGTAGAGAATATCCGCATTTCTTGCAAGCAGTGTGGAGTTTCGTTCTCCACTAAAAGCCGTTGGAATACCTATTCTCCGCTAATGACCGTTAAT
>DLLA01000123.1:2630-6341 GCA_002479035.1 Bacteroidales bacterium UBA7574 | reverse complement strand
GGCAGATCCAAACCTTTACGCCGATGAGTCCTACCTTGGTGAGAGCACCCACGTGGCAGTAGTCGATGTCGGCGCGGAGGGTATGGAGAGGAGTACGACCCTCTTTGTACATCTCCTTGCGCGCCATCTCGGCACCGTTCAGACGACCGCTGACCTGAATCTTGATACCCTCGGCACCCATACGCATGGTGGATGCGATAGCCATCTTGACAGCACGGCGGTACGCAATTTTCCCCTCGAGTTGGCGAGCGATTTTGGTAGCCACGATAGTAGCATCCAATTCGGGACGCTTAACCTCGAAGATGTTGATTTGAACGTCTTGTTTGGTGATTTTCTTCAGTTCCTCTTTCAATTTGTCAACCTCTTGTCCACCCTTACCGATGATATATCCGGGGCGAGCAGTGCAGACAGTGACAGTTACAAGTTTCAGAGTACGCTCGATAACGATACGCGAAATACTAGCCTCAGCCAAGCGGGCATTCAGATACTTGCGGATTTTGGTGTCCTCAAGAATGGTATCTCCGTAGTTTTTTCCGCCATACCAGTTGGAATCCCAACCACGAACAATACCCAGGCGGTTACTAATTGGATTAATTTTCTGTCCCATTGTTGATTACTTTGCTTCGTTAGTATTTTTGGTATCTACAAATACGGTAATATGGTTGGAGCGTTTGCGAACACGGTAGCCGCGACCTTGAGGAGCGGTCAGAAGACGTTTGAGCATCATGCCGCCGTCAACCATAATGTTTGTTACATACAGAGTCTCCGAGTCAGCCTTCTTGCCGGTTTTGGTTTCCCAGTTGGCAATAGCGGACTTCAGGAGTTTCTCGAGAGCGCGCGAAGCCTCTTTGGTAGAGAAATGCAACGCACCCAGTGCACGGTTCACTTCCATTCCACGAATCATGTCAGCAACAAGGCGCATCTTGCGTGGAGAGGTAGGAACGTTATTAAGCTTCGCAAAGTACTGGCTCTTGCGGGCCTCTTTCATTGCTTCGGCTGTATTATGTTTTCTAGCACCCATTTTGAATTCTAAAGTTTAATTTGTTGTTTGAATGATTCAATGGATTATCTGTTTCCTGAGTGCCCGCGGAAGGTACGAGTGGGAGCAAATTCGCCCAACTTGTGGCCGACCATATTCTCGGTGATGTACACAGGAATGAATTTATTTCCATTGTGAACTGCAATAGTATGACCTACGAAATCAGGAGAGATCATAGATGCGCGGCTCCAAGTCTTGACAACATCTTTCTTGCCCGACTCATTCATAGCCAACACCTTGTTCTCCAACTTAACGTTGATAAACGGTCCTTTTTTCAATGAACGACTCATAATTTCTCAAGATTTAATAGGTTATTTCTTTCTTCTCTCAATGATGTATTGGTTGCTCTGGTTCTTCGGATGACGAGTCTTGTAACCCTTAGCCAGCAAGCCCTTGCGTGAACGCGGATGTCCACCGGAAGCACGACCTTCACCACCGCCCATTGGGTGATCTACAGGGTTCATGGCTACACCACGGTTGCGCGGACGGCGTCCCAACCAGCGGCTGCGACCTGCCTTACCGCTCTTCTCCAATGCGTGGTCGCTGTTGCCAACGACACCTACAGTGGCTTTGCATGCTGCCAATACCTTGCGGAGTTCGCCTGAAGGCAACTTGATGATTGCATACTTGTCTTCGCGGGAAGAGAGTTGTGCAAACACACCTGCCGAGCGAACCATAGCAGCCCCCTGCCCCGGACGCAACTCGATGTTGTGAATCAGCGTTCCGAGAGGGATGTTAGCCATAGGAAGAGCATTTCCTACTTCAGGAGCCACGTTTTCTCCTGACATCACTGTTTGACCTACTTGCAGTCCGTTAGGTGCAAGAATGTAACGTTTCTCGCCATCAGCATAGAAGAGGAGTGCGATACGTGCCGAGCGGTTCGGGTCGTACTCAATCGTCTTTACAATAGCGGGTACACCATCTTTGTTACGTTTGAAGTCAATTACACGGTACTTCTGCTTGTGTCCGCCGCCGATATAACGCATGGTCTCTTTACCCACATGGTTACGACCACCCGTTTTGCGCTTGCCGAACACAAGAGATTTCTCTGGTGCACTTGCGGTAATTGTCTCAAATGCGCCAATAACTTTGTGTCTTTGCCCCGGTGTAGAGGGTTTTAATTTACGTACAGCCATTTTTAGATATTGCTATAAAAATCGATTGTTTCACCATCTTTCAATGTCACGATAGCCTTCTTGTAAGCCTGTTGTGCACCGCGGAGCAGACCGCTCTTGGTGTAGCGTTGCTTAACTTTGGGAGCCACCACGAGGGTGTTGACATCCACTACCTGTACATTGTACATCTCCTCAACAGCCTTCTTGATTTGCACCTTGTTGGCGTCGCGGACAACACGAAAACCATAACGGTTGAACTTTTCGCCTGCGGCGGTCATCTTCTCAGTGACGATTGGTTTAAGAATAATTGCCATAGTTGTAACCTCCTTATGCGTTAAAAGTTGCCTCGATAGCAGGAACGGCGTTCTCAACGATAACCACTGCATTCGAGTTCATGATTGCGTATGTATTCAGTTCGTTAACCGTCACCACGTTGGTGCGTTGGATGTTGCGAGCGGACTTCAGTACCTCGGCATTGTTCTCAGCGAGCACGAAGAGCACTTTCTTGTCTGCCACTTTGAGGTTGTTCATTACCTCAACCATAGCCTTGGTCTTGGGAGCCTCGAATGTCAGCGCATCGACTACGATGATTTGACCGTTCTGAGCACGCAGACTGAGGGCACTGCGGCGAGCCAGTTGTTTCACCTTCTTGTTGAGTTTGAAACTATAGTCACGGGGAACGGGACCAAAGATGGTACCACCACCTACGCGAACAGGAGACTTCAAGTCGCCCGGACGTGCGCCACCGCCGCCCTTCTGACGACCGAGTTTGCGTGTTGAGTGAGCGTTCTCGCTACGTTGTTTAGCCTTTGCCGTACCCTGGCGGTTGTTAGCCAGATATTGCTTTACATCCAAATAGATGGCGTGGTCGTTAGGCTCGATAGCGAAGACAGCGTCATTGAGAACTACCTTCTTGCCGGTCTCTTGTCCGGCCATATTCAAAATACTAAGTTCCATACCTCTTATTTGTTAATAGTAACGATTGAATTTTTAGCACCCGGGATACTGCCCTTGACCATAATCAAGTTGTACTCGGGAATTACTTTGAGCACTACAAGGTTCTGTACCGTGACGCGGTCCGTACCCATGTGGCCACCCATGCGGGTACCCGGGAAGATACGGCTCGGGTATGCACAAGCACCTACCGAACCGGGGGCGCGCAGACGGTCGTCCTGACCGTGTGTCGATTGACCTACACCACCGAAACCATGACGCTTTACAACACCTTGGAAACCTTTACCTTTCGATACACCGATAACGTCCACGTAGGAGTTCTCCTCGAACATGTCCACAGTCAGTGTGTCGCCCAATTTGAGTTCTTGTTCGAAGCCGTCGAACTCTGCGAGGTGGCGCATCGGTTGAACGCCTGCCGCCTTGAAGTGACCAGCCTCAGCCTTGTTGGTGTGCTTCTCGCTCTTGGGCATGAAACCTACCTGAACAGCCTGATAGCCGTCTTTCTCCACAGTCTTCAGTTGCGTAACAACGCAAGGACCTGCCTCGATAACGGTGCATGGGATATTCTTGCCATCAGCACCGAAAACGGATGTCATTCCGATT
>DLLA01000123.1:0-2599 GCA_002479035.1 Bacteroidales bacterium UBA7574 | reverse complement strand
GTCATTCCGATTTTTTTACCTAATAATCCTGGCATTTTTGCTGTGATTAAATTTGTTTATTAGTTACTTGTCACTCTCGCCCGCGGGGCAGACTCATTCACCTTGCGATTACTCCGGTCCCTAACCGCGGGAAGTGACCTTGTTTACAATTTTGCCCTTACTTACAAATTGCAATGATTAGACCTTAATCTCTACTTCCACACCGCTGGCAAGTTCCAGTTTCATCAGTGCCTCTACCGTCTTCTGGTTGGAGCCGTAGATGTCAATCAGACGCTTGTAACTCGACAACTCGAATTGCTCGCGGCTCTTCTTGTTTACGAATGTAGAGCGGTTAACGGTGAAGATACGCTTGTGGGTGGGCAATGGAATAGGACCACTGACTACTGCACCTGTGGAGCGTACGGTCTTCACAATCTTCTCTGCTGACTTGTCAACCAGGTTGTGGTCGTACGATTTCAGTTTAATACGAATTTTCTGACTCATTGTTTTTGTTTGTTTTTGTTTGTTTTACTTGTCCTTACGGCGCTCGCACACCCAAAGAGTCATTTGCTTGGATGACTCACGCCTTCAGGGTTAATTCTTTGGTTTCCGCTTCTTCACACACCAATGTCGCGCGAGCATACGAGGAAACTCGGGGGCATTACTCCCCTTGCGACCTTGCTTCGCCGACACCTAAGATATAAAGTACGCGGGTGCGTGCACGCCTGCACGCGTGAGTGAGGAGGTTTGAGGTGCGGAGCGGCCCTTTTTGCCCTGCCCTTTCGAACATTCACTCGTTCTACTTTATTGCCAAGGTGTGGTGCCGACGGTATTGCCGGCACCGCACCATAGTTTCGTTATACCAAGTCTGCACGTCCGCCGCACTCGGTCAGCACAGCCTTGGCAATGCTGCTCGATACAGGAGCGTAGTGCGAGAACTCCATACTGCTCGTTGCACGACCGGAAGTGATGGTACGCAGAGCGGTAACATATCCGAACATCTCGCTCAACGGCACTTTCGCCTTCACGATACGTGCACCGGTACGAGAGGTATCCATACCCTCTACCTGACCACGACGTTTGTTCAAGTCGCCGATGACATCACCCATACTCTCTTCGGGAGTAACGACTTCCACCTTCATAATAGGCTCCATCAATACGGGTTTTGCCTTTACGCAAGCATTCTTGAATGCCATCTGCGCGCATATCTCGAACGACAACTGGTCGGAGTCAACGGGGTGGAAACTACCATCGATAACCGTTACCTTCAACGTATCCACAGGATAGCCGGCGAGAACACCGTTCTTCATAGCGGACTCGAAGCCCTTCTGGATAGACGGAATATACTCCTTGGGGATATTACCGCCCTTGACCTCATTGATAAACTGAAGTCCCGTGCCCTCGAAATCAGCGTCCACAGGTTCTACGCGAACTATCATATCGGCGAACTTACCACGACCACCGGACTGCTTCTTGTACACCTCGCGCAGTTCTACCGGTTGTGAGATAGCCTCACGGTATGCCACTTGCGGGCGACCTTGGTTGCACTCCACCTTGAACTCACGTTTCAGACGGTCGATAATAATCTCCAAGTGCAACTCACCCATACCCGAGATGACGGTTTGTCCCGTCTGCTCGTCGGTCTTAACGGTGAATGTCGGGTCTTCCTCAGCCAACTTCTGCAAGCCCACACCGAGTTTGTCGAGGTCAGCCTGGCTCTTCGGCTCTACCGACACGCCAATCACAGGTGCGGGGAAGTCGATGGACTCCAGTACGATAGGCTTGTCCTCAGCGCAGAGGGTATCACCGGTACGGATATCCTTGAAACCCACACCGGCACCGATATCACCTGCGGCAATAAAGTCAACAGGGTTCTGGTGGTTGGAGTGCATCTGGAAGATACGGCTGATACGCTCTTTCTTGCCGGAACGCGGGTTATAGACATACGAACCTGCCTCCAACTTGCCGCTATACACACGGAAATAGCAGAGACGCCCCACATACGGGTCAGTGGCTATCTTGAATGCCAATGCGCAAAGCGGGTCATCGTCACTCGGCTTGCGGCTGATGGGCTCGTCTGTGCGGGGATCCACACCATCCACCTCGGGAGTGTCCAGCGGACTCGGCAGGTATGCGCATACGGCGTCGAGCATCGTCTGCACACCTTTGTTCTTGAAGGACGAACCGCAGATAACAGGGAAGATGTGCATTGCGATAGTACCCTTGCGGATAGCAGCGCGAATCTCTTCCTCCGTGATGGTGGACGGGTCGGAGAAATACTTCTCCATCAGTGCATCGTCGAACTCAGCGCAGGTGTCCAGCATCTTGTCGCGCCATTCCTGAGCCTCTTCGAGCAGGTTGGCAGGAATCTCTTCCTCCACGTATTCGGCACCCATTGTCTCATCATGCCAGATGATAGCCTTCATCTTCACCAGGTCAACCACGCCCTTGAATGTCTCCTCACACCCGATAGGGATTTGGATAGGGCAAGGGGTAGCACCCAGCACATCTTTGATTTGGCGAACCACATCAAAGAAGTTGGCACCCGAGCGGTCCATCTTGTTCACATAGCACAAGCGTGGTACGTGGTACTTGTCAGCCTGACGCCATACGGTCTCCA
>DLLA01000063.1:1132-11339 GCA_002479035.1 Bacteroidales bacterium UBA7574 | reverse complement strand
AAAAAGTTGTACATTTGCAGGCTAATTGGGTCGGAATCAAAGGCTGATGGATAATGGTCGTGAAACTAATCAAACTAACGATATGAATTTTATTGAAATCATTACGAAACTGTTCGGCAACAAGGCGCAGAAAGATATGCGCGCCATTGCGCCGTATGTGGAGAAGATAAAAGCCGCCTATACGGAGATTGACGCGCTGAGCAATGACGAGTTGCGTGCGCGCAGCGGGGCGTTGATGCAGCGTATCCAAGACCAAGTGGCAGACAAAAAAGCCCGTATCAAAGAGTTGAAAGCAGGCATCGAGGGACTGGAGATAGACCAGCGCGAGAAAGTGTACGACGAGGTGGACAAGTTGGAAAAGGATATCCAGGAGGACTACAACAAGACCCTCAACGACATCCTGCCCGAGGCGTTTGCCATCGTGAAGAGCACCGCACACCGCTTTGCCGAGAATGAGCAGATAGCGGTGACCGCTACGCAGATGGACCGTGACCTCGCGGCAGACCCGCGCTTCGACTTCGTGGAGATTGACGGCGACAAGGCCATCTACCACAACCACTGGACAGCAGGCGGCAACGAAATCGTGTGGGATATGGTGCACTATGATGTGCAACTGATTGGTGGTGTGGTACTTCACCAAGGCAAGATAGCCGAGATGGCGACGGGTGAGGGTAAGACACTGGTGGCTACGCTGCCCGTGTTCCTCAACGCACTCACGCACGAGGGTGTGCATATCGTAACGGTGAACGACTACCTCGCCAAGCGTGACTCCGAGTGGATGGGGCCGCTCTATATGTTCCACGGTCTGACGGTGGATTGCATCGACAAGTACAAGCCCAACAGCGACGAGCGGCGTCGCGCTTATGCGTGCGATATTACGTTTGGTACCAACAACGAGTTCGGTTTCGACTACCTCCGCGACAATATGGCTACCAACCCCGCCGACCTCGTGCAGCGCGGGCACAACTACGCCATCGTCGATGAGGTGGACTCCGTATTGATTGACGATGCCCGTACTCCGTTGATTATCAGCGGTCCGATACCCAAGGGCGAAGACCAGATGTACGACGAGTACAAGCACCGCGTGGAGTTGTTGGTACGCACCCAACAGACCCTGACCACCAAACTGCTGACCGAGGCGAAGGCTAAGATGGGCAGCACCGATGCCAAAGAGCGCGAAGCGGGTGAGTTGGCGTTGTTCCGCTCGTTCAAAGGTATGCCCAAAAACAAGGCGCTCATCAAGTATCTGAGCGAGCCCGGCATCAAGGTGCGTCTGCAAAAGACGGAGGAATTCTATATGCAGGACAACGAGCGCAATATGCACGTGGCGACCGACGAACTCTACTTCGTAATCGACGAGAAAAACAAGACTATCGAACTGACAGACAAGGGTATAGACACCTTGACGGGTAACACCGAAGACCCGCAGTTCTTCGTACTCCCCGATGTCGGCAGCGAGATAGCCGAGATAGAGAAAATGCCAATCTCCGCTGAGGAGAAGCAGGCGAAGAAAGACGAGGTGCTGACCAACTACAGCATCAAGTCCGAGCGCGTACACACTGTACATCAGTTACTTAAGGCATACACCCTCTTCGAAAAGGACGTGGATTATATCATCGACGACAACCAAGTGAAGATTGTCGATGAGCAGACCGGCCGTGTGATGGAAGGGCGTCGCTGGTCGGACGGCTTGCACCAGGCGGTGGAGGCGAAAGAGAATGTGAAAGTGGAGGGGGCCACACAGACCTTTGCCACCATCACATTGCAGAACTACTTCCGTATGTACAAGAAGCTGGCGGGTATGACCGGTACCGCCGAGACGGAGGCGGGCGAGTTCTGGAACATCTACAAGTTGGACGTGGTGGTTATCCCGACCAACAAGCCCATTGCGCGTATCGATATGAACGACCGTATCTACCGCACCAAGCGCGAGAAGTACAACGCCGTCATCGACGAGATTGTGGCACTCGTGGGCGCAGGGCGTCCTGTGTTGGTAGGTACTACCAGCGTGGAAATCAGCGAGTTGCTGAGCCGAATGTTGAACCTCCGCAAGATACCGCACAATGTGTTGAACGCCAAGTTGCACCAGCGTGAGGCGGAGATTGTGGCGCAGGCAGGTCGCTCGGGCGTAGTAACTATCGCCACCAACATGGCAGGTCGTGGTACCGATATCAAACTCACCCCCGAAGTAAAGGCTGCGGGCGGTCTTGCCATCATAGGCACCGAGCGTCACGAGAGCCGTCGTGTGGACCGCCAGTTGCGCGGACGTGCAGGACGTCAAGGCGACCCGGGTAGCAGCGTCTTCTATGTCAGCATGGAGGACGACCTGATGCGTATGTTCGGCTCCGACCGTCTGGCAGGCGTTATGGACAAGATGGGCTTCAAGGACGGCGAGATGATTGAGCACTCTATGATTTCCAACTCCATTGAGCGTGCGCAGAAGAAGGTGGAGGAGAACAACTTCGGTATCCGCAAGCGTCTGATTGAGTACGACGATGTGATGAACCAGCAGCGCAATGTCATCTATGCCAAGCGTCATCACGCCTTGATGGGTGAGCGTATCGGCGTGGACATCACCAACATGATTTACGACACCGCCGAGGCTATCATTGCCGACGCACGCGAAGCCATGGACTATGAGGGGCTGCAGTTCGACGTCATGCAGGTGTTCGCCATGGAGGTGCCTTTCGACGAGGATTCCTTCAAGAGCGCACGCGAAAGCGCATTGGCTGAGCAACTGGCAGAAGCCGCTATGGACACCTTCAAACGCCGCATGGAGACGCTGCAAAAGGTGGCTGACCCTGTCATCAAGAAGGTGTACGAGGAGCGCGGCGCGATGTACGAGAACATCCTCATCCCTATCACCGACGGCAAGCGTGTCTATAACATTGCCGTCAACCTCAAGGCAGCAGCCGAAAGCGACAGCCGCGAGGTAGTGCGCGAGTTCGAGAAGCGCATGGTGCTCTACGTCATCGACGACGAGTGGAAAGAGCATCTCCGCCAGCTGGACGACCTCAAGCAGTCGGTTCAGAACGCCTCCTACGAGCAGAAAGACCCGCTCCTTATATATAAACTGGAGTCCTTCAATATCTTCAAGCAGATGTTGGACCGCTTCAACCGCCGTGCTATCGCTATCTTGCTTCGCGGACAGATACCTACCCGCGACCCGCAGGAGGTGCGTCAGGCACAGGAGCAGCGTCAGGACTACTCACGCTACCGCACCCAAAAGGATGCCGTCAGTCGGGCAGCCGCTGCCAGCGGACAATCGGCTGCAGCAGGACGCGACACGCGCGAGATGCAACGCCCCGAACCTATCCACGTGGAGAAGAAGCCGCGCCCCAATGACCCATGTCCCTGCGGATCGGGCAAGAAATACAAACAGTGTCACGGTAGGCTGGAAGCATGATACTCGACTTCGTAACGTGGAACGTGGACCCCATCCTGATTCACATCGGCGATGGGGGCATTCGTTGGTACGGACTCTTGTGGGCAGTAGGCATCTACCTCGCCTATCTCATTGAGTGCAAACTCTATAAGAACGAACACTGTCCCGATGATTGGACGGACAAACTGTTCATCTGGATGGTGGTTGGCGTCATCGTCGGTGCGCGATTGGGGCATTGTTGGTTCTATGAGTGGCACGATGTCACGCTCCCCGGTATGGCGGGCTATTGCCATGCTATGGGCATCTCTACCGACCCCGTACAAATCTTCGGCTGGACCATCAAGTATCGCAACCCGTACATCGAGCATCCGCTCAAACTTCTCAAGGTCTGGGAAGGCGGACTGGCAAGCCATGGTGGTGCCATCGGACTGCTGTTGGCGGCATATCTCCTCAACAAGAAAGTGTTCTCCAAACGCCCCGAGTTCCATACTTCGCTCCTTTGGATTATGGACAGGCTCGTAGTGGGTGTGTGTGTCACCGCCACGCTTATCCGTCTCGGCAACCTGATGAACTCCGAGATTTATGGTTGCCCGACCGACCTGCCATGGGGTTTCATCTTTGTGCGAAACGGGGAGACGGTGCCATGCCACCCCACGCAAATCTATGAGATGCTGTACTGCATTGTGGCGTTTGTCGTTACGTGGCTGATGTACTGGCGCGGCAAGGCGTACAAGCGAGAAGGACTGCTCCTCGGCGTATTCTTGGAGATAGTCTTCTTCACACGTTTCCTGCTCGAGTTCATCAAGAACGACCAGGAAGCCTTTGAGGCTGACCACCTGCTCAATATGGGTCAGTGGCTCTCTATCCCGTTCATCATCTGGGGCATATACCTCATTATCCGTGCCTACCGCCGCCCCGCCTTGCCGTAGGACAATACCCCGCCTGTACGTACAAGCAACACCCTATCCTGAAAATAGAGGCTGTCTAACATACAAAATCGTTAGACAGCCTCTTATAATTATCGGAATGTGAAGAGGAGTCTCTGATGATTACTTCGCGTAGGAGATGGCGCGGGTTTCGCGGATGACGGTGATTTTGATTTGACCAGGGTAGGTCATCTCGTCCTGAATCTTCTTGGCGATGTCGAACGAGAGCAACTCGGTGTCCTTGTCGCTTATCTTGTCCGCCCCGACGATGACGCGGAGTTCGCGACCTGCCTGAAGGGCGAAGGTCTTGGTGACACCCGGGTAGGAGAGGGCTATCTGCTCAAGGTCGTTGAGACGCTTGGTGTAAGCCTCCACAATCTCGCGCCGTGCGCCCGGTCGTGCACCGGAGATAGCATCGCACGCCTGTACTATGGGGGCGATGAGAGTCTCCATCTCTATCTCGTCGTGGTGTGCACCGACCGCATTGCAGATGTCGGGTGCTTCGCCGTACTTCTCGCAGATTTTCATCCCCATTGCTGCGTGCGGGAGTTCGAGGTCTTCGTCGCTGACCTTGCCGATGTCGTGGAGCAATCCTGCGCGGCGTGCTTTCTTGACGTTCAGCCCCAGTTCGGCAGCCATTGCCGCACAGAGGTTAGCCGTCTCGCGGGAGTGCATGAGCAGGTTCTGACCGTAACTGCTGCGGTACTTCATCTTGCCAATCAGGCGCACCAGTTCGGGGTGCAGACCGTGGATGCCGAGGTCGATGCAGGTGCGTTTACCGGTTTCGACAATCTCCTCTTCGACCTGCTTGGTGACCTTAGCCACGACTTCCTCGATACGTGCGGGGTGGATACGTCCGTCCTGCACCAGTTGGTGGAGGGACAGGCGTGCTATCTCGCGGCGCACGGGGTCGAAGGCAGAAAGGGTGATGGCTTCTGGGGTGTCGTCCACAACAATCTCGACGCCCGTAGCGGCTTCAAGGGCACGAATGTTGCGCCCCTCACGACCGATGATACGTCCCTTAACCTCGTCATTATCAATATGGAAGATGGTGACGGCGTTCTCCACGGTAGCCTCGGATGCCACGCGTTGGATGGACTGGATGATGATTTTCTTCGCCTCTTTGTTGGCGGTGAGACGTGCCTCGTCCATGGTCTCGTTGATGTACGCCATGGCGTTGGTCTTTGCCTCGTCGCGCAGTGCTTCGATGAGTTGTTTCTTCGCCTCTTCCGCAGAGAGACCCGAAATTTGCTCGAGTTGCTGCTCCGCCTGGTGCTGCATGCGCTCCACTTCCTGCGTCTTGAAATCGATGGCTTTCTGCTGTTGCTCAGCCTGTTGCTCGAAATCGCGCTTGCGCTGGTTGAGGTCGTTCTGTGCACGTTGCACCTCGCTCTGGCGTTGGTTGAGTTGCTGGTCGCGCTGCTGCACACGTTGCTCACGCTGCTGCAACTTCTGTTCTGCCTGACGGACTTGGTTCTCGTGCTCCAGTTTGAGCGCGATGAACTTCTCTTTGGCTTCTACGACTTTGTTTTTCTTGATTACTTCTGCCTCTTCTTCCGCCTTGCGGAGAATGCCCGCACTGTGGAAACGGAAGATGAGGTAGCAGATGCCTGCCCCCACCAGTAGTCCACCAAGTGCTATAAGAATGTAAATAAGCATAACTGATTCTTAAATTATTGGGTTTATTTATTTGTTTAACGTATTTATTATCAATTGGTTGAGTTCCTGCAGTTTCTCGTCCACAGGTTCCAGCCGGTGCGCATGGGCATCGGCGTGGAGGTTGACCGCCATCTCAAGTGCGACATAGACCCAGACCTGTTCGGCCGACTGGAGAGGCATCTTGCGCTGGTAGAAACGGTAGCGGTCGTTGAGCATATCGCAGGCCCGGCGGTACAACTCCTCTGCGTCCGCCGGCACATTCAGCGAGATGTGGTGTGCATCCAACTGAAGGGTGATATGTTGTTTTCGCTGTTCTGTCACTGTTTCAGTACCTCGATTGCCCTGTCCACTTGGGCAATCAGGTTGGTGATGCGCTGTCGCGCGCGCGCACGTTCCATATCATCTACGTCGTTTGCCACCAAGGCGTGCGCGGTGTGGAGGTGGTTGTAGTCCGACTTGAGTTTGACCAACTCGGCGTGGGTACGGATGATTTCCTCGCGCTGACGTCGGTTCTCCTCCTGCAGAGCCGTAATCTGCTGCTGCTGAGCCTCGTAACGGTTCAGCAATTCGCGCAGGTTGTGCTCTAAGGAGTCAAGGGATTCCATGGGGGAAGTAATAGTTAATAATTAATAGTTAATAGTTCCATGCGGCTGATTTTCAGGAAGTAGTCCACGATTGTGTTCGCTGTGATATTAACTATTAACCATTACTCCTTACTTAAAAAGAGTAGCCGATGCCGAGACCGATGACGCTCTTGAACTGTACGCGTTCCGCCTTGCCGAGGGAGTTGCCGGCTTTGTCGAACTTCTCGATGAGGGTACCATTGTAGTACTTGAGGGAGGTGTTGAGCGACACTTGCAGGCATTTGAGGAACTGGTAGGAGATGCTGACGTCCCAGTCCACATCGAAATTACCGAAACGGCGGTTGTTGTCGCGGTAGCCGATGTGCTTCATGTCGGCAAAGAAACTCTCCGATTGTACTCCCGTATTGGCATACTGTACGCCGTCAGCGTCCTCGTAGATGTCCGTCTTATCCCACTTGTATGGGGTGAAGAGCCCCAGAGAAGTGATGATTTTCAGGTCTTTGTAGGTGTAGTTGATGGTCCCTTTGAGGGAGAGACCCAACTCGGCACGGAGGTTCTTGCTGTAGTCCTTGCCGACTCTGCCCGTTGCCTCGTCCTCGATGGTGTAGTCCCATACGGCGTATTTCTCTTTGAGTGCCTGCTCCAAGCCGTCGGGGTAAACGAGTGAGCCGTCTTCGCGGGTGATAGTGAGCGACTTGTCGTTGAGTTTGCTACTGACATAGGCCGTGGAGAGACGTCCTGCCACCGGCGAGAGATAGACGGAGAAGATGTCGTTGGGCTTCCAGTCGATACCGACAGCTATGTCGGTGTAGGACGGTGCCAGCCACTTGGATATGATAGGGTCAAAGGCTTCGGTGCCGTCGTAGGCGCGACCATAGGCAAACTGACTCTGGAAACCGGCAGACACAGTGAGGAACCATGCCTTGTGGAACTCCCAGCCGAACTTGGTGTTGAAGTTGAGTTTGTCGCTTGTCTTCTGGAGGGCATCAAACTCCTGGTCAATCCAACTGAGACCGTATTCCATATCCAAGTTGGTTTCCCACGACATGCTATTCTCGTTGTAGAGGAGACGCAGTTTGGTGCCGGCTACGCCATTGACGTTGTTGTTGCCGCCGGCAGCCCAGTTCCACATGCCTGTAGCCGCAGCATTCAGTCCGACGGTACCATTGAATTTCCAAGCATCGGACTTCGTGGGTTCTGCTTCCTGTGCGCATACGGCACAGATGGTTGAGAGTCCGATAATGAGTGTGAAGATTTTTTTCATTGTTCGCAAATATAATTATTTCGTTTCTTGCGTTTAGTATTGTGCGGCATCGTACACTTGGTCGGCTATGTCGCTGCCTTTGAGTTTCTCGATGATGCAGAAGGCGAAGTCGCTGCTGAGTCCGGGACCTTTCGCCGTGATGATGTTCTTGGACTCTACCACCAAGCCGCCTATGAAAGACTCGCCGAGGTACGACTCGAAACCCGGGTAGCACGTAGCCTGTTTGCCGTGGAGGATTCCGAGTTGCCCGAGTACGGACGGTGCAGCACAGATGGCTGCAATCATCTTGTTCTCGGCATTGTGCTGCAGGAGCAGTTCGCACAGGTCGTTGTGCTCGCCCAAGCGTGTAGCCCCGCCGGGGAGGATAAGCATCTCGGCGTCAGAGAAGTCCACAGCCTGGAACAATGCGTCCGCCTTGACGGCGATGTTGTGCGCACCGAGTACGGTCTCAATGCCCGTGACCGAAACAGTTGTTACCATAATGTCGGCACGACGCAGGAGGTCGATGGTTGTGATGGCTTCTATCTCCTCGAAGCCGTTGTCTAAGAAGATGTAGTTCATAGTCCAATCATTTAGTTGAGTTTGAAGGTATATACAATACTGCCTCGCTGAGGCTTATCCCCTTTGGTAAATTTGGCACGTCGGGCAGCGTCCAATGCCAGTTGTTGTGTCTTGCGGTCAGAGATATTGGTGCCGTCACCAATGCTGGTTGCCACCACATCGCCTGCCTCATTGACCATGATATTCACCACCACGCGCCCTGCCTGGTTGAAGTCTTCCGCGGGTTTGGGCAGTGCTTTGCAGTCGCGTCCGTGGAGTGTCCACGTGTTGCTGTTCATGGAACCAAAGCCTTTGCCCACGGGGTTGCCTTTGACACCCGAGGCATCTGCTGTGGATGCGTTGTCGCCATTGGCACCTACTGCCGAGGTGGTCTGCCCGAAGCCTGCCATTGCCTGTTGTGCACGGGCTATGGCTTCCTGCTCACGGGCACGTTTTTCCGCGAGGGCTTTCTCGCGTGCCTGCCGTTCCGCCTCGATGCGTGCCTCTTCTTCACGTTGCTGCCGTATGAGTTCTTCCTCAGCCGCCTTGCGTTTGGCATCCTCTTCGCGCTGCTTGGCAAGAGCGAGAAGGTCCTCATCGTCCTCCTGCACCATCAAGTCGTTGTCCGACGGTCGTGAGGGTGTAGCAGGCGCAGGGTCTGCTTCCGCCTGCGGCTGGGGCATGAGTGGTGCCATATTGGGCATACCACCTCCGTCGTCCGCATTGCCGAAAGTAATCTCTATCCCCTCATCTTCCACGCGCACGGGCGCGCTAATAGAAAGGAGATACAGCAGCAAGAACAGCAACGCCATAGCCACTATAGTGCCTACTGCCGCGATGATATGAGGTTTTGCGTCTCTCACTTCTTGGTTGCAATCACTATTTTCATCTTGTGCTGGTTGGCGATGTCAAGCACATTCACCACATCGCGATAGGGTATGTCCCGGTCGGCATGCAGGGCAATGCACATGGTGCTGTCCTGCTGCTGAATGGTTGTCAGGTATGCTTCGAGGTTCTCGGGGTCGATAGCCATCGGTTTCTGTCTGCCGAGTGCCACATAGTAGTTGCCGAGATTGTCGATGCTCACCTTTGCCACCACCTGTTTGGTGGAGGTCTTCGCCCGTGCCTGTGGCAGGTTGATCTTGATATCGTTGGGCGACGACATCGTGCTGACCATCACAAAGAAGAGCAGCAACAGGAAGATGAGGTCGGTCATTGACGACATCGCAAAGGTGGCTTCCACTCTGTTTCTACGTTTCAGTGCCATAGCCCTTGACTTATGCCGGTTCGTTCAACAAGTCCATAAACTCCATGGTACGCGACTCCAACTGGCGTACTATGCGGTCGATGCGCGACACCAACAGGTTGTATGCAAACATTGCCAGGATACCTACTATCAGACCTCCCACAGTGGTGACCATGGCTTGGTACATACCCGACGACAACGTGGATATTTCTATCACGCCGCTTGCGTCCTGTGCCATATTGAAGAAGGTCTGCACCATACCGAGTACCGTGCCAAGGAAACCCAACATGGGGGCTCCGGCAGCGATAGTGGCCATGAGAACAAGTCCCTTTTCCAACTTGCTGACCTCCAAGTTGCCCACGTTCTCTATCGCCACCTGCACGTCCTGCATGGGGCGTCCGATACGTGTTACGCCTTTCTCTATCATGCGTGCTGAGGGAGTGTCCTCCTTCTTGCAGAGTTTGATAGCGGACTCTATCTTGCCTTCCTTGATATAGTCACGTATGCGGTTCATGAAGGTCTTGTCCTCTTTGGTGGCATTGTGCAGCACCACCAGCCGTTCGATAAACAGGTAGATGGCGCCTGCCAACATGAGTGCCAGCA
>DLLA01000063.1:0-1104 GCA_002479035.1 Bacteroidales bacterium UBA7574 | reverse complement strand
ATCATTATCCACCCGCCGTAGGTAGCCATCGTCAGCCAGTTGATGGACTCTTGTGCGGGCTGTTCCATCATCGTTGCCACCTCTTCGGCAGCAAGTGTTGTCGTATCAATTTGAAAGAGCATATCTATATTGTTTTATTGTTTCTTCTATTCCTAAATAGAGCGTATCGCTTATGAGTGCGTGCCCGATACTCACCTCGTCCGTCCACGGGAACGCCTGCACGAAAGCGCGCAGGTTGCGGAGGTTGAGGTCGTGCCCCGCGTTCATGCCCAGCCCCAGTTCGTGCGCCTTTTCGGCAGCCGGGCGGTACATCGCGATAGCCGCTTTGGGATTGGTGTCATACAGCTCGGCATAGGGTCCGGTGTAGAGTTCCACGCGGTCGGCACCCGCCTTCTTGGCGTACTCCACCATCTCGGGGTCTGGGTCCACGAAGACCGAGACACGTATGCCCGCCATCTGCAGGCGGCGGATGATAGTTGTCAGTTTGTCAAGGTGCGTGCACGTATCCCAGCCGTGATTGCTCGTCAGTTGGTCCACTGCGTCAGGCACAAGGGTAGCCTGCGTGGGGCGCACCTCCATCACCAAGTCCATGAAAGCAGGTTCGGGGTTGCCCTCGATGTTGAACTCGGTGGTTACCAACTCTTTGAGCGCGTACACGTCGGTTCGGCGTATGTGCCGCTCATCGGGACGCGGGTGCACAGTGATGCCCTGTGCGCCAAACCGCTCACAATCCACGGCGAACTTCTCCACATCGGGCAAGTTGCCCCCGCGTGCGTTACGCAACGTCGCCACCTTATTTATATTTACACTCAGCTTGGTCATTGCCATTTTTGTTTTTTCACCCCCATTAAAAGGCTTGTGTATTAGTTGTTTAAGGTATTATCTCACTATCTTCCCTATTTCACACTACCCCATAATCGCCACAAAGGTACAACTTTTTTCCCATTTGCACAATACTCGTCTGTTTTTTGGCAGAGCAGCCGCACCAAACAATACGACATAACTTTCATACGGACGAGAAGTGCTGCGTAAGCACCCAATATCCAAATAAGATTAACGCTGCAATAACATACTAATCACATACTAACCACATACTAATCACAT
>DLLA01000003.1:12461-12603 GCA_002479035.1 Bacteroidales bacterium UBA7574 | reverse complement strand
GATACACGGTAGATAATCGGTATATTATAACGACCTTGTCCTAACCTTGCCGAGCCCCTGCAGGGGGCATTACCGTATCCATATTGTATCTTCATAGGCTATTATTAGAACTCGGTGCCAATCTCCCGCAGGGGACGCGGAC
>DLLA01000003.1:7453-12411 GCA_002479035.1 Bacteroidales bacterium UBA7574 | reverse complement strand
ACGCGGACGCCTCGTCCGCGGTGTGTTGGTGTAATGGGGACGACGCGCCCCGCGTTGTCAAAAGGGATTTAGAATCTCAGAAACAGCCGCCAATCACCCATCTGCATACAAAAATGGCGCCCGACACATTGCGGACGCCATTTTCTTATATTCACTCAATAAAGATTACTTCATGAAGTTCAGATTGTAGGTCAGTTTCAGACCTGCATCCAGATAACCCATCTTGCTTGCTTGTGCGTTAGTAAGGCTCTGAATATCTATCTGAGCCATCTTGCCTCCGTCAGGAGCCGTCAACTCCAATACAGAGCCGTCGCCTGCGTTCTTGTACATGCTCCACAAACCATAGTTTGCGTACACGCCCAAACCGATGGAGTTACCGCTGCGCAGTTGGAACTCATAGCCCAACTCGGCACCCAGCATCACGTTCAGTTTCATCTTGTTGTCCGTAGTGCTTTTCAGCGTTTGCTGTTCGGCACTCACTACACCTGTTACGGCTTCGTTAACCACATGCACACCTTCCTCTGCAAAGTAAGCGTCCACATTCGGATTCGTAATAGTCTGATTAGAAGGTGTATAAACAGGCAGCAGCAACTTCGGACCTGCATTCAGGAAGAAACCGCCGGGGGTTATCATTGAGAACATTACGGGAATCTCCAATTGTACTTGACCCGTCTTGTCCTTCACCTCGTCGGCTGTTATTGTGTACAGAATATCACCATCTGAAGTATTGGCTGTGAACTGCTCATTCCAACTCTGTTTCAGACCACTTTGCATATAGCCTACACCGAGTCCTACCAACAGACCCAAGCGGCACTTGTCTTCTGCTTTAGCCCAATAGTGAGCATACTGCAGGTCAAGCATGACATCATACCCCGCCAGACGTTTCGACTCTTCGGTTTTGGCCATGCTATTGGCATAACCGCCACGCACGCCTGCCGTGAAACGGTTGAAGGACAAGCCTTGTGCCGCAGGTGTAGTTTCCGCAGGTTCAGTAGTCTTCGGTTTAGCAGGCTGTGCAGACTCATTGGCAGATTCCTTGACAGGCTCCGTCACTTGTGCAGGCTCTGTAGTGGTAGCAGGTTGCTCATTGACAGGCTCTGTAGTGGTAGCAGGCTGCTCATTGGCAGACTCTGTTGAGCCCGCTCCTTGAGAGGGTTTGGAAGACTCTGTTCCTGATACATTCTCCTGCTGAACAGGGCTTGCGGTAGTCGTTTGCTGGGTAGCCTCGCCTTTCTTTACTGCCGTCCCGGGAGTAATCCACGAGTCGATACCACCCACCAAGATACCATTCGGGTGCGACTTGCTATCCACCTGACGTACCGTGTGGTCCACTTCGTACACCCATGTTGAGATACGCTCACCCGTCATATAGCGCAAACTGTCACGACGGATACTAATCGTATCACCTTTTTGGAAGTCCGACACCGTCGCCGGTTGCGACGGCTCTGTAGCCGTCGCAACCAACGAGAACGTCAGTCCCATCAATGTTAACACTATGTTACGCATTTGATTATTCTTATTCGTTTTCATCTGTCTGTCCTCCTCTTATTTAACGATGTAACGTAAGGTCACTTGCTCACCGGCACTCTCTACTTCTACCATATAGTAGCCCGACATAGATGCAGCGTGCATCATAAACGATGTTGCTGCCTCCGACTCGTATGTCTCCAGCAACTCGCCCGTTGCACTGTACACACGTATCTGGCTTACTACACTCGGGTCTAAGTTCAGCACATGGATAGGCTCTTGTGCACGTGCCACACTCGGTGCCAACTGAGGTGCAGCCTTGCTGCCTGCACATACCAGTGCTACAGTACGCAATGTAGCCGCACAGTCATCAGCCGACACTGCCTTGTGCTCTATCTGGGCATAGTATGTACCCTCCAAAGCAGCACCTACCGTGTAGTAGAAACCACCCTGTTGTACCATCTCATCCTTTGTAGCATCAGGCTCAGTACCTGCTTGCTTGTACCATGTCACATCTTGCTCTTGCAAGTCCCAACCGAACTGTTCTTTGATGGCATTTACATTGACCATCAACAGCGAACCGTTGTACTTGCTCGAAGCAGCAATATCCTTCATCTCAGCATCATTCTCAGGTGTCGGTTTCTCCACCTTCAGTATCCTGACTTCCGATACTGCCTCGCCGCAGTCAGAAGTTACTTTGCAGCGGATTGTCACACTCTCCACACTACCTGATATGGCAGCGTCAGTCAATGCTATCCATGCGCCGTTCTGCTCTTCTTCCCATACTATCGTTGCATTCGGAGCGCACAACGGCTCGGCAGCCAACTGTGCTTCTACTGCCTGCGTAGCAGCCGTCACGTCAATAGCCTTACCGCACAATGCCAGCATCTCAGCATCAGCGATATTCGGTGTCGGCAGGACATAAGCACGTATCGTATAGTAATAGATGGAGTCGATATTCATACCACCTTCCATTATACGTACCGAGTCTTTCCAACTCGTCTCCTTTGTAATGGTCTTGGTGGTCAGACGACCTGCATACTCCGTGCCCGCGCATACTGTGTCAACAATCTGTTGTTCTATACGTGTCAGGCACTCATTCTCTGTCAGTACCAATGTGTAGATGACGCTGTCGCACTCGTAACCTACGTACTTCTCGGTAGCCGTATAGGTACCTGCAGCCGTCAGTGTCTGACCATGCCATTCATAACTTGTACCCTTGCAGAAAGTAGCCGTCTCCGGTGTTTCCGTAGTAGCCTTCAGTGCCTGCAAGTCAAGCACGTACATCACGCTGTCGCATTCCTTGCCGGCATACTGCTCACTGAACGTAATCAGTTTGCCTGCATCGGCAGCCGAATAGGTCTTGCCATCACGTACCCATGTATAGGTATCGCCATCGCAGATAGTCTCACTCTCCGTTATCGTCTTGTGCATCAGCACCTTGATATCGTACATATAGATAGAGTCGGTCAGCACACCTGCTACCTCCAAGCCGCGCACGGTATCATTCCATTGAGTGTCGGCATTGATAATATGCTTCGTAAGGCGACCTGCATACTCCGTACCCGGACAAACAGCATCTTCTATCTGTTTCTTAGCCTCAAATGCTACACAGTTCTTTGCCTTGATATCATATACATATACCGAGTCAAATGTCACCGTCGGGTCTGTGGTGATAGTCACGGTATCGCTCCACTGAGTATCGGCATTGATAGTATGCTTCGTCAAGCGACCTGCATACTCCTCACCCTTACATATCTCATCGGTGATATTCTTCACATCGTAGCGATATGGGGTAGCAGCGATTTCAAAGTCTTGGCTGGTCAGCGTTGTACCGCAATCCGTGGTCACTACATAGCGCAGTGTTACGGTTGTCACATTCCTGCCTACATGTGTGGCAGGAATAGCCTCGTAGGTACCATCCGCTTTCTTCTGCTCCCACGTGATGGTCTTTACTGCCATCGTCAACTCATCTGCATCTGCTTCAAAAGCAGCCTTCAATGCCGTCGTTGCGTTAGTTACATTGATAGCCTTGCCGCATGCCACTACAGGTTTTACTGTCAGCGTTGTGTAGAGAGCAGGCTCCTTATATACCTTCAGGTTATAGACCTTCACGGTATCCATCTGGCGGTCCATGTTCAATGTATCTTTGACAATCACGTTGTGGATAGTATCGTTGATGATGGTATCTTTCATCACGACCACACTCGGCAACATCGTGGATGCCGTACCCGGGCAAACGGTGTCTGCTGCCTCAATGGTAGCATATTTCCATGCGCCTGTCATAAACGTAAACTCAGGATATAGCACATTCTGGCACTCATCCTCTATTGCCAAATACAATGTATAGGTATCAGTGCCCTTGGCAATATACTGTGTGGTGTCTGCCTCCGTGTAGTTGCTGCCGTTCTTCGTTGCCCAATACATTTTGGTTATCTTTGCTATCGTATCTTGTTCTTGGCTTGTGTAGTAAGCCTTGATAGCCTCCAACGATGGAGTCAGCGATGGTTTCATACCCTGAATCAGCAGCGGAGTGGCATTCAAGGTAGCCAAGTCTGCTGTCGTCAGTGTCTTCACAGCCACACGCGGACGGACAATAAACGTAGTCACTGAGTCGCAGAACGTAGTACCATCACGGAAACCTACGGTATCTTCCCATATCCAGCCTTCACGGTCATCCGACATAATGGTGTGAATCTCACCGGTGATAGTATCCAGGTAGTCCTCGCCGTCGCACACGATTGCACGTATCGTGTCATAGACATAAGTCTGAGGCGCTGCCGGTACCAACTCTGCATAAATCTTTGTGTTGTGGTTGGATGTGTAGTTAATCAGCATATCAGCCCAACCCATGTTTACCAACAGGTCACGGTCAATAACACGGCTCACCGTCTCACCAGCACCGAATTTGTAAGACAAGGTATGTGTCTTTGCCTCGTTGCAGTCAAAATAGAGGTCTGCATTGGCTGTTGTCGAGTCATTCTTATCCAAGTTAACTACATACAAGCGCATATCCTTGTTCTCTGGTATCACCGTCGAATCCAACTCTACTTGATACCACAGGTACTTGCCTGCAGGATGAATATGACCATTCACCCAGTCAAACAAGATAGCATTGCTACACTCGTCACCGCGGCTCAATGTCAATTCCATACGGAAACGCACTTTCTTATCCGTGGTCACGCGGATATATGCCAGCGAGTCTTGTGTCGAATTGATGACAGCACGTTGTATCGTGGTGAAGAGCGAATCCTTAGCCGCAATCACGCGGGTCTTGCTTGTCATAGCATGCTCCACTGGGCATACCCACGACAACTCAACTTTAGCCGTTACCTCGGTGCTCTCTTCATTAAACACTTTCAGCAAACCGTCACCCGTGGTGTTGGCACGCAAGTCTGCCATATTCACCACATACCATGCCTCACCGGCTGCCTGCTCGTAGTCTTGATTAGGAATAGCGGCAATAGCATCCTTGCAAACCTCAATAGGTG
>DLLA01000003.1:0-7430 GCA_002479035.1 Bacteroidales bacterium UBA7574 | reverse complement strand
GGTGTGATAGGAGCATGGTCATTCAGTTTGGTCATGAGTTTCAACTGCTGCGCAGCCGTAATCTCCAAGTACAGATAGTCACCTGCCAGACCGCTGAATACATCGCTCGCGAAGTCGCGGCTGATAGTAGCATTCGCATTAATCGTAGCCCCGCGAGTGTACAATGCAGCCGAGTCGCAACTCATATATGCACCCACCGTCACTGCACCACGCTTGCCGTCAATATTCTGCATCGCAAACGTAATCATCTTATCCAATGCACGGGTGGCATTCAAGTCCAACTTGTACCACATCGTCGTACCGGCCTCTTGCACGTAAGTGCTGTCGTATGCCACTTGCACAGCATGTACGCAGTCGTCACCCGTATTCGGGTCCACCAACTCTGCCGAGAACGAGAACGGCTCCTGACCAATCAGTTGAACCAATATCATGTCCTTGCCGGCAATCATCTGCTCGGCGGTAGCACGCTCAATCAGTTTGTACAACTCCTGTCCTGTCTTCACGCTCACCGACTTCGACATCATCGCCGAGGTAATCGGGCAGTGGTATGCCACATTGGCGGTTATCATCTGTGCCTTCGCACCATTTGTCAGGTGCAGACGCGGCGTCATATACGTCTTGTTCAGACTATCCAACACGGTCTTACTCAAAGAGTACCATACCGTATCCTCTGTTTGGTTGTAGGTCTTGCCCCACTCAAAGACCACGGGGTTCTCTGGGCATGCTATCTCTTCAAATGGTTCGGGGTCCGCCAGCGCTGCCTCCACGTGCAATGCGCCCGTAGCGTGCAGACGTACATACACGGTGTCGCCCACGGTCTCCAGCAGCGAGAACGGCAAGGTCTTCACTTTCGTCTCTCCTGCTTTGAACGTAGCCTTCTGTACTTGCGGGGCATCACAAGGGCAATCCAATGCCACACCTGCCGTAACGGTATTGGCAACGCTCGCCTTGTTCACTACCGTCAGTTTGATATCTTTCTTCGCAGCCTTGGCAGCCTTCACGTCCACCATATACCACATAGTAGCGTTGGCCTCATGCTCATTGCCGCTCACCCAGTTGAACAGCACTGCCGAACGGCAGGTTGCGCCCTCGTCCTCCTGTGTCATCTTCACCTCAAAGGCAATAGCCTCCGTGGAAACGATGCGGAAATACAAGGTGTCAATCGTAGTTGTATCAATGCCGTTGAGCAGGTCGCGGGCAATCGTCTTCTCGTAGGTGCCGCCTGCGGCAATCGACAAGGTACGTTGGGTATTGGCAACATTGTCGGGGCACTCCATACTCATCTCACCCTCAATCTTCGCTGCCTTGCTGCCCATATTGCGAATCACAACGGTCGGCAGCATCGTCGTACCCGTGAGGTCACGAGTAGCCACCTTGTACCATACCACATCATTCGCATTCTGCTTGTGTCCGTAGGTCCAGTCAAAGAGCACTGCCTGCAAACAAGCATCGTCCGGCTCCTTCACGGGAGCGTCGCTCAACTCTGCCGTCAGCATCACCTGCTCGGTGGTGGTCAGCCCTACATAAATGGTGTTCGTCGCCAGCATGCCGAACATCGCGTAGTCAATCACTTTCTCACGCAGTTCGCCCGCAGCCACGCTGCGTGTAATCGTCTGTACGTCCATATAGGGGCACTCAAAGGCCACCTGTGCTGTCACAACGGCAGCCTTGCCACCCTTGTTCAGCAGACGTGCAGTGATATTCTTCTTGTCCGCCTTGGCAGCCGTGATGTCCACTGCATACCATGTGGTGGTATTGCCCATCTGCAAGTTGCCTTTCTCCCAGTCGAAAGCGGTAGCCGTCTTGCAGGCATCGCCCTCATGCACACCTTTCAGGCGTCCCGAGAAGGTCAGCGACTCGCTGGTCGTCAGGCGCACATACACATACTCCACATTCTCGTCAATGGCGTCAATCAGGTTCTTCTGAATCTCCTTCACGGTCGTTGCGCCGGCACCCAGTCGGATATTCTTCTCCATCACCGTGGTCGTCGGGCACTCAAAGGCTACTTCACCCTTGATTTGTGCTGTCTTGCTGCCGTTGTTCGTCAGCGTCAGTTCGGGCTGTTGGCGTACGCCACGCAATGCAGAGGTCTTCACCTTATATAGATAGGTGCCTGCCGCAATGGTGTACTCCTTGTCCATCGACATCTCTTGTGCCTCTGCGCAGTTGTCAATCACCGGCGTAGCTGGTACGTCCACCAACACGGCACTAATCTGCAATGACTGCGTAGTCGTCACCTTCACATACACCTCTTCCTGCGCTAGCATATTCAAGGTCGTACGCGCCAAGGTCTTGGTGCGGGTCTCGCCTGCTGCCAGCGTCATCGTGTAGTCTGTGGTTCCCGTACTCGGGCAGTCCATACTCAATGCCCCAAGCACTGTCGCACTCTTGGCACTCGTGTTCTTCACGCGTACCTCAATCTGCTTGCCTGATGCCTTGGCGGCTGTCAGGTCCACCTTGTACCATTGCTCGCCTGCGGCTTGTGCATGACCTGCCGTCCAATCGAAATCCACGGCGTCTTTGCAACTCTCGTCCACATCGCCACCGGCATACACCTTCGCAGACAATGCCACTTTCCTGTCCGACTTGAGCGTCAGGAATACCTCCGTCTGCTTGGTCTTCACCAGCATGGACGCTGCCACAGACCACAACTTGTTCTGTTTTCCGGAAATCACATAACTGCGGCTCTCCGTTTCTCCCATCAAGGAAGCCTCCAAATGCACATTGGCATCCTGAGCCTCCAAGTTCGTCAGATACAAGGCCAACATCGGATTCTCCTCCTCATACAGAGGGGTCAAATCCACACGATACCAACGCGGATAGGCGCTCGCCTCGTGTGTGTTTCCGTTAGCCCAATCAAAGTCAATTGCATTGGCTTTGGTACTGCCGTCACCCCTGCCTATGCCGAACATCGATATAGACAGCAACACGGTGAAGGCACTAAGTAAAATTCTTCGCATCACTCCGATTGCATTAATACGTTAAACATTATTTTTTCATTATATTTTTGTCATTCCATATCGGGCATCCCCATGCTCACTCTCGCCATACCAATCGCCCGTTCTCTATCACCACCCCGCGGTAGTCCTCGCCTACCCGCTGTCCGAGCAGGTTGTATCGCCCTGCGGCTCTGCCGGTCTGCTCCTTATGCTGCTCCACACCCGTCATCTTGTTCTCTATCACCGTCAGGCGCACTACACGGGTGCACTTGTTGCGTGCCCGCCATTCATACTCCATATCCCCGAATGCTGTCACCACCACGCGCAAAGACTCATAGTAGTATCCTGCTCCGTCCCCGTACAACTCCGCCTGTGTCAGATACAGCGTGTCATACTCCAACTCGGGTGCCGTGAATGTCACCTTCAAGTCCACCACCGAGCGGGTGTCATCGTCCGTCCACACCGTATCACGCCACTCCGTGTCCTCCGTGTAGTTCTTTCCCGCAAAGGTGTATATCTTACCTTGGCACAACGTGGTATCTACCGTCGTCCATGTCGTCTGCACCGCGTGCTCCACGTGCAGCAGATACAGCGCATCGCACTGCTCGTCCTTATGCTCCGTATAGCGGTAATCGCCATATCCGTCCTTCGCGATATACAGTTTCTCCCTATACAATCTCGGCAGTTCTGCTGCACGCACACGCAGTGTGTCATATTGTGGCTCGGGAGGTGTCACTGTCAGGTGGTAGGTGCGTATAGCCACGGTATCACGCACCTCCCATACCGTGTCATTCGGATACACCGTCGTCTCCGTCAGCAGCGTGTCTGCCAACTGCAGTCCCTTGCCCTGACACACGGTCGTATCCACCTGCTGCGCCACATACTTCGGCACGCGGAAGTTAATCCTCCCCGCGGTACCCTTCGCATGCTCAAAGCGGAAATACAACGACTCCCCTGCTTTCTTCGCGGCCTGCAACATAGTCTTGTCAGGAAAATATAATTTCGTAGAGTCCGACAGCGTGGTCGTTGCCACCACCGTCCCCTCGCAACCGCCGCGTAGCACCTTCACCGTACAGGGGCTGTTGGTCTTCTCTTTCCACTGCACAAACAATTCCCCCTTGCTCGGTATCGTCTGCGGCTGCAATTCATACACATCGTATGTATGCGACGACACGTATGTCATACTTGTATATATCGGCAGCAAGTCCGTGCATGTCGAGTGCGGACCCTCGTTGTATGGATAGCACATCACTCGCCCCTGCCCGCCGCCTATGGGATATACGCGGATTCGGGGTGTCATATTCTTCACCGTCTCGCCCAACTCACCCATTGAAGCCAACTTGTCATTGATGCTCGTAGCGTCCATCTCGCGCATCTGGTTCTTCCCCACACGCATAGTCAGGGTCGGGGTCTTGCTGGCACACATGGCATACACTTCCATCTCCACGCTGCAATCCGCAAACCAATACGCCGACAATCCCTTCAGCAAATCATTGGCATCCGCCTTCAGCCACACAGTATCGGTTATCAGCACGTCCAATGGAAAGCCAAACGGCTGTGCCGTCATGCGGCAATCGCAATAGTAATACGGTGCATTAAACGGTATCCAACTATTGTCCGCACAGCGCAATGCCTGCGGAGCAGACGACGGTTCCTCCGCCTGCGCCGTTGCGCGCAACGGGCACAACACAATCAGCACCGCGCACACAATCAGCACTTTTGCACGCCATGCTCCCATACATCTGTATATGAACCTCTCACTCATCTGCAATACACTATTTGTTTCTTTATTCTACTTTTCGTACTCCACTTGCACTCCGCGCCACTCAGTCTCTTACCCCTCGCTTTTTTACCCGCATCCTTGTCGGGTCTTCATCGGGTGATTATCGGGTGATTAACGGGTGATTAACGGGTGATTCCCGAGACCTTGCCGGGACCTTATTGAGACCTTATCACGCAAATCACCTCACTAACTATTAATATTAACTATTAATCATTAACTATACTAACTATTAATATTAACTATTAATCATTAACTATTACTTAATAACCACCGCTTGCCCCTGCAAGTTGTAGTACAAGGTCTCCCCCTCTGTCTTCACCTCCACATACACCCTGCCGTCATACATCACCAACCGGCGCGACGGACCTGCGGCACTCATCTCCGCATCGTCCGTACCGGAGTACGCAGCCCGTACCACCAGCGTCAGTTCGGCTGTCACTTCGTTGCTGCCCATCGTGGCAACACCCGCTATCACGGCCTCACCGCCCTTGTTATCGGGTTTGGTCACCACTTTCATGCCCTTCACGGCATCATACTCATTCGTCAGTTCTACCAGCCCGTGCCCGCTCATCAGTTTGTACGACAGGAAGTTAGGTCGCAAGAACGACGGCGTGAACACCGCACGCACATACACCGAATCCACTGCCTCCAACTCATAGCGGTTATCCGCTGTCTCTAATATCATCGTCATAGAGGTCACGTACTGCGATGCCTGTATCTGTGCCACGGCCGACAGATTGCTGCCGTCGGTGGTCTTGACCAACAGCCGTACCAAACCGCCTGCATTACCCTCTCGCAGCGTCACCACGCACGACGGAGCAGCCGTCACCGTGGCTTGCGTAGTCACGGTATCCACTATCGGATTGCCCTGCACGTCCTTGTTGTCCTGCAATTCCCACACGATGGCTTTGTTGCGCGCCTCGGCAGGTGCTATTGTCACCACGAAGGTCTCACTCAACTGTGTATCACTCAAATGCGCAAGGGTGGGCGTAACAGCAATACTCGTCACTAAAATAGGCGTCGGGAGCACCGTTATAATTAAGGTGTCTGTCACCTGCACGTCCTCTTTGCTTGTCGCCGCAATGCGGATAGTTCCCCCGTTCCTGTTCTCTTTCACGGTAATGGTCTTGGTCGGCTCGTCCCATGTCGCCAGGCTTGCCGTATCAATCACTGCCCACACCATATCCTGATTGGCAGCGTATGCCGGTTGTACGTTTGCCCTTATTATCAGCGACTTGACAGCATTGCTCAATTCTGCCGACTGCTGCTCCACGCCCGAGGCATCCACAGCCGTCAGGGTGATTCCTGTCATCTTTGCCGTATTCGGCACCGTGATATACGCGGTGTCGCTCTTGTCCGTACCGTCCGTAGTGGTAGCCGCCAGTTTCACCACACCGCCCGCAGCACCTTCTTTCAGTGTCACCGTACACGATACAGATGTTGTATTCGCTGTATCTACCAGCACATTGCCATAAGCATCCTTGTTATCTGTCAGTGTCCACTTCACAGCCTGCGTCTTCACGTTGGCAGGACTCACGGTTGCGGTAAACGTCTGTGTCGGCGTTGCCGTACTCAAGGTTGCCGTCTTGGGAGTGATAGCAACGCCTGTTGCCTCTATAGTCGTAGGTTTCACCGTGATAGTCAGTGTCTCAGACACCTCGCTGCCGTCGTTGGCACTTGCCGTCACCGTGATAGTACCACCCTCACCGTTCTCTTTCACCGTCAGCGTGCTCGTCTTATCATCCCACGTAGCCAACCCGTCTTGGTCAGTCACCACTATTGTCAGCGACTGGTCTGCGGCATACACAGGCAACACATCGGTCTTGATAATCAGCGATTTCGTCGTGCTGCTCAACTCTGCCGGCTGTTGCACCACTCCCACAGCGTCCGTAGCCGTCAGAGTGATGCGCTCCACCTTCGTCGTATTCGGCACCGTGATATATGCAGTATCTGTCAGTTCACTGCCGTCTTTTGTAGTGGCAGCCAACTTCACCATTCCACCGCGCGACGGAGTAGCCATCGACACCACCGCGCTGTCTTCTCCCCAACCCAATGTCAACAGCGGCTTACCGTCCACGTCCTTCTCACCGATTATTACCCACTCCAACTCCTTATTATCCGCATTGGCGGGCGTAATCCTCGCGCGAATGGTATCTTTCGGGTGCGTCGCACTCAGCGTCACTTGCTCGGGCACAAGAGACAGCCCCGTCACCTTTATCTCGGGAATAGTCGGGGCAACCGCCACAGTGGCAGTCTCGTATGCGCACAGGGCTACTTTCACCTCCGTCTTGGGGTCTTCTGTCTTCAAACGGGTAAGCAGGTCTTCGGGCATGGTGAATACATACTGCATCTTGCAATCGGAAAACAGCATCGTGCGCACCATATCCGTGTGTTCTGCTGCCTCACAGGCCATCTGCGTGTATGCCGTTGGCAACGGGCCAAAAGCCGTATCGGGGTAATACACCACCGTCAGCGGCAACTTGTCCACCGTGATGCCGAACCACGTGGTATCCGCCTGCACTCGCCCGCTCCACGCTGCCTGTACCTGCACCGCATCCGCACATTTCGTCGCCGAAACATGCGCAGAAAAAAGTACAATAAACAAAGAGCAAAGACCCAGCACCTTTGCGCACCACGTGTTAATATGTCCTTGTGTCTTATCCAACAAATATGTACCGTTAAGTTACCCTTTATTTGTCTGTCAACCA
>DLLA01000039.1:3838-4054 GCA_002479035.1 Bacteroidales bacterium UBA7574 | reverse complement strand
TGGTGTTTGCCGGTGTCTATCCCATTGAGGCTGAGGACTATGAGGACCTGCGGGCATCATTGGAGAAACTGCAACTGAATGATGCTGCCCTCACGTTCACACCCGAGTCTTCTGTCGCACTCGGCTTTGGCTTCCGATGTGGTTTCCTCGGACTGCTACACATGGAGATTGTGCAGGAAAGGCTTGACCGTGAGTTCGACATGGACGTCATCACCA
>DLLA01000039.1:3044-3790 GCA_002479035.1 Bacteroidales bacterium UBA7574 | reverse complement strand
CATCACCACAGTCCCCAACGTGAGTTACAACGTCTATACCAAAGACGGTGGCATGATTGAGGTGCACAACCCTGCGGGTATGCCCGACCTCACACTGATAGATCACATAGAGGAACCGTATATCCGTGCAAGCATCATCACGACAAGCAACTTCATTGGTCCCATCATGACGCTGTGTCTGAGCAAACGCGGTGAGTTGGTAAAGCAGGAGTATATCTCAGGCAACCGCATGGAACTGTATTTCGATATGCCGTTGGGTGAGATAGTGATAGACTTCTACGACAAACTCAAGTCTATCTCCAAGGGGTACGCATCCTTTGACTGGCACACAAATGGCTTCCGCCCGTCCAACCTTGTTAAGTTGGATATACTGCTCAACGGCGAACAGGTGGATGCCCTTTCTACGCTGACACACCGCGACAATGCTGTGGATTTAGGACGCCGTATGTGCGAGAAACTCAAGGAGTTGCTGCCGCGCCAGCAGTTTGATATTGCCATTCAGGCAGCCATAGGGGCGAAGATTATTGCTCGTGAGACGGTGAAACAGGTACGCAAAGACGTGCTTGCCAAGTGCTACGGTGGCGATGTGAGCCGCAAACGCAAGTTATTGGAGAAGCAGAAGAAGGGCAAGAAGCGTATGAAGCAGATTGGCAACGTAGAAGTGCCGCAAAAGGCCTTTCTTGCCGTCTTGAAACTCGACTAAGTCGAGTTTCAAGACTGCAAGAAGTAATAGGTAATAATTAATA
>DLLA01000039.1:385-3001 GCA_002479035.1 Bacteroidales bacterium UBA7574 | reverse complement strand
GGTAATAATTAATAGTTAATACGCATTAACGAGTGATAGTTAGCCAAAATCATGAAGCCCGATAGCCAATTAAATACGATGACTTACGCCTTTGCCCTACGTGTAGTGAAGGCATACAAGTATTTAACTAACGAGCAAAAAGAGTTTGTGCTGTCGAAACAACTATTGCGTAGCGGAACTTCTATAGGGGCTAACTGTCAAGAAGCCATTTATGCACAAAGTGACGAAGACTTTATTCATAAGTTGAGCATCGCCCTAAAAGAAGCCAGCGAAACCGCCTATTGGTTAGACCTATTACATGATACGGAGTATATTGATGAGCAGGCGCATACATCCATTAAGACAGATTGTACGACACTCATCAAAATGCTGACGGCGATTATTGTGAAGAAGAAACAAGCAATAGCCGCTCAATCGAACAGACCATAATATAAAGATATAATGCATATTAACTATTAACCATTAACTATTACTGAAATATGGAATATTTCATACATAGCGCATGGAGCATGATTCCCTTCGGGATTATGCTGCTCATGATTGCTATTGGTCCGCTGATAGCGGAGAAATTCTGGGAGAAGAACAGTAACAAACTATTGGTTTCGCTTATTTTGGGTGTACCTACCGCTATATGTCTTATTATCGGCGGTATGACACAAGAGTTGGAACACCAGTTGTTTTTCGACTACATCCCGTTCATTGTATTGTTGTTGGCGTTGTTTGTCATCACGGGTGGTATTCACCTTGCAGGCGACATCAAAGCCAAGCCGTGGGTGAACACCCTGTTTCTTGCCACAGGTTGGGTGATGGCAAGTATCATGGGTACCACAGGTGCCGCCATGCTGCTCATACGCCCTGTTATCACTACTAACCAGCAGCGCAAACACGTGGTGCATACTATCCTGTTTTTCATTGCGTTGGTAGCCAACTGTGGCGGTCTGCTTACCCCACTTGGAGACCCACCGTTGTTTATGCTGTTCCTGCGCGGAGCGTCATTCACATGGTTCCTTCACCTGTTCCCTGAATGGTTCTTCACGGGGGCTATCCTGCTGATTATCTATTTCTGCATGGACACCTATTATTATAAGCAGGAGCATTGGACGGCCCTTTCGGCAGACTCTCGCGAGCATGTGAAGTTGTCTGTTCACGGCAAAATTAACCTCATTTACCTGCTTGGCGTCATCTTGAGCGTGGCATTTATCAACGAAGGTACTATCCCTGCCATGGGAAAAGAGGATGCTCATCTGTGGCTGAAGTACCTGCGTGAGATAGTACTGTTGTCGCTCACGGGTATGAGTCTCTACACTACGCCCAAGAAAGTACGCTATGGGGAAAACAAGTACAGTTGGTCGCCTATTATTGAGGTGGCGGTGCTGTTCTTGGGTATCTTCACTACCATGACCCCCGCCCTCGCGTACCTCAAGGCACATGCCGGCAGTCTCGGACTGACAGAGACATGGCATTTCTACTATGCCACGGGCGCACTCTCCTCGTTCTTGGACAACACCCCGACGGCAGTGGCATTCCACAGTGTGGCTACAGGTCTGACACCGGATGAGATGGCTGCTTTCGGTACTACAATGGTGGCAGGCATACCCGAGATTCTGCTGAAGGCTATCTCGTTGGGTGCTGTTATGTTCGGTGCCATGACGTATATCGGCAACGGGCCTAACTTTATGGTCAAGGCGATTGCCGAGGAGAACAACATCAAGATGCCGTCGTTCTTCGGCTATATGTACAAGTTCTCGCTCATCATTCTGCTGCCCGTATATATATTGGTACAACTGATATTCCTATAAATCGTATAGCGGCTGTACTTTCATAGCCGCTATATCTTACTTATAACAACGATATTATGAACTTATTTGACCAAATCAGCGAGGACATCAAGAAAGCGATGCTCGCCAAAGACAAGGTAGCGTTGGACGCGCTGCGTGGAATCAAAAAAGAGTTTCTTGAAGCCATTACCGCCAAAGGAAGTAATGGTGAACTGCCCGATGACAAGGCGTTGCAGATACTGCAAAAGATGGTAAAGCAGCGCAAGGAGTCTGCTCAGATGTACATAGATGCCAACCGTCCCGAACTGGCAGACGACGAACTGGCACAATGCAAAATCATTGAGCAGTACTTGCCTGCCATGATGTCCGAGGACGAACTGCGCACAGCCTTGGAGCAGATTATTGCCCAAGTCGGTGCACAAGGACCGCAAGACATGGGCAAGGTGATGGGTGCTGCCACCAAGCAACTCGCCGGCCGCGCCGAAGGCAAAGCCATCAACATGATGGTCCGCACGCTACTGAACAAGTAGCACCCTACCCCACCTCGGGAAGAGTGCCTTTCCACACTGACAACGGGAACTATCTAACTATTTTAGGTAGTTCTCTTTTTGTTTGTACTCATTTTGCACAAAAGATTTTGCATAGAAACAAAAGATTTTGCAGAGGAGCAGCAGATTTTGCAGAGAAGATTAACTTTTTGCAGGGCAACCGCCCCCTGCATGGTGACCGCACCCGTTTACAAATTTACTCATTTACAAATTTTCAAATTACCCACCCATCTACCCTGTATTCCCCTCGCATTAACCATGAACAATTAGTATGTGATTAGTATGTGATT
>DLLA01000039.1:0-304 GCA_002479035.1 Bacteroidales bacterium UBA7574 | reverse complement strand
GGTGCTTGCACAGCACTTCTTGCCTCCATAAAAGTTATATTGTATTGTTTGTTGCAGTTATCCCAACTTTTTTGTGCATATAGTTGCAAGAGTGCACAAAAAGTACTACCTTTGCGCACGAAAGGTAAAAATAGACTTGCCAAAGATTGCAAAATACAACCCGACAAATCTAATGGAATATGAGAAGATATACCCTTTTTAGCCAACTGGTGCTTATTTGTATGTTGGTCGTATCTGCGCCCGCATTTGCAGAGGAGAGCACTGAAAGTATCACACACTACTATTGTGATTTCGAGGACGACAT
>DLLA01000167.1:9998-10153 GCA_002479035.1 Bacteroidales bacterium UBA7574 | reverse complement strand
CATACCACCTGCCCAACGCTCGGTGATGTAAGGCATACCAACCTCTTGTGCCTTTTGTGCAACGACTTCCTGACCTTGCTTCTTGGTGGAAACGAAGAGGATTTTACGTCCCGATTTGGCGATAGCCTTCAGTGCCTCAGCAGCCTCGTCAATCT
>DLLA01000167.1:5159-9945 GCA_002479035.1 Bacteroidales bacterium UBA7574 | reverse complement strand
GGTCGATGATGTGGATACCGTTGCGCTCCATATATATATAAGGAGCCATAGCGGGATTCCACTTGCGTTTGAGGTGACCGAAATGACAGCCTGCCTCGAGTAGTTGATCAAAGTTTGTTCTCATTTTGTTTGATTTGTTTTGAATTATTGATATAATTTGTCCGTACCTCCCTCAAGCCGCAGAGAAGCGCGGGAGGGAAGAACAACAGAGTAATCCGCACCCGTTGCGGGGCGCGGAGTCTCCATTGTTTGGATTAACGTTTACTGAACTGGAAGTGCTTGCGAGCCTTTGGCTGACCGGGTTTCTTACGCTCAACCTCACGGGCGTCGCGGGTCATGAAGCCTTCTGCCTTCAGAGCCACCTTGTCTTCGGGGTTCATCTTCACCAGCGCACGTGCGATAGCCAGACGCAGAGCCTCTGCCTGCCCCTTGAAACCACCGCCGTCAAGGTTCACTTTGATGTCATACTTCTCAGCCACACCCAGTGTGTTAAGCGGCTGCTTAACAATATATTGAAGAATAGGGCTTGGGAAGTAAACCTCCAAATCACGACCGTTGATAGTGATTTTGCCGGTACCTTCTTGTGCATAAACGCGAGCAACTGCTGCCTTACGACGACCTAATGCATTAATCATTTCCATATCTCCAATTATTTAAGTGTGTTGATGTCAAGTTGTTTGGGTTGCTGTGCCTGCATATTGTGCTCAGCACCTGCGAAGATGTAGAGGTTGTCGATGAGTTTGCGTCCCAGACGGTTCTTGGGAAGCATACCCTTAACGACCTTAATAATAAGGTGGTCTGCACCCTTAGCCAGCAATTGTGCGGGCGTCATCTCACGCTGACCGCCAGGGAAACCCGTGTAGCGGATGTAGATGCGGTCGTTCCACTTGTTGCCGGTGAGTTGCACCTTGTCAGCATTGATAATGATGACATTGTCGCCACAATCCACGTTGGGAGTGTAGTTAGGTTTGTACTTGCCGCGAAGGATTTTAGCGACCTTCGAGCACATACGACCAAGGATTTGGCCTTCAGCATCAATCACAACCCACTCTTTCTGAGCGGTTGCCTTGTTTGCTGATACAGTCTTGTAACTTAACGTATCCATTAGTTAGTTTGTTTTGGCTATGCCGACAGACGACTTTACAGGCTCTGCGAGCCCAACTGCCCAGCATAACGGTTATTAGTTAAATTTATTTACCCTTTTCGGGGTATCCCGAAAAAGCGCACAAAGGTACTGCTTTTTTGTGAGGTGTGCAAGAGTGGCAAGCATTTTTATTGTAATTGTCTCTAAAAATCCACACATGCCACAAAGTGCGGGCGGGAGAAGAAGGGCTTATGCGCCAGACAAGGTCATAGAATCATCAGTACAATCACATACCAATCACATACTAATCACATACTAATCACATACTAAAAGTTCAACCCTAACAGCACGAATGGCATATTAACTCTTATTTAGGATTGAGAAGGGATACGATGAGTCTGACGACGCGAGACGCGTCGTCCCCACAATAGGCATGTGAGGTTTCAGGCGTAGGCGTGGAGACCGCCGAGGAGGAAATTGACACCGAAATAGGTGAAAAGGACAGAGATAAATGCCAGCAGACAATATATATGAAACGCGCGCGCGTGCCGGAACAGCGGCAAAGAATGTGCGTGGAGCGGGGCGGCATAAACCAAAAGGGTGATGAGCGCCCACACCTCCTTGGGGTCCCACCCCCAATAGCGTCCCCATGAGATATTCGCCCACACCGCGCCCAAGAAAATGCCGATTGCCAGACAGCAGACCGCAGGGCGCAGGAGCGTGCGGGAGAAGTGCATGAGACGCAGTTGCTGCTCACGGTTGGAGAAAAGGGCGAGGAGACTGTTGAGCATGACAAATGCCAAGAGGGCATAACTGAGCATGATGACGCTGACATGCAGGCTGAGGAGAGGCGACTGCAGGACCGGCGTGAGATGGGTGATTTGCGGATTGGATGCCGACATCATGCTGACGAGAAGAGGCATGCCTGCGAGTAGAAGCGTTGAGTATTGAAAGTTGAGAGCAGTTGAGGGTTGATGGTTGAGTGTTGAGGGCAGTTGAGAGCAGAGAGTGGAAAGTAGTCCGATCAGCATGATGAACCATGCGAGGGACTGCATGGTCTCGTGCCCGTTGGAAAGGGGAATATGCCCGCTGAGGTACCATCGCCAGACGAGCATGGCGGTGAGAAAAAGCCATATCGCGGCAAGGCAGACGAGAGTGAGGATACGCCACCAACGCGGGAGCGTGAGCCCCCTACCCTGCCCTATACAATAGACAAGAAAGAACAACAGTCCGAGGGTGATGGTGAGAATGGCAAGCGGCTTGGTGTACGGGAATGCCGCCCAACACTGCTCGGTGCGGAAATGCGTTTCGGAGGGCAGGAGGTCGGTGCCTGCGGACTGCTGCTGGTAGCGGCGAATCTTGCGGAGCGTCTCATTCGCCTCGATGTTGTGCCCCTGCATGAGGTCGTAGGCGACATACTGGAGGGCATACATGCGGAAGTTCCACTCGTCGTGAGAGAGAGTGTCGGCTTTGCCTGCGGAATTGATGTCGTACCAACCATTTGGTCCATACCAAATCTTTAGTAATGAGCCATTTGCAACCATGCGGAAGACCATGTCGCGTTCGCGGTTGCGGGCGGCTTTGCGCGATTGGCGGAGCGGCACCTGCTGCCAGTCGTCGTAGTAGAAAAGAATGCCCGTGAGCACTTGGTTCGCCGAATAGCGGGTGCCGTCGTCAGCGCGATAGTAGTTGTGCCCGTAGAGCGTGGTGCAGACATCGTTGGCGAGCACCGACATAGGGCATATACGCCCGTTGTACTCCACATAGAGGTCGCCGAAAGTGTCTGCCACAGGGCGTTGGAGCGTCTTTGGAGCTGCCGAAAGCGATGCCGGTAGGAGTAATAGCAAAAGTATCAGGGGATAGGGGTTGGAGAGAGTAGAGTTTTTAGAGGAATTAGGGGTACGTTTGGGCAGAAAGAGATATGCCAACATGCTGATAAGCAGAAGGATATAGCCTGAATACGTAACGGCAATGCCTGCGGGGTCGCGGGTGAGCAGAAGGGTGCACCCGCCCGCGTCCTCGTCATAAGAGGATTGGTAGAAACGCCAACCACGGTAGCGGAAGATGTGGTTCATAGACAATTCCGCCGAGGTGGTTTGGCTGTCGGCATGGACGGAAATATGGCTAAGGTAGTCTTCGGGCGTGACCGTGCCGTGGTAGTAGAGCACGCGGAAGTCATTGAGTGTCAGTGTGAAAGGAAGGGACTCGGTGGTTCCGTCGCGGGTGATATAAGTGTTGGTGGTTTCGCCCACACGGAGCGGCACGGCACCTTCGACACCCAAGAGGTGGGTGAGCATGGCACCCGCCAGTATCAGCACAAAACTGAAGTGGATACCGAAAACCGACAGGCGCATGGTGCCACGGCGGAAAGTGCAGATAACGTACCAAGCGCCAAAAATGACCGCCAATGCCCACAGGGAGATGGTCCATGGGGCTGTGTACAGGTAGCGCACGGCGATGTCAGTGCCGCAGATTTTTTCCACAAAAGTGGCAGTGATGAGCACCACAAGAAGGAGCCCCATGAGGGAAAAGGCTATGTTTTTGATGATTTTTTGCGTATTCATATATGCTTGTGCCTAAAAATTGACATTTGCCATGGTGCATACGCACAAGAATTGTGCCGTTATGGGCGCGGGACGGCTACCGAAAAGTGGGTAAATATGGTGTCGGGAGAGAATGGTCAGTCGCTAATGGTCTGCAAGCCGACCAGGCGGTCGTAGCGGCAACCGAAAGGACGGTAATACACATAGACAGTGTAGGCGTTGTGCGTCTGCCAATGGGAGCCCTCCAACGGCAAGAGCGTGGCGGGAGTGCGGGTCGCGGTGGAGGCGTTGTACGAGGTTTTGCCAGACGGCAGCACGTAGTAGAGGTAATCGTAAGCCCCCTGCTTGAGGTATGCGCAGAGGTAGTAGCATTGCTCGTCGGAGTCGTACTGCATGAGGTTGTCCGCCGTGAAAAGGTTGTGGAAGATGTCGCCGCCCACGAAGACATTGCCATCCATAACAGGTTGGCGGACAGGCAATGCGAAATGCACCCAGAGGTACTCCGCCTCGGTGTCTGAATCATCCGTACGCTCGGCGTTGACCACCCATTGCCCATTGGTGTCCTGCTCCGTGAGGTAGGAAAGCCCCTCACGTCCGGCACCCTTTGCCATGGTGCCACGCAGTTCGTCAGCATCGAGAATAGCATGATAATCGCCTTGTCCATAGCGAATTACATCCATATGGTAGCCTGCATAGTAGGTGGAGTACGCATCGAAATGGCGGAACTCATTGCCACCCTCGAAGATGAGTTCGCGCTTGTTCTGATATCGCAGGCGACATGGCTCAACGTAGGTGGGGGCGGTGACTGTGACCTGATTGTCGAGACGGTTGTTCTGCCGCACGACAAGGGTGAGCAGATTCGGGTCGTGCACGTCCAATGTTGTGGTCTCAACGTCGATGTCCAATTGCTGGAAACGCCCGTCGAACTCGATGTCGGTGTTGGAGCGCACCTTCGCCGAGATACTTGCCTCGGGCTCCACCACCGAGAAACAGACATCCGCCACCACGTTGTTGATGTCGCCATCCTGATAGATGTGGAGCACATAGTTGCCGCTGATGAGCAACTGCATGTCCTCGTTGGGGAAGGTGAATGAGTAGTGCGTGTACGATTGGCGAGTGTTGATAGACTGCATATAGTCGGTGATGTCCGCCGTTGTGA
>DLLA01000167.1:4990-5112 GCA_002479035.1 Bacteroidales bacterium UBA7574 | reverse complement strand
GTCCGCCGTTGTGAAGCCCTGCACGTACTCGTAACTGCTTAGTTGCGAGGGAGTCCAATCGCGATCCAGATGACGGACCGTATAGGAGTATTGGCGGAAATCGTGGCTGAACTCGTCGAAAG
>DLLA01000167.1:0-4913 GCA_002479035.1 Bacteroidales bacterium UBA7574 | reverse complement strand
CCCGAGCCATCCAAAGGGTCTTCGGACAACAATAAATATGGGCGTTTGGGCTGCTCGGAGCCCACGTACCTCACGCGCAACGTGTGGATATCACGCTGCAAGACGCGCGTATAATACGGCTGCGCCTGCGCCAAAATGCAGCAGAAAAAGGCTGCAAATAGGAATGATATGATGTGAAAACCTCTTTGCATGGTTCTGTGCCCACGTTCCGACTGCAAAATTACAAAAAACGATGCGTTTTTCCAAATACATTTGCATGATTCAAAAAAAAGCTGTACTTTTGCAGCCGCTTTTCGGGGCAATGGATATTTGCCACTGTGGCTCAGTTGGTAGAGCAACGCATTCGTAATGCGTGGGTCGGCGGTTCGAGTCCGCCCAGTGGCTCAAAAGAAAAAGGTTGGAAACTGATGTTGCCGACCTTTTTTGTTCGCCGTTTTACAATTTTCGCCGCTTGAAAAAGAGGGCATATGGTGAAAATGCCGTGTTCTATTAATTGAGGAAAAGCAGGTATGAATTGATGGAAACGAGTATTAATTAAGGGGAAACAAGTGTGCGCCCGTATGATGGTGAAATTAGAAATTCAACGCCAACAGAACCGCGGGCGAGGTGCCCGCGTCCTCGGATGGTGGAATTAAAAATTCAAAGCCAACCCTATACCATTTTGACCGGCTTGCACACTCCAATAAGGACGTGCTTGGGCGGTAGTACAAGAGATGTTGTAGATGTCTGCGCTCCTGTGCATGCGGGTGTAGCCCACTATCAGCGTGGGCACACACGCAATCTCACAACATGTTCCAATATAAGTACATGCACCCCAAACAGGTAGTACCATCGTGGCAATAGTACTCGCGGCACCCATTCCGCGAAGTGCTACAAGTGCACCGGTATATCCGATAACCTGCAACCCTACGCCTACGCCGAGCAGAGTCCAGCCCGCAGTGGCAAGTTTGTAACCGTTTTGCGCTTTTGCCCATGCGGCAGGGTTACGCGAATAGAGGAAATCGACATACTCCTGCTTGTTCATAGACTTGCCATCACAGAAATACGTATTGCCACTGCGGGTGACAATACTGTTGTGTGTCAGTGTGTCGGTCTTTGTTTCCCTGTCGGGAATGGTCATTGTGTACACCCTCTGCGCCATAAGCACAGGCACTGCTGCACACAAACACAGCAAAAGTAGGAGCAGTTTCTTCATAGCCTGTCAATCATTACTTTACGTCTTTCACAAGGCGGACGGAGCGACCGGTATAGGCATAGTTGGTGGCATTGACATTCGTCCAATACTGATTGCAATACATATAGAACGCATGCCCCTCATAACTGGGAGTTGACATCCAATAGGCACCATCCTCACCAATATACTTGGTCTCTGCACCATAACGCTCACCTGCACAAGGGAAGAATACCACGCCCTGCTTCTCAAACTCGGCGAAGTCACTTGTGGAATATACATTGTCAGCAAAATCCTCTTGCTTGTATTTGAGAAAGACTTCTGTTTCATAATCTCCGGTTCCCAGAATAACAAGCCCGTCGGGAGCATTGAACTCTGCGGGGAACAACATCAGTCCGAGCACATCACCGACTTTCGCCATCGTCCAGCGGGTATGACGGAACAAGTACTCCCACTCCTCTATCGCCATGGTACGCCACGTACCTGCTGCATCGTCACCAATAGCGTTGGTTCCCCAATCCACAAAGGTGCCTGCATAGTCCTTTTCGTTTTCGGAAGTGCTGATACCGAACTTGGTGGCGTCATTGTCGCTGCTCCAACCGAAGAGGTCTAACCACCCCTTGTCGGTAGTCGTGATATTGTCATTGGCTTTGCCCATGCAGTCGTACTGGTTGGCTGCAAAACGCCATGTCTGCGTGCTTCCCTGATACTGCAAATTGCCTTGCGAGAAGACAACCTTCGATGTGTCAGATACTGCAAAAGCCACAGGCTTGTAGTTACTATTGGTTGTGTTCTCGGGATTATTACCATTGCAGCCTGTCCACACAGCACAGAATACCGCTAATGCTGTGCACATCAATAATTTACTTGTCTTCATTTGTATTGTTTTATGAGTTCTGTTTTACTTGTTTGCTTGTTATCTCAGTTTCGCACCGAACTTGTCCTCAAAGGTCTTCTGCAGGCGTTGCATGATAGTCTCTATCTGTTTGTCCTTCAGCGTATTGTCTGCGTCTTGGAGTATAAACGAAAGCGCATAAGACTTCTTACCGGCTTCCAAGTTCTTGCCCTCATAGACATCAAACAGATACACATCTTTCAGCAGTTTCTTCTCGGTGTCTTTGGCAGCCTTGGCGAGGTCGGCGAACTGCACTTGCTTGTCCACCAGCAAAGCAAAGTCGCGCTTTACCTCAGGGTACTTGGGCAGGTCGGTAATGACAGGTTTGTACTGCTTGTTGAGACGCAAGAGTTGGTTCCAATCGAGGTCGGCATAATACACAGGGTTGTCAATGCCAAGCGCCTTGCGCAGGCGGGCGGAGACGATACCCATATACCCGATTTCCTTGCCGTTGGGTGCTTTGATGAGCAGCCCGTCGGGGCACAACTCGTTCTCCAAAGGCTCTAACACACAACGCGATACGTCCACACCGAGACGGCGCAGCACATTGTTCACATAAGCGTGCAACTGATAGAAACTACACTTGTCGCCCTGGTGCACCCAACTCTGCAGTGTCTTGTTGCCGGTTATCCACAATGCCAAATGCGGCTCTTCGGTATATGCGAACAGCGGGTCCACTTCCCAGTTCGGGTCTTTCTCACGGCGTGCAGCCACTTTCGCGCTGTCATAGTGGTAGCAATTGCCAAACTCATAGAACTTCAAGTCGGCGTTCTTGCGATTGGCATTGCGCTGTATGCTCTCCAGACCGCCAAAGAGCAAGGTCTGGCGCATTACACCCAGGTCTTGGCTCAGCGGATTGAGTATCTTGACACAGTGCTCCAACGGGTATTGCTTGAGCCCGTCGTAGTAAGACACTTTCGTCAGCGAGTTGTTGAGTATCTCATAGAATCCCTGTGCCGACAACTGCTCCGAGATACGCGTTTGCAATGCCACGGGGTTGGGCTTGGGACTGTAACTGAGGTTGGTGTTCACCTTTTCGGGGAACTCCACATTGTTGTAACCGTAGATACGCAGGATGTCCTCCACCACATCGCACTCGCGCTGCACGTCCACACGGTAACGCGGCACGCCGATATGCCAGAGACTGCCCTCGCGGCTGTAAATCTCCACCTCAAGGGCGCGGAGAATAGCCTCTATCTCTTCGGCACTCAACTCTTTGCCTATGAGCGCATTCACGCGATGGATATCCATATCCACCTGCCACGGCTCGAAACAGGTCTGTCCCTCGTCGGTAATCTCCATGGCAACCTCACCGCCTGCTACCTCTTGGATAAGCAGAGCGCAACGCTTCAATATATATAAGGTGTTGTTGGGGTCGCAACCGCGCTCGTAACGGAAACTGGCATCGGTACTCAACTGGTGGCGACGCGCCGTCTTGCGGATACTGACGGGGTCAAAGTACGCGCTCTCAAGAAATACGTTCTTGGTATGCTCGGTGATACCCGACTCCAAGCCACCGAAGACACCGGCGATAGTCATCGGTTCCTCGGCGTTGCAAATCATCAGGTCTGCCGATGAGAGAGTGCGCTCTACCCCGTCGAGAGTGACGAACTTCTCCCCCTCGCGGGCATTGCGAACGTGAATGGTATGCCCTTTTATCTTGTCCGCATCGAATGCGTGCAGTGCCTGCCCCATCTCGTGCAGGACGAAGTTGGTAACGTCCACCACATTGTTGATGGAGTGCAAGCCGATGGCGTAGAGCGACTTTTTGAGCCAGTCAGGCGACTCCTTGACCGTAACACCCTGTATGCTCACGCCCGTATAGCGCGGGCAAGCCTGCGGGTTGTCGATGGTAACGGTGATGGGCAGGTTGTGGTTGTTCACACGGAACGCGTCCACACTCGGTTTGGTGAGTGCAACCTCCTGACCGTGCGCCTTGTAGTAAGCATACAGGTCGCGTGCCACACCGTAGTGGCTTGCCGCGTCGGAGCGGTTGGGTGTGATGTCCACCTCGATGAGGGTGTCGTCCTCTATGTGGAAGTACTCCTTGGCGGGCATACCCACAGGCGTGTCGGGCGGCAGCACCATAATGCCGTCATGGCTTGTGCCTACCCCTATCTCGTCTTCAGCGCAAATCATGCCAAGGCTCTCCTCACCACGGATTTTGCCGCGCTTGATAGTGAAATGCTCATCACCCTGGTACAGCACAGTGCCTATGGTAGCCACGATAACTTTCTGACCGGCAGCCACATTGGGTGCCCCGCAGACTATCTGTATCGGCTCGGCATCGGGTGCCACGCGCGTGGTGGTGATATGCAAGTGGTCGGAATTGGGGTGCGGCACGCAGGTGAGGACTTCACCTACCACCAAGCCTTCCAAGCCGCCCCGTATAGTTTGTACCGTCTCTACCGTACCGACCTCCAAACCAATGGAAGTCAATATCATAGCCACTGTGTTGGCATCATCTGTGAGTGCCAGGTAGCGTTTCAACCAATTGTAAGATATGTTCATAAGTCCTATTAGTTACCTATTTATTCTATTGACCCGCAAAATTACGAAAAAAGTGTGATGTATGCAAAGTTCATTGCAATTAAAAGGGATATACACAAAAAACAGCACCGTAAAAAACTATTTACAACGCCATCTGTAACACAAGGGTGGAATGTGGGGCTCGAACCCACGACACTCGGAACCACAATCCGATGCTCTACCAACTGAGCTAAGACCACCATACCGTTGGAGCCAATCTATCAACCACAAAGAGCGCATCCAACGTCTTTTCGACAAGAGACATATCGTGTGTACCCAAAGCAAACCATACGCCTTTTCTCGAAAGCGGGTGCAAAG
>DLLA01000116.1:4355-8521 GCA_002479035.1 Bacteroidales bacterium UBA7574 | reverse complement strand
AGGCTGCCACACGGCAGCCTCGAAACGTGGCTATTAAATGTTTGGTTATTAGTTCTGAAGATTATTGAACTTGCGTACCAAGCACGTTATAGCGTTTGTCACCTTGGATGATGAAGAGTTGGCCGGTGGTTGCATCGTAGAACTTAACAGCCGTAGCCTTGACCTCTACATTATCAACAGCAGACTCATCTGCACACAAAGTGTATCTGCCTGCGCTGTAGTCGATGTCAATCACCTCGGTAGCACCAAGAGTGATGTTCGGGTTGTCTTGCCATTCGTCTTCACCGGTCTCTGCGTTTTTACCCAAGATTTGGATTTGATTGGTCCAATCGGTGTCACCAAGAGCCTTAAACTTGAACTCGCCGCCTTCCTTGTCGTTGAATTTGTAGGAGTAAATCATGGTTTCTTCATTGAGTTCCATTGCAACACCTTCGCCCCAAGCATTGAACGAACCAATGATAGCCGGTGCAAAATAGTTACCCTCTGCATCAGCGCAGATAGGAGCCTTCAGATTGACGGTGTAGTCGTGCTTAATTACTTCCACACACGGGCTGTTGTGGTTCTTGAAATACTTGCTAATCATAATCACAGGCTCTGCTGTGCTGTACCCCTTAAGGTCAGCCTCTCCACCATAACCAGCACTAATGGTAACAGTACCCGAAATTAATGTCCAAGAATCAACGTCACCTGTTTGGTAATCCCAAGCAAAAGTGCCATCGGATTGCAGTTGAACAGGCTTACCTTGAATATCCTCGCTTGCATCGGTAACTGCCACTACATACCAGCCGTCAAAGTTCTCAACCTTTTCGAACTTTGCCATATCAGCAGGAGTTGTTACCCAATTATTGTAAGTACCTGCAAATACGATGTCATTGCAAACTTGCTCCTCAAAGTAAACACAGACACAGAGTTGCCCTGCCTGATAATAGTCTGCCAAGTCAGCCTTGGTAGGAGTTTTGTCGGGAGCGGCAAAACCACTAATCGCTGCGATTAACGCGAGCGCAATCATAGAAAGTTTTTTCATACAAATAAAAATTTAGTTGTTAATAATCAATTAGTCATATAATTAATAGCCATCGCCATTTGGTAGTTTCTGATAGTTGGAGTTCGACGCCTTGTCATCGTTGGGAATTGGATACCAGTTCCATTTCTCTTCCGCGGTTTTGTAACCGGCAGAAGAAGTCTGGTTGTTGCGTCCTTCCCAGTTGTAGCCGTTTGCATCAGCCTTCGGACCTGCAAAGCGGTTGAAACGGATAAGGTCGGTACGGCGGTGCCCCTCGCAATAGAACTCACGGCACAATTCATCGCACAGGGTAGCCTCATCCAATGTAGGCAAGGGCTCTGCGTTAGCACGCTTGCGAATGACATCATTGATAATGCTCAATGCACCTGCTGTATTGCCTTGACGGAACATAGCCTCAGCCTGAATCATATATGCTTCGGCAAGACGCAAGAGCGGAATATCGGTGTCGGGGAACTTCTCGTCAGACGAAACCGATTTGGCAGGGTGTGCGCTGGTGGATTTAACGCCTGTGAACTTCAATACTGACCAGCAATCATAGAACTCCGTAGATTTCGTACCACTGAGTTTCCAAACCTGCACCGCATTACTATCGGTATGCGAACACATAATAGCACGGTCGTCCTTGAGCAAGACGGGCATCTCGTATTCGTCAGCCAAGATAGAGGATGCTGTCGTTTGGTCCACAAATTTATATACAAACTCAGGACTTGAACGGAAACATTTCCACGTATCTGCAGAACCTGAAGGCACCATTTTGCCATCGCGTACAGCGTTGACAAGGAAACGGCTGCCACCCCAACTTTGGCAATAGACACCGTCTTGATAAATAAGAAGCAGTGCCTCGTCTTGCGCACCATTGCTGTGGTTGTCGCCCATAAACAACTGCTGATATGCGGAATAACGTACGCCGTCAGCCGAGGTGATTGTATTGGTGTACAGTTTGTAAGGACCTTTCAATGTCTCTTCTGCAGCCTCTTGTGCCTCTTTCCAAGCAGGTGTACCTGTGTAAACCTCGGCATTCAAATAGGTGCGGGCAAGCAAAAGCCATGCAGCATATTTGTCCACGCGCCATATGCTCAAGCGTTGCTCCGGCAGAATCTCTGTGAGTTCTTTCAACTCACCCACCAACCACTCGTATAGTTGCGGACGCTCCACAAACTCTGGGAGTTCGGAAGACTCGGTGATACTGAACGGAGCCACCTTGAACATATCCAACAGATACCAATAGTTGAGAGCACGCAGGAAACGCACTTCCGCACGCTGCCGGATAGTCTTATCGTCCGTAGCCTCTTCGGTATTTGCCAAGAAATGGTTGCAAAGTTTGATGTCTATATTGAAACGATAGTACAGACCTTTTACCAAGGCATTGTCGCCATTCCAGTTCATTACGCGGATGTCAGCCAATCCGACATCGTTCCATATCCACCAACCTTCATCGGTGGGGAACTCGTTGAGTTCCCACATCAAGCGATAAAACGATGATGTACCCTCGTCCAAATCATCAATGTCACCGGCGCCGTCAGGACCCTTTTGTCCTGTCAAAGCCAGCGTGGCATAGCATTTGGAGAACACAGCGTCTTGGTTGAACGCCGTAGTGGAGTTCTTGTCAATAGGTGTGGTGTTGAGGTCTTGCACGCAAGATGCCAAGCCAAGGGTCAAGCCACAAAATATAGCAGTATATTTCAAAAACTTGTTCATAATCTTGTATTTGTATAGTTTCAACATATTAGAATTGCAGGCTCAAGCCGAGCAAAGAGGTCATTGAACGCGGGTATATATTGTTGTCAATACCACCAAAGACTTCGGGATCAAGTCCGGAGTACTTGGAGAACACACACGGGTTCTGAATGGTTATATAGGCACGTCCCGAAATCTTCGGACGTTTGAATGAGTATCCCAATGTGATATTGTCGATACGCAAGAACGAAGCGTTCTCTACAAAGTAGTCCAAACGATACCAGTCGGAGAATGAAGCATCTTTGCCCTCGGCATCCTTATACACTTGGTTGGACTTCATTCCTACATTGTAATAGGTGTCGAATGCCGATTTCAGCAGGTTGTGATAACCGTTACGATAGAGTTTTTCCTTCTCCGCATATTGAAGATTGGCAGCCAGGACATCGTTGTAAACGTAGTTGCCGATGTTGGAGCGCAACGAGATACCAAGGTCAAAACCATAAAATTGGAACTTGGTCTGGAAACCCATTGTGATGGGTGCATTCGGACTATGATAGTAGTATTGGTCTGCCTCTGTGATTTGTCCGTCTTCGTTGCGGTCCACCACATAGAAGAACGTCTCACCATTCTCTCGCGTACCCTTTGCCGTCTCATAGACATAGAACGTGTTGGCTGCATAGCCTACTGCGTGGCGTTGAATGGTGTTACCCGTACCGCAGGAGATACCGCCTGTCGGGATGGGTGTTTGGTCGTCGCCGGTGTTCAACTTGATGATTTTGTTATCATTATAAGTAAGGTTGAAACCAAAGTCCCACTTGAAGTTCTTGCGGTCAACAGCCACAGCATTGATAGCGAACTCCACACCTTGGTTGGTGAGCGAACCCACGTTGCTGATGACCTTGTTACGGAAGTTAGTGCCTACTGCTACTGGAATGACATTCAAGAGGTCGTCTGTTTGGCGATAGTAGTAGTCAATGCTACCCGAAACACGGTTGTTGAGGAAACCATAATCAATACCTGCATTGTAGGTGGTGGTCTTCTCCCATGTCAAATCGTGGTTGAAGGCATTCGGACGATAGGTAGAGTAGAGCGGTGTGCCATCCGCATCCGTGATGGCATTGCCCATGTCATCATAGAGGATATTGCCCTCGCCACCGATGGGATAATAAGCGTGTTCCTGACTGATAGTATAGGTTGCCATATAGGGGTAATCACCCTGTTGGATATTCTGCTGACCGGTAATACCATAACCCAGACGGAGTTTCAAGTCGCTAATCGCATTCACATCTTTCAAGAAGGTCTCCTTTATCTTCCAGCCCAATGCCACGGACGGGAACACACCCCAACGGTGCTCAGGAGCAAAACGCGATGAGCCATCACCACGCACCGTGGCGGTAATCATCAACTGGTTCCAACCGATGTAGTTCAGACGCCCGAAGAAGGAGACCAGATAACTCTCTGTCTT
>DLLA01000116.1:3383-4326 GCA_002479035.1 Bacteroidales bacterium UBA7574 | reverse complement strand
ACAATGAAGATACAGGATACTTGGTGCCACGTTTGGCAGGGTCATTGTTGGTGTCACGCACGAGACCGTTGCCTTCGGAAACATAGTCATTGTAGAAGTGTTGCCACTCGTAACCTGCCATGATGTCAAAGTGCTGCGTATCCGTAAAGTCCTTGTAGTATTGTGCATACGCATTGAACTGCAGGTTGTACTTGTTCTTTATATCATAGCCGCTCCAACCATAGTAGTGGTTCTTGGTGCCATACGGACTATTCTCATATCTCTGAAGACCGTACGAATAATCTGCACCGAAGTTGGCGTGCAAGTGCAAATCCTCGAAACCATGAATTTTATAATCTGCCTCCAAGTTACCTACAAACGAACCTGAATTGGCAATAGACGAGTTCTGGTTCAGGTTTGCAACAGGGTTAAGGGTTGACTGAGTATCGTATGTAGTATTCCATGTATTATCATTGTAGTTGGCTGTCGTAGTAGGCTCGTAGTAACCGCCAAAGAAATCATTGATAACCTGGTCGGATACGATAGTCTGCCCATAGATATTCGTTGCTCCTCCATATACGGGCATCGTCGGATCCATAGCAATAGCCGAGCCAACCACACCTGCCTCGTAACTGTTGTGGATATACAATCCTTTGGCATTGAGGTTGATATTCAAGTGATTGTCGAAGAACGAGGGTGAAAGATTGACAGCCGCAGTAACACGCTGCATTTGGCTGGTCTTGATAGTACCATTGTTGAGCGTATAGCCGAGCGATGCACGATACGGCATGTGCTTGGTACCACCCATGACAGAGAAATTATGGTCTGTGGAGATAGCAGTACGATAAACTTGGTCTTGCCAATCGGTGTTGGCAGTGCCGAGGTAACGCATTTTGTCGCTCCCCAAACCGATAGCCGTAGCATACGCACGCATCTCATCACCAGTAAACACTTCCATCCGGTT
>DLLA01000116.1:1532-3299 GCA_002479035.1 Bacteroidales bacterium UBA7574 | reverse complement strand
TTGGTCGTGATGATGATGACACCGTTGCTGGCGCGGCTACCGTAGATGGCTGTCGCAGAAGCGTCTTTCAACACTGTAAACGTCTCAATATCACTCGGGTTCACCATCGACAATGCATTGGCGGCCCCGGGGATACCGTCGTTGTCCATTGCCAAACCGTCAATCACAATCAGCGGGTCGTTACTTGCAGAAAGAGACGAACCGCCACGAATACGGATGGTAGAACCGCCGCCCGGGGTACCGCCATCGGATGTTACACTGACGCCGGCAATCTTGCCCTGCATCATGTCTTGTGCATTGACATTCAGACCCTTGTTCATGTCATCGGGCTTGATAGCGGTCACAGAACCCGTGGCATCGTTTTTCTTGACCATACCATAGCCCACAACCACTACCTCTTCGAGCAGTTCGGTGTCTTCGCCTAACTGAATCTTCATATTTTGGGAAGCAGGCATTTCAATGGTCTTGTAGCCCATATAACTGATTTCGAGCGTGGCACCCGTCTGTACGGAGAGCGTAAAGTTACCATCGAAATCGGTGATAGTACCATTGGTAGTACCTTTTTCAATTATGTTGGCACCAATGATTGGCTCACCATTTGCGGCATCCACTATCACACCCGATGCCGTCGTAGTCTGTGCATAGGCAAAAGCATTCACCATCAAGAATACAGACAGCAATGCTGCAAAACGCGAATATCTTAGAACGTGTTTCATTTCAGTACTTATTTAGAGGTTATTTCTTGAAGGTGTACGTATAGTCAGTATTCACAATCACACTCTCACCGGCGGCATACTTGAACATATTGAACGAGAGACGTTCCTTGTCATCTGTCTCCGCAATAGTGAACAAGTTGAATTGGCGCGCTGTAATAATAGAGGAGAAACACCAACGCATATCGTAGTCTTTGTGAACACACAGGCTATCGATATCTTGTGCAGGAGTAACGGAGTCGCCCTTGGTACGCACAATGTAGTCGTACTTGTAGTGCCCGAGGTTTGCCAAAGTGGTCTCGTCACGATTGAATGAAATCTCCACTTGCGTCTGCTGGTAGATACCCATTGTGTCATATATCTCTACATGGATGGTGTCATAGATAGTATCGCGGACAATACCGGAAGGCGTAACTGTCTTATTGATAGTAACTTTGATGGAGTCATACTTCGTAGTATCAATATAATACACCGTATTGCCATACTCCCATGTAGAATTAGGGAACGTGCTGATAATTTTACCGAAATTGTCCACCTTTGCCATCAGGTCGGTAAGAGTGTCGGTGCCGTTCTCAATCAGAGCATTGTTCATAAATTCCACACTAAAAGGTTCAATACTGCTGTCTTCGGGCGTAAACAACACAGCCACTCCGACTCCCGATTCTCCGAACTCGTCCATCTGATAGGACAGGTTCATTGAGGTCGGTGCTTCGTACACGCCGTCTCCGAAGGTAGTCGTAGTCCTAACAGCCTTGCTGCCAGGAAGAAAGCGGTAATCCACTAACGTGATTTTAAGCCCATCCACTATCGCTCCGGAACGGACAGAATCGCTACCTATTATCGTAGCCAATGCCACATTCTTGCACGTCCCTTCTACATCATACTTCGGAGTACAAGATATGAACCCCACCGCAAATGATGCAGCAAGAAGGAAGAAAATAAGATGTTTGTTTTTCGTCATCTTGTTAGATTTTAGTTGTTAATATATTACTTTTTATACCTTAAATGGCTGATTATCACCCGCTCCCTATCCCCTAATCTCTAATATCTACTT
>DLLA01000116.1:410-1495 GCA_002479035.1 Bacteroidales bacterium UBA7574 | reverse complement strand
TCTAATATCTACTTCCCTAATCCCTAATCTCTAACCCCCTAATCCCTATTTTACATTATGTTAGGCGAACGGAAAGCGTTATTTCTTCTCTTGAATGAGCAGTACGCTCAATGCTCCGAGTATGAGCAGGACACCCGCAATGAGCAACATCCCCGCTTGCGCGCCCGCGCACACGTACCTTAATAATACACCACCGAGCAGGGCTGCAATAATCTGCGGCAGGCAGATGGTGCAGTTGAAGAACCCTAACAGGGTGCCCATACGTTTGCTACCCATAATAGCATTGGTGAAGAGGGTAAACGGCAGTGCCAGCATCGCCGCCCATGCGGTACCGATGAGCGCGTAACTGAGCCACAGCACATATTGGTTGTGCACCATACAAACCGACGCGAAGCCTATGCCACCGATGACCAAGGAGAGGATATAGGCACCTTTGTTGCCTATGCGATGTTCGATAGCAGGCAGGAGAGCCGCCCACAAGAGCGAGCCTGCGGCTTGAATGGCAAAGCAGACGCCTACCCAGTTGCCTGCGTTCTGGAACGCTTCTTCTGCGGCATCCTTACCGTCCCAACCAAAGCATTGTGCGGCAATGGCACCGTTGGAGTATGTCCACATATACATAAAAGCCGCCCAGCAGAAGAACTGCACCAGTCCGACTGTCCAGAATGTCTTAGGGGCATGAATCAAGAGCTTGATGAGTCCCGGATTCTCTTTCACCTCCTCAGCCTGACGCTTGGAATCAATGGAATGGAATTCGGCATATTCCTGAGGATTCATCTCCTTGACTTTCAAGAAGGTGTATAGCACGCAGACAATGAGGATCGCGGCACCGCACCAGAAGCTCCAGATCACGGACGGCGGGACCTGCCCCTTGGGAGCGATGTTGGCGATGCCGATCCATGTAAAGAAGATAGGGAAAAGGTACCCGACGAGGCTCCCAGCGTTGCAAAGAAGCGACTGGATTGAATATGCCTGCGCCTTCTGCTCCTCGCTGACCATGTCCCCGACCATCATCTTGAACGGCTGCATCGCGACATTGATTGAAGTGTCAAGAAATATGAGCGAGAACAGTCCGAACCACATCG
>DLLA01000116.1:217-365 GCA_002479035.1 Bacteroidales bacterium UBA7574 | reverse complement strand
ACCACATCGCTCCGTTGAGTCCAAGAATCAGCCTCGACGAGAAGTTCAAGCTCCCTGCGTTAGGCAGGAAGATCATAACAAGGACGGAAATTAGGGCTCCAATCAGCAGATAAGGCTTTCTACGCCCCATCCTGCACCATGTCTTGTA
>DLLA01000116.1:0-148 GCA_002479035.1 Bacteroidales bacterium UBA7574 | reverse complement strand
ACTTGCCGATGAGCGGTTGGACAATCATCCCCATCAGAGGAGGGAGGATCCAGAAGAAGCTCAACTGATGAGGGTCAGCACCAAGTGTGGCGAAGATCCTGCTGATGTTCGCGCCCTGAAGGGCGTAGGCTATCTGCACGCCGAAGAA
>DLLA01000041.1:5747-6037 GCA_002479035.1 Bacteroidales bacterium UBA7574 | reverse complement strand
GACGAGGGCGAGGACAAGATAGAGAAGAAAGCCCGACTGGAGCAGTTGGAGCCTATGGAGATAGTGCAGTACTATACCAACCGCTATCACCACGACATGGAGTTGCTGGGCGTTCTGCCTCCGAGCATTGAGCCGCATGCCAGCGGGCATATCATCGAGCAGGAGGCGTTTGTGCAGAAGATACTTGACCATGGCTATGCCTACGTGGTCAACGGCAGTGTGTATATGGACGTGGAGAAATACGCCAAGGACTTCCCCTACGGCAAGTTGTCGGGGCGCAACCTCGAGGA
>DLLA01000041.1:0-5666 GCA_002479035.1 Bacteroidales bacterium UBA7574 | reverse complement strand
AGCAGGAGAAGAAACACAGTTATGATTTTGCCCTCTGGAAGAAGGCTTCGCCCGAACATATCATGCACTGGCCCAGCCCGTGGAGCGAGGGTTTCCCCGGGTGGCACATGGAGTGTTCCACGATGGGTACCAAGTACCTTGGTGAGACATTTGACATCCACGGCGGCGGCATGGACCTGATGTTCCCGCACCATGAGGCGGAGATTGCGCAATCATGTGCCGCCCTCGGGCATGAGAGTGTGCGCTATTGGATGCACAACAATATGATTACCATTGCGGGGAAGAAGATGGGCAAGAGTTACAACAACTTCATCACCCTTGAGCAGTTCTTCCATGGTGACCACCCGTTGCTGACGCAACCGTTCGCGCCTATGGTGATACGGTTCTTTATTCTTATGGCGCATTACCGCTCCACGGTGGACTTCTCGAATGATGCACTCATTGCCGCCGAGAAGGGGTTGGCACGGTTCACGGAGGCATACGAGCGTTTGCAGAAACTGCAGCCGTCAGCCACCTCGACTGTGGATATAAACGGCTTGCGTGAGCGTTGTGCGGAGGCTATGGACGATGACCTTAATACGCCTATCGTCATCTCGCACCTCTTCGACTCCGCACGCGCCATCAACACCGTCTTTGACGGCAAGGGTACTGTCTCGCAGGCGGATTGGGACGAACTCCGTGCCGTTTGGAAGGAGTATGCCATTGATATTCTCGGCTTGCGTTTGGACAATACCGCTGACTCCTCTGCCGACCAACAGGCATTGCACGGCGCAGTGGACTTGCTGCTGAACATGCGCCTTGACGCCAAGCGCAACAAGGATTGGGCTACCAGCGACAAGATTCGCGACTCCCTTACCGCTCTCGGTTTTCATATCAAGGACACAAAAGACGGCTTTGAGTGGAACCTGTGATGAAATGAATCATAAAGAATTAAGGATGAGGAATGGCAGTCGGTAGTATCAATTCTTCATTCTTAATTTTTAATTCTTAATTACCAACGACAAAAATGTCAGTACATGTACAAACTACCCGCATGACGACCACACGTCTGCGGCAGATGAAGCAGCAGGGCGAAAAGATTGCCATGCTCACCAGTTACGATTTCACCCTCACACGCCTGTTGGATGACGCGGGAATTGATATGATCCTTGTCGGGGACAGTGCCAGCAATGTGGTCTGCGGCAATCAATACACCCTCCCCATCACGGTGGACGAGATGATATTCCTTACTCGCGGTGTGGTACGCGGTGCTCGGCACGCTCTGGTGGTCATTGATATGCCCTTTGGCAGTTATCAGGTGAGCGAAGAAGATGCTGTGCGCAGTGCCATTCGTATGCTCAAGGAGAGTGGTGCCGATGCTGTCAAGTTGGAGGGTGGAGCAGCCATCCTGCCTGTTGTGCGGCACCTCATTCTGGCGGGGGTTCCTGTCATGGGGCACCTCGGACTCACTCCTCAGTCGGTCAATCAGTTCGGCGGTTACGGGTTGCGTGCCAAAGATGATGCCGAGGCGCAGCAACTGCTCTGTGATGCTCGGGCGTTGGACGATGCTGGCTGCTTTGCCATTGTGCTTGAGAAGATTCCCGCTGCCTTGGCTGAGCGGGTAACAGAGGCGGTGTCGTGCCCGACTATTGGCATTGGGGCTGGTTCTCACACCGATGGGCAGGTGCTCGTTCTGCATGATATGTTGGGGCTCAACGAGGGATTCAAGCCGAAGTTCCTGCGCCATTTTGCGGAGTTGGGGACGGCTGTCAAAGATGCCGTCGGCAATTATATCCAAGCGGTACGGGAAGGCTCTTTCCCCAATGACTCGGAGAGTTATTAGCAGCCCTGAAAATTGTACATCAACAAAATGTCCGGATAAATCGCACCTCGTAAATTCGTAAATCGTACATATTTGTGAATAAAAATGTGTATATCTTTGCGGGTTTGTCTGCACTGCTGCTGGTCTGTATGGCATTAGACCTCTGCTGCGGCTCTATTTGGATATCGCCTTTCGGTTTGGGGCGCGATTGGTCGCCCATGGAGCAGCAGATATTCATCAACCTGCGCCTCCCGAAAACTCTCACGGCTGTCTTGGCGGGGGCATCGCTTTCGGTGGCGGGACTGATGATGCAGACCCTCTTCCGCAACCCCTTGGCAGGACCTTATATATTAGGTGTCAGCAGTGGTGCCAGTCTTGGCGTGGCACTCCTTACCATGTGTTCCTCGTTGCTCGCGGGGGCATGGGCTGTCAGCCAGATGGGAGTTGCTGCTGCGGCAGTCGTCGGCAGCACGTTGGTGTTGCTCCTCGTGATGTCTCTTTCGCACCGTGTGCAAAGCAACGTCAGCCTGCTCATTGTCGGCATGATGATTGGCAGTATCGCGGGAGCATTGGTCAACCTCATGCAGAACTTCGCCAATCCTGATTCGCTCAAATTGTTCATAGTGTGGACGTTAGGCAGCCTCGGTGGGGTGGGGTGGAGCCAACTGCCCGTCTTGGCTGTCGTCTGTTTGGTTGGGGCGGTTATCGTCCTTTGTCTCCTCAAACCCCTCAACGGACTATTGCTTGGTGAAGATTATGCCCGCGGACTTGGGGTGAATATCCCCCGCACCCGCCTGCTCATTGTGTTGGCTACGGGTCTCTTGGCTGGAGGGGTCACCGCGTTTTGCGGACCTATTGCTTTTGTCGGTGTAGCGGTTCCGCATATCGCACGGGGGATTCTCGGACAGAGCAACCACCGCCTGACCGTCCCCGCGTCTGCACTGATAGGGGCTAACTTGCTGTTAATCTGCGATGTATTATGCAACGTCTTCACCTATCCGCTGCCCATTTCCACCATGAGTGCCCTCTTTGGTGCCCCCATCATCATTTGGATCATACTGAAGAAATAAAGGTCTGCCAAATCGAATAAAGAGTTAATACTATCGTATGTCAATCGTACATTAAAGCCCTTTGGGCTAAATCGTACATAAATCGTACATCGTAAATTCGTAAAACGTAAATGAAATCTCCCCTTCCTCTCTTGGCAATCTTGCTGCTTCTTGCCTCTTGTGCTGCCAAACATATAGTGGTGCCTGCTCCTGCTCCCGCACCTGTTTATCACCCCGATACTACGGTTATCCCTTCCTTCCCGGGTGAGGTGCTCTATGTACTTGGCAGTGAATACGAGGCTATCCACGACTCCGCATCTGCGAAATACCACACCTCTCGGGCGGCAGAAGTGCGTGCCGACTCACTCACCCTGGCGGAGTATATGGACCAACGCCTCGTCGAACTCTACCCCGAGCGTGCGTATATGGGCTATGCCAACCGTGTGGAGCAACTATGCCGGCAACTCCTCCTGCAGTCTGCCCCCGCACCATCTATCATCAGTGCCATTCAGTCCGAACTCCCTATGTGGGATAACCCTGTGCAATCCCCTTCGCAAACCTCGTCTTCAGCGGCTGCTGCCGATTCTGTAGCATTGTATCTCCCTTATTTCATGGAGTTTACGCCTCGAGAACAAGCCGCTTTCGACTCCCTGCAGCGCCTCATCTGCAGCCCTGCCTTTGCCGACCGTACTGCCTTCGACACGCTCCATATCACTTCTTTTGAAGAGGAAAATCTCTTGTTGTCTCTCCTCTTGTGGCAGGGGCCGCGTCTGTTCTACCGTGTCTTGCAGAGTAAGATGCGTGCCGAGAGCCTTGCCCGATATTATTATGGCGAGCGCACCAACAGCGGTCGTCAGGGGGATGCCTTCAAGCACCTCTATGTCAATGTGTTACTGCGTTCCTACACCTCCGAACCCATAGCGTGGCTCGTCATGGATGTCTATTGGGAACATGCTCACCCCAACGCACCGTGCGACCATTTCATGGACGCGCACAACAACATCGTCGGGCGTTCCACCCGCTACCGGCAGTTCGTCAATACGGCTGTCGATTCGCAGTGTGTCTCTGCTCGCCAATGGTTGTTGTGGGCTGAGCAGGTGCAGGCTTTCGTGCAGGACTCCACTGGCAACGGAGAGTTCCGCGAGTGGGACAAAGAGACCCCCTCTTTCATCGTCGAACCTGCCGCACAACAGGTCAGTGCCGACCGCTACATCTATTGGGCACACTAAAAAGGTCTGCCTGTAATTATTGGCTGATTACATGGTAATTAATGTTTTGATAGGTCTTGAGCGGACTTTAATTTCTGCGATTAATGTTGGTTGTCATTGCAATGTTGTCAGCCGTTGGTTGCAATTCTTAATTTATAATTCTTAATTCTTCATTATCTCCAGTTCGCTGTGCGGGAAGTAGTGCGCGAGTATCTCCTCGTAGGTAAATCCCTTGTCGGCCATCACGGCTGCACCTATCTGGCATAGTCCCACACCGTGCCCCCAGCCCTTGCCACGCAAGGTAAATACCTTTTTCTCGGCATCAAACTCCACCTCAAATGCACTGCTGTACAAGTGACTGCGGCTCAGCCACTTGCGTATTTCCAACTCCTTGCCGACTATCATTCGGCGTTTTGTGCCCACAATCTCCAATTCGTATATACGCCCCGACGGACCGCGTTTCACAGGGCGTAGTTCCTGAATCTCGCCAAAGTCAATCCCCGAACGTTCCCGCACTATCGCCGACAACTCCTCCTGACCGTACTGTACCTCCCACGCATAGAAATCCTGCGTCTCCAAGTCATAGTCATTCAGCACTTGCGACAGCACCCTCTTGTCTTTCGTGTTGCAATAGGGGCACTCCACACTCTCTAAATAGCGGTAGTGGATAGGGGCCCAGGCGTTCTCAAACAACTCCGTTCTGCCCCCGCAACTCTTGTAGAAACGGGTATCGCACACCTCTCCATCGCACATCAGCACCTGCCCGCGGGTGGATTCCACGGCCTCGCGCACGCGGGCTGCGGCTTCCGGATGCTGGTCGCGGCGGGTGATGCCCTCATAACGCTGGCAATGGTCGTCGGCACATACGTCAAAACCCACATGCGCATCGCGCTCATACCATTTGATATGCCGCTCCACACCGTCCTTCACCTCATTCACCTCACATGCCATTCCTGTTTGGGCGGGCTGCGGGTTCACTATCGGGCGCAGCACCCAACTCCGTGAAATCACGGCATGGGCTTTCAGCAGTTCCAATGACGAGGTCGCCGACATCTCCGAGGTAATCACCGAACTCAAATAGTCCTCTACGTCAATCACGTTGATGGCAGTCTCCGTGCCGTCGGGATTTTTCCGAATCTCCAACTCGCCTTCAAACAACTGGTTTTCAGTCCTGTCCCAGTGGAACCCGATACCAATTCGCACATCTTTCAGCATAAATGTGTTCCCGCGCAACTCATACTCAATCTTCGGCGCGGTCATAATTCCCACTCTTATCTTCATATTGTATAGATTTTATTTCTTTCCTTATAATAATCCCCTCACAATCCTCATACTCCCTTCTCACAATCTGCATACACTTTCCTCTCTATCCTCACGCGCCCTCTTCATAATCCTCATGCAAAATTACTGAAAATAAATCATTTCTGCAAGTGTTGCCATTCGTTTCTGTGTCAACCACACCCTGCATGAGTGTTTATATGCTTTGTGGGGTTGTGGTGTTAGGATTGATGTCGCGAATAGTGTCTTTGTGGTAGTCTTCGTTTTTGTTGGTTTATCCTTGAATCATTCTTGAATGTTTATCGAACAATTAGTACGAACTATGTTGAA
>DLLA01000080.1 GCA_002479035.1 Bacteroidales bacterium UBA7574 | reverse complement strand
CTGCCGACCTCAACGATGTGAATATGATCGACCCGTTCCACCTCGAGGCGTATGGCAATATCGCTATCAACTACAACCGCGACATCGAGATATTCCCAGTCTTGGACGCACTTTTCACGGGTATCTACGGGCATAACCCGTACAAGTCGCCCACCGACATGGGGGTGAACATGGTGGGCTTCTGTATCTCGGACGATGAGGTGTGCAACGAGGCAAGCCGGCAGGAGGTTATCCGCCGCTATTATGCTGCGCTTGACGCTTTTGCCGATGGGCATGATGTGGAGAAAGAGGTGAGCAAGATAACGCTGCTGATGCGCCAATTGGGGATAACCACCGACTACCGTCGCACTACTATGGCGGCTAAGGCATGCAGGGACAAAGAGAATGCGTCGGCAACTGCAATCGAATTGGAGGACGGTACTATTATCACAGCGCATACGGGTGATTTGTTGGGGTGTTCGGCGGCATTGCTAATCAATGCAACCAAACATCTGGCGGGCATAGACCACTCTGTGCGCCTGTTGCCCGAGAAGTTGATAGCCCCCATACAGCACACGAAGATTGCCTACTTGCAGGGGCATAACCCGCGCCTGCATACCGACGAGATGTTGGTGGCGTTGTCTGTCTTGAGTCAGAGCGATGAGCGTTGTGCCGAGGCATTGCGCCAATTGCCACGTCTCAATGGCTGCCAAGCCCATTCTACAGTCATGCTCTCTGAGGTGGATAGGAAGACGTTTCGCCGATTGGGGATACAGATTACGTGTGAGCCCGTCCGTAAACATGGATTGATATGAGGGCATTAGACAGGCAGTTTATAAAATATAGTAATAAATAATAAGACATGAACAAAACCCTTTTGATTGCCGCTATGTCGGCACTTTCTGTAGGCGTCTTTGCACAAGATGCTACAGAGGCAAAACCGGACACCATTGAAGGTTTCCGTTTCACAACTATTGACAGTGTAGGTATCACACCCGTCAAAGACCAACACCGCAGCAGTACTTGTTGGAGTTTCTCCACTATCGGCTTCATCGAGAGCGAGTTGCTCCGTATGGGCAAAGGGGAATATGACCTCAGCGAGATGTTTGTAGTCCACCACACCATGATGGACCGTGCCAAGTATGTAGTACGTATGTATGGCACCGCGGAGTTTGCCCCCGGTGGCTCTGCCTACGATGTCATCTATTGTATGAAGAACTACGGACTTGTACCTCAAGATGCTATGCCCGGCATCCAATATGCAAGCAGCCCTGCAGATACACTCCCAGTACATGCAGAGTTGGATGCAGTGGCTAAAGGCTATGTACATGCACTCACATCCGGCAAACTCAAAAAACTCACCCCCGTATGGGCGAAAGGCTTGGAGGCTGTCTACGACACCTACCTCGGCAAATGCCCCGAGACCTTCAACTACAACGGCAAGACGTACACCCCCCAGTCCTTTGTGAAAGAATTGGGTCTCAATGCCGACGACTATGTGAGTATCACCTCCTATACCCACCATCCTTTCTACACCACTTTCGCCCTTGAGGTACCCGACAACTGGCGTATGGACCAGATGTACAATGTGCCTATGGACGAGATGATGCGCATCATTGACAATGCTATTGCTAACGGCTATACCTTGGCTTGGGGCGCAGATGTCAGCGAAGTAGGCTTCACCCGCAAAGGTATCGGTGTCATGCCCGATGCTGACAAAGGGGCTGACCTCACAGGCAGCGACGCCGCACATTGGTTGGGACTTACAGACAAGGACAAGAGAGAAGAACTCACCAAGAAACCCCTACCCGAAATGGAAGTAACCCAGGAAATGCGCCAACAGGCGTATGACAGTTGGGAGAACACCGATGACCATGGCATGCAAATCTTCGGTACCGCACACGACCAAAACGGCAAACGCTACTACATGATTAAGAACTCATGGGGCACACAAAAGTCTGACTATAAGGGTATCTGGTACGTCTCCGAGGCATTTATGAAGTTCAAGACCAACGATGTCCTTGTCCACAAGAACGCCATTCCAAAAGACATCCGCAAGAAACTCGGGATATAATTAGTACCTAATTATATTATTGGATATAAATAAGGCTGCCCGACATTACGTCAAGCAGCCTTGTTTGCGGTATATGGGTTGTTGAGTCTAATGTGTTAATCCATAGTCCATTTGCCGGTGCGCATAAAGTGGGCAAGGTCGTCCATAGCCTTCTCGCGCATGGGGCGCAATTCCTCTCCTGTGACATCACCCATAATCCATGAGCCGACCCAAAAATCCTCTACACCGTCCAAGAACAAGGGCAATTCTGCACAATGTGCTGCCTGCAATTCAGAGCCGCGCGGTTGCCATGTATAGAGGTGATATTGTGCCTGTACACCTTGTTTTTGCAGGTAACGCACATAGCGTTTTGCAGGATGGATAAACACATTGCGGGTTACGAAACCCCATGCCACTTTAGGTCCGAACATACTGCCGTCCTGTGCCTGTGCACTCACCACTACCTGTTCCGGCCATTGTACACGTGCTCCGTACTTGGGCATCTGCGGCAGGCCGGTAGGCGAGAAGGGGAGGGCATGCCACTGTTGCGGGTGGCTGTCCATATATGCCAATTGGGCAGCCAACAGGGAGTCGGCTGGACATGTCCATACGTCCAACCCTCTTTTGTCCAGATAGTTACGGATATATCGGGTGCGTTGTGTGGCAATACATTTGCCGGTGGTCAGCCCCATGGGTGCGGAAAATACAATGGCGCGACGGACAGGGACACGACTGCTGTCAGCCAAACAATAGACCACGCTCTGTGCACCTGCAGACTGACCTGCCAAGGTGATATTTCCGGCATCACCGCCAAAACGGTGGATATAGTTGTGCACCCAGCGAAGTGCCGTCAGTTGGTCTTGCAAACCGAGGTTAACTGACATGGAATCAGGCTGATACATATATCCGAATACTCCCAGGCGGTAGGTCACGGTCACTGTCACCACTTGTTCGCGCAGGGCAAATTCTGCCAACTGGGTGTTGTTTTTTTCACCACCGCCCGCGTAGTAGTTGCCTCCGTGAATGTACACAAAAACAGGCAGTTGTGCGGTTTGGGCAGCGTCCAACGGGTAGGGCGAGTTAATGGTGAGTACCAGACAATCTTCTGTCAAGGGAGATGCCTCTCCCCCGTGCAGGACTACATGCGACTCTCCATATTGCTTGTCGGGAGCAGCATAGTTAATGCGTTGATAACAAGTGAGATAACTGTGTGTGTAGGTGTCGCTTGGTTCAATGCCGTCCGCCATAATCGGTGCTCTGAACCGCTCCGCATGGGCGTAGGGCACACCATGATAGATATACACCGCTTTGTCGCCATCGTGCATACGCAGGCAATGCTCCAATGTATCCACTCGGATACCGGTGGTACCTGTTGCGGGTAGGGGAGAGGTGTTCGCACGCGCCTCAAGGGATAGGACTGAAGCCGTGAGCAGGGTTGCCAGTACAATGGCTGAAAGATGAATTTGTTTCATAGTTACGATTAGTTTGATGTTAATTGAACATATCGTATAATACTCTACGCAAAAACCATTCCAATTGTGTGGATAAGTTAATAAGTGAGAATAATGGAATATCTTTTGTGCTATGTAGATTGTTTTCGCACAAAAATGAAGAATTTATTTGCATATTTACGGAAAAAGTAGTACCTTTGCACTCGAATTGAGCGAGGGGACCCGAAAAGGTTCCCTCGTCCATTGTAAATCAGTCCACAATCATCCGTATGCAACAAGGGGAATTGTAGGGAGTTTGTCGCGGGTCTATCG
>DLLA01000081.1:6175-9161 GCA_002479035.1 Bacteroidales bacterium UBA7574 | reverse complement strand
GCAGCACATCCCACTGCTTGCCCGCACAGACAGCGTCCATCCACCAGTCGGTGAGGAAGACAGGCAGGTCGCGGTTCCAGCGGCAGAACTCGATGTAGGTCTCTTTGTTGGTCATGATGCCTGTGTAAATGTTTGAGGGACAAAGATAAGCATTTTTTCCGAATCTGACAAATTTAGTCCCCTATTTGGCGTTTTTTGAGGTGCGGGCAAGGAGCACAAGGACATGAAACCGGCAAAACACAAGCATTAACAAATACTAACAACTAAAGCAAAACCCTTCGATATGGTCTCTATAAAATGGGTTGAATCACATACTAATCACATACTAACCACATACTATTAACATAGTTTTACTTCAAGGATATTACGAGGAGAACACAAATGCTTGTTAGGAGGAAATTGGGGGAAGATTGGGAAAGGATTGGGAGAGGATTGAGAAAATAACGAAAACAGATTGAGAAGGGAACGAGTGGGAATTAAGAATGTGTTGAAAATAAATTGAAAACGCCAGAAGGTACACGTGTGCGGCAGTCGAAATTGCGTGTGACTGCACGGCAGGGGAAGGGCAGGAGTTGAGCAGACAATAAAAAGAAAAAAGCCGTCTCGCGACGGCTATTTTTCCACGGTATTAGTCTGTTTGATTTTTAAGGTACAAAAAAGATTGTGTCGATAACTTTCTTTTGCGAGTGCAAAGGTACTGCTTTTTCGATAGCCCCACAAGACCATTTTTTATGTTCTGCAACACATTTCAGGCCTTATTTTAGCAAAAACATGTTTTACAACACATATTTTGCAGTTACATTCAGAGCAAGAACAAAGAAAAAAGAGGTATGTGAGCACTTTTTCTATCTTTTTTCCAACTAAAATTCGAGGTACCATTATCTTTTTTCCAACTCTATCACCTCCAAGTCTCGAATATCCGCCCCGTCAATGACAAAACGTAAGAGTGTCTGCACAGTCTGCCACCCCTGTTTGCCTGCTGCGCCCGGGTTCATGGTAAGGAAACCCCATTGGCGGTCGTATTGCACCTTGAGGATGTGGCTGTGCCCGCAGACAAAGAGTTGGATGCGCCGATTAGGGTCCTCGGAAGACTGACTCTTGCGGAACATGGGCAGGAGCCACGGGTTGTATTTGCCCGGATATCCGCCGATATGGGTCATGAAGACGTTGACCTCCTCCACACGAAAGCGGTAGAATTCGCTGAGGGAATAGCGCACATCGCCGCTGTCCATATTGCCATAGACGGCACGAGTGGGCTTGAATTCACGAAGAGCCTGCAAGACTTCGATGCTGCCAATGTCACCCGCATGCCATATTTCGTCCACCTCGCGGAAATGCTCGAAGACACGCGGATCGAGAAGTCCGTGGGTGTCGCTGAGAAGACCAATTTTTGTCATTTGCGATTTGCGAATTTACGATGCGCTATTCCAGAGTGCGTAGTTATTTCTTTGTAACTCTATCCAATATAAAGATACTCAACAAGATAGAAGCAACCGCGACAGACAGGAAGAAGATAATGTCGCGCATGTCCACGACACCGCGCGAGATACTGCTGTAGTGGGCTTGCAGGGCTACCCAGTAGAGGACAAAACAGGAAACCGCGCCCAAAATGAAGGCGATGAGTTGGCTTTTGGTGAGGCTGCCAGCCAACACGCCAATGCCCGTGAAGGCGGCACTGAGCAACACCAAGCCCATCATGGAACCGCAGAACTGCCCGCCATCGATATTGCCGAGGGGCTCAGCCATACAGAAGACAATGAAATAGTGCACAGTACAAGGCAACAACGCCAAGACTGTGAGCGTCCACGCTGCCATATATTTGCAGACCACGATGCGCCAAAGCGGGATAGGCTGGGCACGCAACAATGTCCAAGTGCCACTGCGGCGTTCCTCGGAAAAGAGGCGCATAGTGAGCGCAGGGCACAAGAGCATCAACAGCCAAGGCGACAACTGAAACAGCCCATCCACTTGCGCGTAACCCGACTCGATGACATTCCATTGCCCGGGGATAACCCACAGGAAGAGACTGATTGCCAGCAAGTAAAGCCCAATGACGATATACGCAATGGGGGACGAGAAATAGTATGCCAGTTCTTTGCGGTACATAAAATATGGTCGGCGGATGATGAGGTTGCCCGGGAGCGAAAGTTATTTCTTGACGGGAGTTTTCGGGAAGACAATCCAGAAAGAAACGGCTACGAAGAGGGCAAAAGCGGCGAAAATATACCAACTGGTTTGCCAGCCCTGCCAAACAGTCATGGCACCTTCGGCGACAACGTTGTCAGCGTAAACGAAGTGATTGACAATGGCTTGCGCGGAGAGTGTGCCGATGGTGGCACCGAAGCCGTTGGTCATCATCATAAAGAGCCCCTGTGCGCTGGAACGGAGTTGCACATCCGCCTCCTGGTCCACATAAAGCGAGCCTGAGATATTGAAGAAATCAAAGGCAAAGCCATAGACTATGCAACTGAGAATGAACAAGATAACGCCAGGGAAGCCCGGGTTGCCGAGTCCGAAAAGTCCGAAACGCAATACCCATGCGAACATAGCCATGAGCATGACATTCTTGATGCCGAACCGCTTGAGGAAGAACGGGATACAGAGAATGCACAGGGCTTCGCATATCTGCGAAATGGAGATGAGCATGTTGGCATGCTGTACGCCAAAGGTGTCGGCGAACTCGGATATGGCTTCGAAACTGGTAATGAACGGGTTAGCGTAACTATTGGTGACCTGCAAGCACATGCCGAGCATCATAGAGAAGATGAAGAAAATCGCCATCTTCTTCTGTTTGAACAGTTTGAAAGCCTCCAGACCAAGCGCCTCGGTGAGGGATTTGGCAGCCACATTGCCTTTGACAGGACATGCGGGGAGCGTGAGGGAATAGAGGGCAAGCAGGATACTGAGTCCGCCGCTGACCATGAATTGCAGGCTGGTTTTCTGGAAACCGCAGAGGTCCACAATCCACATGGTGGCGATGAAACCG
>DLLA01000081.1:5933-6103 GCA_002479035.1 Bacteroidales bacterium UBA7574 | reverse complement strand
CCGAAGACACGGATAGGCGGGAAATCCTTGACCGTATCGAGCCCCGCCTGACCAAGTGCGGTGTAGGCTACGGAGTTGCTGAGGGCGATGGTGGGCATATAGAACGCCACGGATACAGTGTAGAGCGTAAAGAGTGCAGCGAACTGAATATCAGCACCATACATAATACC
>DLLA01000081.1:2063-5866 GCA_002479035.1 Bacteroidales bacterium UBA7574 | reverse complement strand
GAACAGACCCGCCATAGCGTGGCAGATACTCAACAGTTTCTGCGCGGGAATCCAACGGTCCGCCACGATACCCATGAGGGCGGGCATGAAGAGACTGACGATACCCTGAATGGAATAGAACCAGCCGATATGCGTTGCCAAGCCGTGGTTGGCAAGGTAAGTGCCCATGGACGTGAGGTACGCTCCCCAAACAGCATATTCGAGGAAGTTCATGACGATAAGTCGAAGTTTGACGTTTTTCATTGGTTTATAAGTTTATACGTTGATAAGTTTATATGTTGATGCACGGTTAGAACTCGCTTGTGAAGTGGAAGGTGATGTGCTTGTAGTCGTTTTGCGCCATTTGGAGGACGTAGGACGAGTCCGCCATGAAGACATCGCGCCCGTCTTTGTCGGTAGCCATGTACTGGGCTTTGCGCTTTTTGAACATCTCGAGTTCGGCATCATCGTCCGACTCAATCCAGCAGGCTTTGTACATCTGGAGCGGCTCCCAACGGCATTTGGCTTGGTACTCGTGCTCGAGACGATACTGAATGACCTCGAACTGGAGTTGCCCGACCGTGCCGATAATCTTGCGCCCATTCAGTTGACTGACAAAGAGTTGCGCCACGCCCTCGTCCATGAGTTGGTGGATGCCCTTGTCGAGTTGCTTTTGCTTCATGGGGTCGGCGTTCTCGATGTACTTGAACATCTCGGGTGAGAACGACGGCAAGCCCTTGAAATGCAGGTTTTCGCCCGAAGTGAGGGTGTCCCCAATCTTGAAATTGCCCGTGTCGGGTAGTCCGATGATGTCGCCGGCATACGCCTCATCCACCGTCTCCTTGCGCTGTGCCATGAAGCATGTGGGGGCGGAAAAGCGCATTTGGCGGTTCTCGCGCACGTGTTTATAATAGGTGTTGCGCAGAAATTTACCCGAACAAATCTTGAAAAAGGCTATGCACGAGCGGTGGTTGGGGTCCATGTTGGCGTGTATCTTGAAGCAGAACCCCGTGAAATTGTCCTCCATCGGGTCCACGCGGCGTTCGATAGCGTCCACAGGTCGTGGCGAGGGGGCTATGCGCACGAAGCACTCCAGTAACTCCTTGACACCGAATGTGTTAAGGGCAGAGCCGAAGAACACAGGGGCAAGGTCTCCCGCGAGGTACTGCTCCTTGTCGAAGGGGTTGTACACGCCGCTGATTATCTCAAGGTCGGACTGCAGTTTCTCCGCGTCCGCATCACCGATAAGGGTCGCTATTTGCGGGTCGGTGACATCGTCAAAGCGCAGAGATTCAGTCACATGCGTCTTGTCGGGGGTGTAGAGGTCGAGCGTGGATTGGAAGATATTGTACACACCTTTGAAGCGTTGCCCCATATTGATAGGCCACGACAGCGGGCGCACGTGAATGCCGAGTTCGCTCTCCACCTCGTCGAGGAGGTCGAAGGGGTCCTTGCCCTCACGGTCCATCTTGTTGACAAACACCATAACCGGCGTCTTGCGCATACGGCAGACCTGCATCAGCCGGCGCGTCTGCGTCTCCACGCCCTTGGCGGCATCAATCACGATGATGACTGAATCCACCGCGGTGAGGGTGCGGAAGGTGTCCTCGGCAAAGTCCTGGTGACCCGGGGTGTCGAGGATATTGATGTGAAAAGACCTCCCCACCCCCTCCTTCGAAGGAGGGGTTTGCAAATCGTTAAAAGTAGGTGTATAATCGAATCCCATCACCGAAGTTGCCACGGATATACCGCGCTGCTTCTCGATTTCCATCCAGTCGGAGGTGGCTGTCTTGCGTATCTTGTTGGACTTCACGGCACCTGCCACATGGATGGCACCGCCGTAAAGCAGCAGTTTCTCGGTGAGCGTGGTCTTACCCGCATCGGGGTGACTGATAATCGCAAAGGTGCGACGACGAAGTATCTCTTGTTGGTCTGCGTTGTTGAGCATAAGTACTGAATAAACGCGCAAAGATACTACATTTTCTCCAAATATGCAACCCTGTTCTCGCGCGTTCGCACGCGCGCGCATATTTATAAGGTGTCACATCAACGCACTCACAGTATATTGCACAAAACACCCCGTCATATTTGCGAATATCAAAAATTTGCAGTAATTTTGCGCAACGTTTGCGGAAAAACTTGCACAAGTTGCGCAACATTCCCGCAACACACACCGGGCAACCACAATGATTGACAGGATCAACATAAAGGCAACTCTACGCAAATATCTGATAAACAAATATATAATTGCCATTCTGATATTTGCGCTAATCTTTCTTTTTATCGGCGACCAAAGCATGGTCAGTTGCATACGCCGAGGTCTCCAAATCAAAAAGACCAAGGCACAAGTAGAACATGCTCATCAAGACACGGAACATGCCCTGCGCACCATACAGGTGTTGCAAGACACCGACAGTCTCGAGCGGTTTGCACGCGAACAATACGGCATGCACACAGACAACGAGGATGTATATCTAATTGACAACTAATTCAGTAGCAACAATATGAAGTGGAGCAAAATCCTATTGATTGTCGGCATGGTAGTCCTTCTTGCAGGCTGCGTCATGAGTTACATGAAACTGCAACCCTACTCCGACTATGTCCTCGTCGCGGGGGCGGTCCTCATCATCTTCCGCGGAGCCTTGCATAGCCGCGAAAAGGCAGAGAATATACAGCCCAAGGACACCGACGACTCCCCTCAAGACTAACCGAAGGAACCGCATGAAAGCCATCACTATCAAGGACATAGCACGCGAATTGGGTATCTCGGTCTCCACTGTCAGCCGTGCCCTGCAAAACCACCCCGACATCAGCGAGCAGACCAAACAAATAGTGCGCGACTGCGCAAGGCAACTCAACTACAAGCCCAACATCATGGCGAGCAACCTCCGCACCTGCCGCAACAACACCATTGGCGTCGTCCTCCCTGAAGTCAACCACCATTTTTTTGCCTCCGTGCTGGACGGCATCGAGCAGACCTCCAACGATGCCGGCTATAAAATTCTCATCTGCCAAACGGGCGAAAACGTCGAAAAAGAGATTGAGAGCGTCCAAGCCCTCATCGGTAGCCGTGTCGCAGGCATTCTGGTGGGCGTCAGCAAACAGACCGTCCACCTCAACCATCTGCAAGAGGTCATCAACAGCGGCATACCCCTCGTGCTCTACGACCGCCCGTGTCCCTCGCTCAAGTGCGACCAAGTTCTTTCCGACGACTACACAGGTGCCTACACCGCTGTCGAGTACCTCATTCAAACGGGCTGCAAGCGCATTGCTTATTTCTCATCGCCCATGCAATTGGAGGTGGCACGACGCCGCTATCAGGGGTGGCGCGATGCCCTTTTGCATTACGGATTGCCGTGCGAGGAAGACAACATCACCACCTGCGACACACGTGCCCAGGCCATCATCGACACGCCCCATATCCTCCAGATGCCCGACCGCCCCGATGCCATCTTCTGCGTCAATGACAATTGTGCCTCAGGGGTTCTCTATGCTGCACAGATTCTCGGCGTATCCATCCCCGGTCAACTGGCTATCTGCGGTTTCTCTGACGACCCCCTTTGCCGCACCACATCCCCCATGCTCACCACGGTGCAGCAGCATGGAGTCGAAATTGGGCGGCGTGCCATGCAGCGGCTCCTCAAGCGTTTGGACGGAGACGAGCGCATCTTCCAGACGGAAATGGTACCCACCGATTTGGTCGTCCGCGAAACCACCAAGTAACTTCCACGTTTTCCCTCTCTGAAAGGGTCTGGGAAATCTCGAGACCTTTTCGGGTCTTCATCGGGTGATTAACGGGTGATTATCGGGTGATTAACGGGTGA
>DLLA01000081.1:1045-1974 GCA_002479035.1 Bacteroidales bacterium UBA7574 | reverse complement strand
CTATTAATTATTAACTATTAACCATTACATATACCGTATGTTAAAATACAACACATGGACCATTGAGCAAGACACGTGGAGTCCCGAGCAGGAACCGCTATTGGAGCAGCAACTCAGTTTCGCGAACGACTACCTCTGCCAGACTGCCCATTTCGAGGAGCACTATGCGGGAGCGCAACGCCTTTGCACATTCATCAAGGGGGTGGAAAAGCCCATTCCCAACATCTCCTCCATCTCTGTCCGGCTCCACGACGAACGTCTCGACCTGGCAAACTGGCAGGTTGAGGAGTTTCACCGCTGTCTCCACAAGAACACGCCCCTCCTCGAGCGCAACTTCACCGCCGTCTCGCCAAAAGGTTTCCGCATACACGTGAAAGCCCGCCGCGAACTGCTTGCTGGCAAAAAAGAGGCGATGCAAATCACCTACGAAGTCTGCTCCGACAACTACAGCGGACCCATATCGCTACTTGCCCTCTTGGGTGGCGGCGAGGAGAGCGTGGAGTGGTATCCCCTCATGAACTATGTGGGGCAGGACCTCTGCTGGATGTGGCTCCAGATGCGCTACATGGACATGCAACTCTGTTGCGCCATGAACTACACCATCTTCAAGAACGAGACCCCCACCCCGCACCGCCCCATCAAGATTGAGAAACAACACATCGTCGGATACTCTGCCACCCTACCCATCTTGCCAGGCGAAACCTACACGCTTCAGAAGCGCGTGGTAGTGCTCGACTCACGCCATCACGAGAAAGACCAACTCACTCAAGACGCCCTCAAATGCTTGACAAACTGGTAAAAGAACACATTATCCTTGGCATTGACCCTGGCACGCTGTTTATGGGCTATGCCCTCTTGCATACGGCGGGCAAACAGGTTGATATTCTGGATTTTGGCGTGTACGATGTGCATAAGTTGGACGACCAGTA
>DLLA01000081.1:0-997 GCA_002479035.1 Bacteroidales bacterium UBA7574 | reverse complement strand
CCCGCCTGCAACGCGAGTTTTTCTTCCTGCAGGAACTCATCGCGGAGTACCACCCCACCGAACTGGCTATTGAGACACAGTTTGTGGACAAGAACCCCCAAACGATGATTAAAATCGTCCATGCGCAGGGGGTCGCTATTGCCGCAGCCCTCTCCAAGGACATTCCCGTCAACGAGTACTCGCCCATGAAGGTCAAGATGGCGATCACAGGCAACGGACATGCTGACAAACAACAGGTTGCATCCATGCTCCAGCGTTTCCTTCACATACCCGATGCCGATATGCCGCGCAAGTTGGATGCCACCGATGCCCTTGGCATTGCCTACTGCCACTACCTGCAACTGGGGCTGCCGCTCAAGGAAAAGGGAGCCAAAGACTGGACCACCTATGCACGGCAGAAAGGGCTGACCGACAAGCAGTTAACAGGACCCAACGCCAAACTGCTGGCGGTTATGCAACAGCACAAAAAGTGAAACAGGACAACAAATACCTCTTTTTTTCATTTTTTCAATCCCCATTATTTGGTATTTCAGTTTATTTGTCGTACCTTTGCAGCAGTTTTGAGAATAGATAACAACAAACCAAATTATAAATATTTATGGCTTACGTAATTTCTGAAGATTGTATCGCTTGTGGCACTTGCAAGGACGAGTGCCCGATGGGAGCCATCTCCGAAGGCGATCGTTACTCCATTGACCCTGACTTGTGTACTGAATGTGGCACATGTGCAGATGTCTGCCCAAGTGGCGCAATTTCCAAATAAATTGTTATTGAGAGTACAACTTTGGGCTGCCTGACCGATAGCGTTAGGCAGCCTCGCTTTTTCTATATTTTTACGCAGGCGCCCTAAACACGGAACTTTTATTATGCGTCCTGTTCTTGCAGCACTTGTATATTGCTTATCATATAGATAACGACCCTACAAACCTCGCGATTTATAGGGTCGTCTTTTGTGTCCCCCGAGGGACTCGAACCCTCGACCCACTGATTAAGAGTC